>NZ_JAWRXV010000098.1:0-27044 GCF_046534875.1 Paraburkholderia sp. SIMBA_054 | reverse complement strand
TTGCCTACTTTTCTTTGCGGCGGCAAAGAAAAGTAGGTGCCGCCCCGCACAGGGGCGACGCTTGAAGCACGAAGACAAAACGCGGATGCCAGCGCAAAGGCCAACACACAGAGCAAATACGCCGCACCGCGAACCAACGCGCCCGCAGGGCAAAAAAACCCTAGACGGTCAATCCTCCATCAACAACAATACATTCCCCATTCGTATAGCTAGCTGCATCAGAAACGAGATACAACACCGTCCCGGCCATTTCAGAAGGCTCCCCATGCCGGCGCAGCGGAATATTGCTGACCCATTGGTCATAAATATCCTTGTTCTCAAACAGCGCGCCAGCAAACTTGGTCCTCGTAAGCCCAGGCAACAGAGCATTAACGCGAATCCCGAGCGGCCCACATTCCTTGGCAAACGCCTTGGTCATGTTGACGACAGCCGCCTTGGTGATCGAATAAATCCCTTGCATATCACCAGGATGCAGCGCGTTGACAGACGCCGTATTAACAATCGCGCCACGTCCTCGCTCCTTCATCAACTTGCCCGCTTCCACCGACATAAAAAAATACCCACGCACATTCACCTCGACAGTCTTGTTATACGCAGCAAGATCCGTATCGAGAATGTGCCCAAAATAGGGATTCGCGGCAGCGTTATTCACGAGAATATCCAGCCGCCCATGCTTCTCGCGAATATGCGCGAACGTCGCCGCGATGTCCTCCATATGCCCGACGTGACACGCAAACGCTTCGGCACTCCCGCCCGCCGCGCGGATATCCGCCGCGACATGCTCACATTCTTCGAGCTTGCGGCTCGACACAATCACATGCGCGCCCTGCTGCGCGAGCAATCTCGCGATCGCTTCGCCAATCCCGCGGCTCGCGCCCGTCACGAGTGCAATGCGGTCCGTCAGGTCGAAAAGGTTCGTGCTCAATGTTGTCTCCTTCATGTTCTCGTCGATGATTGTGTTCGAGGCTTACGCGATCAGCTCGGCGGCAAGTTGCGTGAGCGGCTCGACCATCGCGCCGACCTGATGCGCCTGCGCACTCGATGCATTGCCTTGCAGTGCGCGCGCCTTCACACCCTGCGCAATCGACGCAAGCCGGAAGAAGCTGAACGCAAGGTAGAACGGCCAGTTGTCGATCGCGGGCAGCCCGCGCAGCGCGCAATACTGGGCGATGATTTCTTCTTCGTCGGGCACACCCAGGACAGCGCGATCCTGTCCGCGCAATCCCGTGATATGACCGTGTGCGGGCAGCCGCAGGCACATGCAGAAGTACGCAAGATCGGCGAGCGGATTGCCGAGCGTCGACAGTTCCCAGTCGAGAATCGCGCGTACTTGTGGCGCGTCGCTCGCGAAGATCAGGTTGTCGATGCGGAAGTCGCCATGCACGAGCGATGCGCGCAGCGCATCGGCAGGGCAGTGCGCGGGCAGCCAGTCGATCAGCGCTTCCATCGCGTCGATGCGTTGCGTTTCGGCGGCGCGGTACTGTTTCGTCCAGACGCCAATCTGACGCTCGAAGTAATTGCCGGCGCGTCCGTAGTCGGCGAGTCCCACTTCTTGAGGATCGACGTCATGCAACGCTGCGAGCGTCTTCACGATCGACGCGTAATAGTCGCGTCGCGCGTCGCGTTCCACTTCGGGCAGCGCCGGGTTCCAGAAGATGCGGCCTTCCTCGTAGCTCATCACGTAGAACATGCTGCCGATTACTTCGCGGTCCTCGCACAGATGCCAGGCGCGCGCGACAGGCACGGGCGTATCGGCGAGCGCGCTCAGCACGCGGAATTCGCGGTCGACGGCATGCGCCGATTTCAGCAACTGTCCGGGCGGCTGGCGGCGCAGCACGTAGCGGCCACTCTGCGTGTCGAGCAGATAAGTCGGATTGGACTGGCCGCCTGCGAACTTCGTCGCGCGCAACGGGCCGCGGAAGCCCGCGACGTGTTGCTCCAGATATCGTGCAAGGCGGTCGAGGTCGAGCGTGGTGTCGTGGTGATCGCAAGTCATATCGTTCGATGCGTTAAGCCCTGAGTTAGCCATAGGTCTGGAAGGCGCGGCGCTGCGGATCATCGAGATGGCCGATGCCGTTGAAGCTCGACAGATGCAGCGTGTCGCGATTGAAGAAGTAATGACTGACGCTGCTGTTGCGTATCTGCATGTTGAGCGCGATGGCCGTGGCGGCGGGCGCCTGCAAGACCTGCTGCGTCAGCGCGGCGATCACGCCGCCGGAACTCACGACCAGCACGCGCTGGCCGCTGCCTTGCTGGATCGCGCCGCGCGCTTCGGCGACGCGTTGCTGGAACGCAACCCAGGTTTCGGGCGCGCGGCCGTCGAGCGCGCCTTCTGTCCACAGTTGCAGGACTTCGCGCAAAGCCTTGAAGAAATCGCGTGGACTGCGCGTGGCGCGTTCGGCCAGCGCGCTGTGCTCGTCGCCGAGCGCGCGAAACAGTGCGTGGAAGTCGTATTCGTCGAGACCGGGATGGATCTCGCAATCGATGCGCGGCACACCGAGCCCGCGCCGGATCGCATCGGCGGTCTGCGCGTGGCGGCGCAGGGTGCCTGTCATCACGCGGTCGAACGCGATATCGCGCTGTGCGAAGTATTCGCCGAGCCAGATGCCTTGCTGTTCGCCTGCGTCCGAAAGTTGGTCGTAATCGTCGGCGCCCAGGGACGCCTGGCCATGCCGTACCAGATAAAGTTCCGCCATCACATGCTTCGCCTTGAAGAGGTGAAGCCAGCTTAGCGGCGGCGGATGTATTTCCGAAGTTTATTTATTGAATCAGCCGGCATTCACTATAGTGATGATCGCGGCCCGCGCAATTGCAACTAACTGTCAGTCCCCGCCAACTCCCGCCTTCTCCGCGACGCACGGCAGAGGCATCCGTACATGCCCGCGCCGCGCGTTACGCCGGACGTCATCAGCCGCCCGGCGCGTAGTCGGCTCAACGGTTGCCGTCAAGCAGATCGTTGAGGATCGTATCGAATTCGGATTGGGCGTCTTCCAGTTCCTGCAGCGCGGCGTCGAAAGTCTGCAACGCGATCTGCGATGGGCGGCCGCTGCCGTCCGGCGGGAATTGCGACTGCAGCGCGGCGAACGCCGTCTGCACCTGTTTCGTTGCGTTCAGAACGCGCTCCATTGCGCGGGTTTCTTCGGCTCGCGCTGCTGCGTGGTCCATACCAATGCTCCGTGATTCATCGTGCCGTGACGGCGAGGCGCTCACTATGCCACGAGTCGCCGCGCATTTCGCGCTCTGCGTCGCATGGTTCAGCTCAAGGGCAAGCCGCCGTTCGCCTTCACCTCGCGCAGCGACAGCGACGATTCCACCGACGTCACACCCGGCAAACTGCGCATCTCGTCGCGCATGAACGTGCCGTAATCGTCGAGGTCGCGCGCGACCACTTGCAGCACGTAATCGGCGCTGCCCGATACGTTGTGGCACGACAGGATGCGCGGGATCGCCAGCACCTCGCGCTCGAAGCGCGTCGCGGTGGCGCGGTCATGCACGGCAAAGCGCACGTACACGAACGCGACGACGCCATATCCGAGCGCCGAGCGCGACAGCATCGCGCGATACCGCTCGATATACCCGTCGTTTTCGAGGCGCTTGAGCCGTCGCGCGCAGGGCGTCTCGCTGAGGCCGACCGTTTCGGCGAGCTTAGCATTGGACATCCGGCCGTCCGATTGCAACGCGGCGAGGATTGCGCGGTCTGTTTTGTCGAGTTCGATCATGCTTAGCGGAAACCTTTTAAGGGTGGAGCTATTTTAGGGCAATCTGCTAATCCGTGATGCTGAGTGGTAGAAAATCGCCAATATTCGCTACTCACTCGAATGCATCATGAATGCCTCGAAACGTGAGGTTCCCCATGATTTCCGCTCATCTTCTGATCATGTATGTCACGGCCCTGGTCGTGGTGTTTGCGCTGCCCGGACCGGACATGGCGCTCGTGTTGCAGACGAGCATCGGACGCGGCGCGCGCAATGGTTTTGCCGCCGCCGTCGGCCTTGGCCTTTCGCGCGCGACGCATGTCACGCTGTCCGCTTGCGGCGTCGCCGCGCTGCTGCGCAACGCGCCGTGGCTCTACGAAGTGGTGCGTTACGGCGGCGCGATCTATCTGGCGTGGGTGGCCGTGCAGATCTTCCGCTCGCCGATGTTCGCGCTGCCGTCGAGCGGCATGCAGACAGACGAGGACGGCGCGTTGCGGACGGCGTTCGTCAAAGGGTTGTTCACGAATCTGCTGAACCCGAAGGCGCTGCTGTTCTGTTCGGTGCTGTTGCCGCAGTTCGTGCGTCCGGAAGCGGGGCCCGTCGCGTGGCAGATGGTTGAACTGGGTGTCGTGCTGGTTGCGCTCGGCGCGTGTTTCGACGCCGTCTATGCAATCGGCGCCGCGCGGATCGCCGGCTGGGTGCGCGCGCATCCGCTCGCACAGTCTGTGCAGCGCTGGACGTTCTCCGCCGCGCTGATCGGTTTCGCGCTGCGTCTGTCGCTCGATTGAAGCGTGCCTGAAGCGCGTGCTTATTTGCGGATCATCGCCGCGCGTTCCGGCTTCTGGTCGATGACCTTGCGGCGATGCTTGTCTTTCATCTTCTTCCAGCCTTTGCATTCCTCCTTCGTGCGCAGGCAGCCGACGCAATAACCGGTCTTGCCGTCGAACTTGCAGATGTCGATACAGGGCGATTTGACACTCATGCTGGCGTGCTCGTGATCATTTGAATGGAGGATGAAAGGTCAATGTCGCATGGTGCGCCGCCGGAAGGCAAAGTGATTGTGTCAATAAAGGCGATAGACTGCACGGCCTAAGCCTTGACGCCGCGTTGACCGATCACCTCAATCCTGCCGATGAAGACCCTGTTGCTGTACGTTGTGACCGCGATCGCCGAGATCGTCGGCTGCTATCTGCCCTGGCGCTGGCTCAAGGACGGCGGCCCAGCGTGGCTGTTGTTGCCGGGCGCATTGAGCCTCGCGCTGTTTGCGTGGCTTCTGACCTTTCACGGCGCGGCCGCGGGCCGGGTCTATGCCGCATACGGCGGCGTCTATGTAGCGGTGGCGATTCTCTGGCTATGGTGCGTCGACCATGTGCGTCCGAGCGCATGGGATCTCGCGGGCGTCGCGCTGACGCTGGCGGGCATGGGCATCATCGCGTTCCAGCCGCGCCTCTGACTTGCATCGGGGCGCGTCTTACGCAATTCCTCGCTTCAGCCGCGACGCGCGAACCCGGCTAGAACCGGTTCGCGCATCGCTCGCCAATATTTCCCTTCAGCGTTAGCTGTTCGGCTTGCCGAGGAAATCGAGCTTGCCGAGTTCGACGCCGTTATGACGCAGGATGTCGTACGTCGTCGTGATGTGGAAGTAGAAGTTCGGCATCGCGAAGCCGAGCAGATAAGACTGGCCGGTGAACTCCACCGGGCCGCTGCGCATCTTCAGCGTCACAGCGCGCGTCTCCGAGCCGTCGATCTGCGCCGCGTTGAACTCCTTCAGATAATCGATGGTTTTCTGAATGCGCGCGTGCAGTTCGTCGAACGTGAACTCCACGTCGTCGAACTTCGGCGCTTCGACGCCGGCCAGCCGCGCTGCGCAACCCTTCGCGGTATCCGTTGCGATGTGCACCTGACGGGCCAGCGGATGCATGTCCGGAAAGAGACGGGCGCCCGTGAGCACCGACGGGTCGATCTGTTTTTCTGCCGCGTGCGCCTGTCCCTTGCCGAGAATGGCCTGCAGGTTCGTGAGGCTGCGAATCAGCACGGGGATGGATGCCTGAAACATCGAAATGGTCATGGAGGGTCCTTGAATTGCTGGAGCCGCGCGCTCTCTGGCTCGCGGTCGCATAGCGTAACGCAACAGCGTAAAAGCTGCTGGAGCAACGTAACCCCGATTTGACCCATGCCGGAAGCTAGCCGATCGGCCAGGTGTCGGTCGCGCTGGAACTGTGTTCGAATGGATTGGTCGGACGGATGTCGTTGCCGCGTGGCATGACGGCGCGCCTGAGCGCCCGTCGGTGCACCGTGTATCAAAACGCGTGGCTTCGAGTCATTCGCCGCAACCAAGCTGGATGAGACGGGAGTCAGCGCCAGGCGCCCACGCCCGTCGACACAGGGAGAATCGCAACCATGTCGAAGCATCCATTGCCCGGCAGCGAGCGCACGCTCGCGCCCGGTTCGAAGGTGATCGCGCAGTGCGATCCGTCGGAAACGATTCAGGTCGTCGTCGTGCTGCGCCGCAAGGACGAGCCGCAGTTCGCCCAGATGATGAAAAAGATCGAAGCAGGCGCGGCGGATGCAAAGCCGCTCACGCGTGAAGAACTCGAACAGCGCTTTGGCGCATCGGCGGAAGACATTGCGAAACTGAAAGCCTTCGCTACGCAGCACGGGCTGACGGTCGTGCGTGAAGACGCGTCGGCGCGCACCGTCGTGCTGAGCGGCAAGATCGATCAGTTCCAGAAGGCGTTCGACGTTCGACTGCAGCACTACGAGCATCAATCGATGGGCCAGTTTCGTGGCCGCACGGGCGCGATCAGCGTACCCGACGATCTGAATGGCGTCGTCACTGCCGTGCTCGGTCTCGACGACCGTCCGCAAGCGCGCCCGCATTTCCGCATGCGTCCGCCGTTCCGGCCGGCGCAGGCGCAGCAGGCATCGTCGTTCACGCCGTTGCAACTCGCTTCGCTGTATCGGTTTCCGCAGGGCGACGGCAGCGGCCAGTGCATCGGCATCATCGAACTGGGCGGCGGCTATCGCACGGCCGACCTCGACAACTATTTTTCGAGCCTCGGCGTGGGCTCGCCGAAAGTCGTTGCCGTTGGTGTCGACCAGGGCGGCAACCATCCTACTGGCGATCCGAACGGACCGGACGGCGAAGTCACGCTCGACGTCGAGATCGCCGGCGCTATCGCGCCGGGCGCGACTATCGCCGTGTACTTCACGACCAACAGCGACGCGGGCTTCATCGACGCCGTCAGCCGCGCGGTGCATGACAAGACCAACAAACCGTCGGTGATTTCGATCAGCTGGGGCGCGCCGGAAAGCGTGTGGACCGCGCAGTCGATGAACGCGTTCAACGACGTGCTGCAATCGGCTGCAGCGATCGGCGTGACCGTCTGCGCGGCATCGGGCGACAGTGGCTCCGGCGACGGCGTGGGCGACGGCAGCGACCATGTCGATTTCCCCGCGTCGAGCCCGTACGTACTCGCGTGCGGCGGCACCAGCCTGCAAGGCTCGGGGCAAACGGTCTCGCACGAAGTGGTGTGGAACGACGGCGCGAACGGCGGCGCGTCGGGCGGGGGCGTGAGCGGCACGTTCCCCGTGCCGTCTTGGCAGGAAGGGCTGTCCGTATCGGGCTCGCAGGGCAAGCACGCGCTGACGGGGCGCGGCGTGCCGGACGTGGCGGGCGACGCGTCACCGCTCACCGGCTACGACGTGATCGTCGACGGCAGCAACACGGTGATCGGCGGCACCAGCGCCGTCGCGCCGCTGTGGGCCGCGCTGATCGCGCGCATCAACGGTGCGAAGGGCGCGCCCGTCGGCTTCGTCAATCCGAAGCTGTACAAGGCGGCGGGCGCCTGCAACGACATCACGCAGGGCAACAACGGCAGTTATGCCGCGACGACCGGCTGGGATGCCTGCACGGGATTGGGCAGTCCCAATGGTGTGAAGGTGGCGGCAGCTTTATAGTCTGATGAGCGGGCGCTCGCGGCTCGGGCGCCGTGCTTTTGGCGGCGATGAATGCATCGCAACAGTGGGTAACACATACAGGCATTCAATGGAGCGATCATGACGAATACAGAATCAGCTTCCGGCAGTTCGCAGTCGCCTCACAACTCACACGCCACGCAGGAAGCATCCGCTGCGAGCGCGTCTCACAAGGCCGGTGACCACCCGTTCTTCGATCCCGTCGCATATGGCAACGGGCCCGACGACTCGGTCACCGACACCAGCGAGAGCGCAGCGATCACGAAGCATTCGATCACGATCGGCGGCAAGAAGCTCAACTACACGGCAACAGCTGGCCATCTGGTAACGGTCGATCCATCCAGTTCGCTGCCGAGCGCGAAGATATTCTATGTCGCGTTCACGCAGGATAACCAGAAGGAAGAGAGCCGGCCGCTCACGTTTTTCTATAACGGCGGACCGGGCTCGTCGTCGGTGTTCGTGCTGCTGGGATCGTTCGCACCGCGCCGCATCAAGACGTCGATGCCGAGCTTCACGCCGCCCGCGCCGTATCAGATGGAAGACAACCCGGACAGCCTGCTCGACAAGAGCGACCTCATCTTTATCAACCCGGTCGGCACCGGTTATTCGGCCGCCGTCGCGCCGCGCAAGAACCGCGATTTCTGGGGCGTCGATCAGGACGCGGACTCGATCAAGCAGTTCATCAAGCGCTATCTGACGAAGAACAACCGCTGGAATTCGCCGAAGTTTCTGTTCGGCGAATCGTATGGCACGGCGCGCAGTTGCGTGCTCGCCTACAAGCTGCATGAAGACGGCGTCGATCTGAACGGCATCACGCTGCAATCGTCGATCCTCGACTACACGCAGGCGGGCAATCCCATCGGCGCGCTGCCCACAGCCGCGGCGGACGCGTGGTATCACAAGAAGCTCGGCATCGCGCCTCGGCCCACGGACCTTGGCCAGTTCGTCGAAGAGGTCGCGCAGTTCGCACGCACGGACTACCTGAACGCGTTGCGCAAGTTCCCGACCACCGACAGCGCCGTGGTCGAAAAGCTCAGCGAGTATACGGGCATCGACAAGGCCACGCTGCTTGCGTGGAGTCTCGACATAGCCGGGTACGACAGCCGGGGCAATTCGCTGTTCCTGACCACGCTGCTCAAGTCGAAGGGGCTCGCGCTCGGCGCATATGACGGCCGCGTCACCGCAATCGAAACGGGCATCGCGGGCAAGATCGATCCGAACTCGGGCGGCAACGATCCGACCATGACGGCCGTCACGGGCGTCTACACGACGATGTGGAACGTGTATCTGAACGAGCAGTTGAAGTTCACATCGAACTCGGCGTTCACGGATCTGAACGATCAGGCGTTCAAGTTCTGGGACTTCGGCCATATCGATCCGACGGGCGAGCAGAAGGGCCTCGACAGCAAGGGCAACATCATTCTCTACACGGCGGGCGACCTCGCCGCCGTGATGGCGCTCAACGTCGATCTGAAAGTGCTGTCGGCGAACGGGTTCTATGACTTCGTCACGCCGTTCTATCAGACGGTGCTCGATCTGCAGCAGATGCCGCTCCTGAGCCAGCAGGTGCGGAACAACCTGTCCGCGCGGTTCTATCCGTCGGGGCATATGGTGTATCTCGACGGCGGCTCGCGCACCGCATTGAAGGTCGATCTCGCGGCAATGTACGAGAAGGCGGTGAGCAATACGGAAGCGCTCGGGCGCGTGCGCGCATTGCAGGCGCTTACGGCTGCCAAGATGCATTGAGCGAGTCTGTTTTGATGCGTGTCATGGCGGCGCTTCCGTGCATCGGCAAGACTCCATCGGCGAGGGCATCGCGGCGCCGTAGCGATGCCCTCGATGCCGCCAGCATCGAAAAAGTGAAGCGATTCAATCTGGCTGTATTTACGTCGTGCGTCCTGGATGTGTTTTAATTGTCCTGCGAATTAACTCTTCCGCGCTACTCAAAGGCGCGCTGATTAATGAACGAAGGGAAGAAGAACGCGCTCGAGCAGGCGCACAGCATCAGTCGGATCGAATCAACTATCAGTGACGCGGGCCGCGTCACGGGTCTCGCGCGAAAGAGGCGCCTGCGCGCCATAGCGCTCGTTGCCGTGTTGGCGGGCTTGTATCTGCATGCGTCGGCGTCGTTTGCACAAGACGCGTCGATGCTCGACGAGCGCGTTTCGCAGCAGAACATCGCCACGACGATATGCCGGCCCGGCTATGCCGACACGGTTTCGCCACCGTTCGACGACATGATGGAGCTCAAGGACCGGTTGCTCGCCGAACGCGGCATCGATGCCGGGCATGGCACGCGTTACGCGCTGGATCGGCGCGTGCCGATCTTGCTGGGCGGATCGCCGGATGCGCAGGACAACCTCGATCTGTTGCCATGGGGCGGACACAAGGGCGAGCGTCGCAAGGAATTGCTTACGGCGAAGCTCAAGCGTTGCGTGTGCGAAGGGCGCATGTCGCTGGGCGAAGCGCAGGCGGCTATCGCCGGAAACTGGTCCGCACACTATGCGGGCTTCGGCAGCGCGCCGTGCGACGACGATCGCGGCGTCGCGTCGATCGGCAGCGATGGCTCCTGAGCCTGGCCGCAACTGTCGCCGGCACGTTCAATCCGCTTTCCCGAAGGCCGCGACGCGCGGCCAACCGTCACATCCTGGAGAATCAATATGAAGCAATCATTCATCGCTGCCGTCGTGGCCGCGCTCGGCTGCCTCGCGGCGAGTCATGCAGCGCTGGCCGCATCGTCGCCGTGCGGCAAGGACGACGCGCTGCAGATCCGCGGCGACACGCCGGGCGCGATCAGCTACGACGTGTACCGCCAGTTGCGCCCGCTCGACGCGCATCGTCTCTCGCTCTTTCAGGACGCCGGCACTGTGAAGCGTCTGCCTGACGGACTCGGCGTCTGCGAGATCGCCGATGACGGCGTCGCCGATCCTTCCGCCGTGCTCGTGCATGTGCCGCAAGGCGAGATGGCCTGGTGGGTCAGCGCGGCGAACGTCGAGAACGCAGACTGAGTTTGCACTGAGCTTGCCGGACCACGCGCGGGCGCCGTCTGTCGCCTGCGTTGCTCCGGGGCACGTTTCTGGCTACGCTGAAGGTCGAAACACTAACGAAACAGCACGGAAACAGCACAGCTTCGAGGTCCGGCATGCAGCGCCAATCCGGCTAGCTGCATGACTACCATCAACTGAGAGCGTGGCGCGTATGAAGATCATCGTGTGGAACATTCCCGAATCTTGCTCCGAGCAGGAAGTACGTGATTTTCTCGGCCATGAACTCGGTCACTATGCAAAAGACATCGAAGTGTTCGAGCAGGGCACGTCGAACGCGTATGCGAAAGTCGATGTCGAAGCCGACGAAGCCTATGTCGCCGAGGTCATCGCGCAGCAGTTCACCGGCAAGCAGCTGGCCGGCGTAGCGCTGCAGGTTAGCGCCGTGCCATTTGGCGGCGACGAAACGCCGCCGCGCAAATAGTCCACGCGCCGCGTGTTCAATCGAATGGCGTGTAAGGCAGCGCGCGCTTGTGATGCGTGCTGTCGTAAAAGCGCATAACGGTGTCGAACACCGCGTCGCTCACGGGCTTGCCTTCGAGAAAATCGTCGATGTCCTCGTAACGGATCCCGTAGGCGTCTTCGTCCGGACGTTGAGGGCGCAACATTTCGAGGTCGGCGGTCGGCACCTTGTGCGCGAGCGCGTCGTTGGCGCCGAGCGCCCTGGCGAGCGCGCGCACGCGCCGCTTGGTCAGGCCCGCGAGCGGCAGCACGTCGGCGCCGCCGTCGCCGAACTTCGTGAAGAAACCCATCACCGATTCCGCCGCGTGGTCCGTGCCGATCACGATGCCGCGCCGCACGCTTGCCGCCGCGTACTGCGCGATCATCCGCTGGCGCGCCTTGATGTTGCCGTGCACGAAGTCCTGTTGCGACGCGTCGGCAAAGGGCAGGCCGCTCGCGCTGAGCGAGGCGAGCATCGCGTCGGCGGCTGGGCGGATGTCGACGGTCAAGGTGTCGTCGGGACGGATGAAGGCGAGCGATTGCTGCGCATCCGCTTCGTCGTGCTGGACGCCGTACGGCAGGCGCATCGCGACGAAGCGTGCGTCGTAGTGCGCATCGCGCAGACGCTCGACGGCGAGCTGCGCGAGCCGTCCCGCCGTCGACGAATCGACGCCGCCGCTGATGCCGAGCACATAGGCCGCAAGTCCGTTCGCGCGTAGATAATCTGCGAGAAACGCGACGCGCCGCTCGATTTCGCGCGCCGCGTCGAAATGGTCCGCGACGTGCAGTTCGGCTGCAATCTGCCGCTGGCGCGCGGCGCGTTGCTGCTGGTCCATCGACGTTCTCCTTGCAAATGGCATAGATATCACCGGCGATGATGGCATGAAGTGCTGAACTCGATGCGCCGTCACACATTGTCTGGTTTAATGTGGCATACCCATAATTAAATCTGAACGATTAAGGCTTTAAATCGAGAGATGCAGTAGCCGTCCGATATCGGACAGCGCGAAAGCACGGCGCGGGCACAACGTTGCCGCACCGGAAGACGCCCGGCAGCACGCCACGAGCGGTTGCACGGGTTGGGCGACTGGCAGTGACGTTCGAACAAAATGACCAGCACAAAACAGAACAGGGTAGTCATTCCGCCTGCACGAGAGAGGGCGGATGCGCAGAGCGGCACACTGCGCAGTGATAACGGGGATAGGGCGATCGATGTGATCGCGTCGGTGTCGCGTGCGCGATTATGCGTGCGCCGATCGGTGTCGTCGTTCGGATTGTCGTTAGCGCTTTCGCTGACCTCGGCGCTTGCCATTTCCGCGTTCACACAATACGCACGTGCCGCCGATGCCCCGAAAGTCGCGTCCAATGCTGCTATCGACGCGTCCGCCGTCGCCGCGCATGATGCCGCCGGCCGCGTGGACCCGCGCCGCGCGCTGTTGTTGCGCGACGTGTTCGCGCGCAGCGTGACGCGCCGTCTGAAAGTCCCCGCAGCGGAGCAACGCGCGTACGGCGAGCGTCTGGAGCAGGGGCTCGCGCAGAACGATCTGGGCAATCTGTCGGGTGAGTATGTGGTGCTCGTCGATCGCAACGAGAACGTCCAGGCGCTCTTCATCTACTTTCGCGCGGCGCCTTTGGACGCATGGCAGATGATTGGCGCGTCGCCCGTCGCAACGGGGAGGCCGGGGCAGTTCGATCACTTCATCACGCCGCTCGGCGTGTTCGAGCACACGCCGGACAACATGGATTTCCGCGCCGAAGGCACGATGAACCAGAACGGCATTCGCGGCTACGGCGGCCACGACATGCGCATCTTCGATCTCGGCTGGGCGCAGGGCGAGCGCGGCTGGGGCAAGGGTGGCATGTCGCAGATGCGCTTCCAGATGCACGCAACCGATCCCGACAAGCTCGAGCCGATTCTCGGCGTCCGCCATTCGAAGGGCTGCGTGCGGATACCGGCATCGCTGAACGTGTTCCTCGACCACTACGGCATGCTCGACCGCGACTACGAGGCGCTCGTCGCCGACGGTCGCTCATTGTGGGTGCTGCATTCGGACCGCGTCGTGACGCCGTGGGCGGGGCGCTATATCGTCGTCGTCGATTCGCAGCGCAAGGCGCGGCCCGCGTGGTCGCCTGCGCCGAGCAGCAAGGTCCGCGCGAAGGTGCCGGCGAACGCCGACACGGCGGATTAATCGAAGGGGCGCTTCGGCGGGCGGCGCGAGAAAACCGCTGCCCGCCAGCGCAATCACGAGCGCGCGAGCAGCACACCGATCAGCGCCACGACGAAGCCTGCCACCTGCACCACCGTCAGCGTTTCACCAAAGCCGACATAGCCTTCGAGCGCGGCGAGCGGCGGCGCGAGAAACAGCAGCGCCGTCGCGCGCGACGCGTCGCCGCGCCGGACCATCCACACGAGCAGCGTGACGCTAACGCCCGACAGCATCACGATGCCCCACGCGAGCGACACCCACAGCGCCGGCGACGGAATCCACTTGTGCTCGCCGAGCGCCAGCGCGAACACGAGCACGACGATAGCCGCGCCGACATTCTGCACGGCACTCGCGCTGCGTATTTCGGCTTTCGACAGCGATGTCTTCTGGATCAGCGTGCCTGCCGTGATCGCGCACACCGCGAAAATCGACACGGTCACGACGAGCCATTCCGGCACGTTGCCCGCATGATCCGGCGCGACGCTCGCCGTTGCGGCGGCGAGCTTCGGCTCGAGCACCAGCGCGACGCCCGCGAGACCCAGCAGCATGCCCGTCCAGCCTCGCCCCGACAGACGTTCGCCGAACAGTGGCGCCGCGACGGCCGCCGTCAGCAGCGGCTGCAACGCGCCGAGCAAGGCCATGATGCCCGCGCTCATCCCTTGCGCGACGGCCCAGTAGCCCGCGCCGAGATACACGCCTTGCAGCAGCGCGCCCGCGAGCAGATGTTTGCCGAGCGCGCGGCCCCTCGGCCATTCGACGCGCGCGAACAGCGCAGCCGCCATGAACAGCAGCGCGGTGCCGCCGAAGCGCGCGAGCAGGAAGAGATTCGGATCGGCGTAGGGCTTGATCGCGCGCGCGACCACGAATCCCGTCGACCAAAGGACCACGAAAACAACGGCATTGAAGACAACCAGCATCGGATGACTCGAACAGCGGACACAAGGCTCGCAGTATCGGGCAAAGCGTGCGTGGCAGTCTTGTTCGAAGCTGCACTTCGCGCAGCGTGGGCAACGAAGCGCTTCGAAAAAAGCCGCGCTCAGTACGTGAGCACCACGGCAATCGCGCCGAGCAGACCGCCGCAAACCGTGCACGCCCATAAGAGGGAGCGCGTGCGCCGGTATTCGAGCAGCACGTCGCTGACGAGCTGGGCCTGTTGCCTGACCGTCGTGACTTCGTGCCGATGCTGCAGATACTGCACCGCAAGCTGCGGGATGCGCGGCACGAGATGCGCGAGATGCGGCAACTCCTGCGCGAGATGCTTGACCCAGCCGCGATGATCGAACTCGCGGCGCGCGAGCGTAGCCAGCACCGAGCGCGCGATCTGCCATGAATCGATGCCCGGATGCAGCGCGTTCGCCAGTATCTCCGCCTGGCCGAACGCGCGCTGCGCGGCGGCGAGCCGCGGCGGCACATCGCCGCCGAACGGGTGCACGGCAAACAGCAGATGATGGAATAACGCGCCCGCCGAGCGTTCGTGCGACTGCGGCGCGAAATGCGCTTCGGCGCGCGTGCGCAGTTCGGCTTCGAGCTTCTCGGGGCGCGTGTCCTGCGACACATGGCCCGCATCGCGATGCAGATGCGCGAGCCGTCCATAGTCCTGCTCGAACAGCGCCGTCGCGCCGTGCACGAAGAACTCGCGCTCCTGCGACGACAAACTCGACATCACCGCGAAGTCCGCGAGCACGATGCGCCCGAGCGTGTCCGGATCGATGCTCACGCGCACGCGCGCTGCATCGAACGTTGCGTGGAAGAAGCCGTGCTCGAAGGCCTGCTCGGTGACGACTTCGATAATGTGCCCGGCAAGCGGCGCGAGCTTCACGCCGCGCGCCGACAGACCGGCGAAATCGAGCGCGGGCAGCGATTCGATATGCTGCATCGCGAGCGTGCGGTCGGTGCAAAGCTCCCAGATCACGGCGGGAATCGCGAGACGCTTGTCGCCGTCGAAATGATGCGCGGTCTGACTCAGGTTCGCGGCTTCGGCGCGCAGATCGAAGCGGCGCAGGATTTCCTGCGTGAAGGCATTGGCGAACTCGCGCAGGCGCAGACGGCGAGCGTTCTTCGAGAGCTTCTCCATCCAGCGCGCGACCCAGCGCAGCAGGGCGGCCTCGTCGGCGATTTCCTGGACTTGCGCGACGCGCACGAGCTTGAGCGCAATGTCGCGATGCCCGTCGATCGGCACGGCCAGCCGCGCGACATGCGTCTGCTCGGCAAAGCCGTTTTTCGCGGGCGTCAGATCAATCGATGCAAACAGCGTCGACACCGGCCGGCCGAGCGCTGCCGCTATCGCATGCTCGACCTGGTCGGGCGGCAAGGGCGCTTCGAGGTGGCTGACGGCGTCGATTGCGTCATGCAGCGTGCCTGTCGCGAGTTCGGGGCGGCGCGCGAGCGCTTCGGCGAACGCGCTCGCCAGCGGGCCGAGATTGGGCAACGCGCGATGCACGCCGGCGCGCCCGCCCGGCGACTCGTGCACGCGTGAAACGAGCGTGACGATCCAGTGCAGCTTGTGATGCTCGGGCGCGGCGAGCCAGATCAGACGGGCGCCATAGCGCAACGCGTGAAACAGCAGTCGTAGTCGGCGAAACAGAGGTGGCATCGGCGGTTGGTTCGAGCGCATCGGCGATGCGAGAGAAGACCGCTCAGATTAGCAGGGATGCGGCGCGCGGAACATCCGCAGCTTTGCGACGCGGGCGGTTCAAGGGCATGTGAGGGGCATATGAAGGGCATACGCCGACCGTCCGCCAACGGTAATCCAGCGAAGGCCCGACAGTCCGCCCACAGCCAGCACACGTTCCTTCCGCGCCGGGTCTCCATGCGTAATACAATACGGCGCGGGCTTGCCCGATCCCTGAATACACGCTCGCCGCCTGACAGCGGCCAACCATATCGAGATGCTGGCAGAACAACGTCATCAATATATTCTGGCTCAGGTCACGAAGACGGGCGCACTGTCGGTCGCGGAGCTGGTTCGCGAGCTCAACGTATCGCGCGAGACGATCCGCCGCGACCTGAACGCGCTCGCCGAGCGCGGCCTGATCGTGACGACGCACGGCGGCGCGCTGTCGAGCGACCGGCGCGAGCCGGACCTCGATACCCGCGACGCCGCGAACGCCAGCGCAAAGCGCGCTATCGGCGAGCGCGCGGCGCAACTGGTGCCCGACGGCGCGTCGGTCATCATCGATTCGGGCAGCACGACGCACGCGGCCGCACGCGCGCTGACCGACCGCCACCGGCTGACCGTCTACACGAACGACTGGCGCATCGCGCTGCTGCTCGGCCGGCGCAACGACAACCGCGTGACGCTGCTCGGCGGCGAGCTGTCGGACAACGAAGACGCCGCGTTCGGCCTCGATACGATCACCCAGCTGTCGCACTATCACGCGGACTTCGCGCTGATCGGCGCGGGCGGCATCACGCCGGACGCGCAGCTGTCCGATTACTCGCGCATGGCGGCCGAGGTGCGCTGCCGGATGATCGGCGCGGGCAATACGGTCATCGTCGTCGCCGACAATTCGAAGTTCGGTCGCGTGACGCCCGTGCGTATCGAAGGGATGGAGAAGGCGCGCTACGTCGTCACGGAACTCGCGCCCGACCGCGCGCTCGCGAAGGCGATCACCGCGCGCGGCCCTGAAATCCTGATCGCGTGAGTGTCGCGCTTCGCATTGCTTCCGCCTTGCTTACTTCACGCTGATGCCGAGGTCCGCCAGCGTCCGGCCGATCGCGGCGACGGCGTTGTGCATCTCGTTTGCGTCGATCGCGCCGATACAGCCGACGCGGAACGTCTCCACTTGCGTCAGCTTGCCCGGATACAGGACGTACCCGGCCTCGCGCACGGCTGCATAAAACTGCACAAATTGCCACTTCGCGTCGCGCGGCGCGTGGAACGTGACGATCACGGGCGCCTGCACGTCCGCCGGCAGAAACGTCTCGAAGCCGAGCGCCTTCATGCCGTCGACGAGCGCCGCGCAGTTACGCGCATAGCGCGCGCCGCGCGCGGGCTGGCCGCCTTCCGCGATGAACTGGTCGAGGGCAGTGCGCAGCGCGGCGACCACGTGCGTCGGTGGCGTAAAGCGCCATTGTGTGGTCTTTTGCATGTACGCGAACTGATCGTACAGGTCGAGCGCCAGCGACGGCGAGCGGCCTTCGCACGCTTCGAGCACGCTGCGCCGCACGATCACGAAGCCCATACCGGGCACGCCTTCCAGACACTTGCCGCTGGCCGACACCAGCGCGTCGATGCCGCTGTCGCGCAGGTCGATGGGCAGCGCGCCGAACGAACTCATCGCGTCGACGATCAGGCGCTTGCCGTGGTGCTTGCAGACGGCGGCGATCGCGTCGAGCGGATTGAGCAGGCCTGCGCTCGTCTCCAGATGAACCTGCGCGACGTGCGTGATGCGCGGGTCGTCGTTGAACGCGTCTTCGATGGCGGCGGCGCTCACGGGTTCGTCCTCGCGCAGCGCCAGTTCCACATACGCGATGCCCATGCGCTGCAGCACCTTGATGATGCGCGCGCAGTAAGCGCCGTTGTTCGGCACCAGCACACGGCCGTCGCGCGGCACCAGCGTGCCGAGCGCCGCTTCGACGGCGAACGTGCCGCTGCCCTGGAGCGGCACGCACACGTAGTCATTTTCGCCATGTACGATCTCGACGAGATCGGCGCAGACGCTGTGCGTCATGCGGTTGAACGCGGTGTCCCACGATCCCCAGTCGCGCAGCATCGACTGACGCGTGACGGGCGAGGTCGTCAGCGGTCCCGGCGTGAGCAGGATCGGGTCGTTTCCAGAAATCACACAGCCTCCTTCGAATGGGTCGGTTGCGCCGTTGCGGGCGCATATTGCATTGCCTGTTGTATTGCCGGCTGCTTTGCATATTATTGGCTATTTGTGTCATTTTGTGGAAATCGGCAGAATCTTCACGTCGGTGTCACAAAAAAAGACGATCCTTGCCGTGCCCGTTCAGGCAAGGCAGCCCATAACGCGTAATCGTCGGAGGGATGCCTTGGCGCAAACGCCGCAAAAAAAGTTGTCAGCAATCTGCAATCTCAGCGGCTCCGGCCGCGACGTCAGGCGGACAGCGCGCCCGAAGCGCGGTCCGGACACCACCACTAACGGGTTACCCACAGGTTTTTGCCTTTCGGAGAGAACGATATGAAAAAGACGGATCACCTTCGCTCGACGGGCCGCGTTTGTCGTATTGGCCAAACGGCTCGCAAGCTGCTGCCCGCGCTGGTCGCGGCGGCGGCGTTCGGCGGCGCGATGTCCGCGCACGCGGCGGGCGCGGTCGTGCTGTACACGGCTGACGGCCTCGAAAATCTCTACAAGGACGTGCTGCCCGCGTTCGAGAAGCAGGAAGGCGTGAAGGTCAACATCGTGACGGCAGGCAGCGGCGAAGTCGTGAACCGCGCAACCGTCGAAAAGGATGCGCCGAAGGCCGACGTGCTCGTCACGCTGCCGCCGTTCATCCAGACGGCGGCGCAGTCGGGCCTGCTGCAGAACTATCAGAGCGTGAACTACAAGAACGTGCCCGACATCGCGAAGGCGTCCGATGGAGCGTGGGCGACGTTCGTGAACAACTATTTCTCGTTCGCGATCAACCCGGAAGTGGTGAAGAGCCAGCCGAAGACGTTCGCCGATCTGCTGCACCCGGACTACAGCGGCAAGGTCGCGTACTCGAACCCGGCGACGGCGGGCGACGGCATGGCCGTGATCATCCTGACCACGTCGCTGATGGGCGAAGACAAGGCGTTCGACTATCTGAAGAAGCTCGAACAGAGCGCCAAGTTCCACACCAAGGGCACGGGCTACCTCGACGTGCTGCTCTCGCGTAACGAAATCGCGGTGGCGAACGGCGACCTGCAGATGGATCTCGACGACGCGGCCAATGGCGGCCTGTCGATCAAGCCGATCTTCCTCGCAGCCGACGCGGGCAGCCAGCCGACCACGTTCCAGCTGCCGTACGCGATCGGCCTGATCAAGAACGGTCCGAACCAGGCGGCAGGCAAGAAGCTGATCGACTATCTGATGTCGACGGAAGTGCAGTCGAAGGTGCCGGACATCTTCGGCATTCCGGGCCGCACCGACGTTCAGCTTTCGGGCAAGAACGGCGCAGCCGTCAAGCAGGCGATCTCGGGCGTGAAGCTGATTCCCGTCGACTGGAACCAGGTGATGGCGAAGAAGGCTGACTGGACGGCCCGCTGGAAGAGCGAAGTGATCGGCAATTCGGGCAAGCAGCTCGAAGTCGTCAAGCCGAAGTAATTACGGCATCTGATGGAACGCGCGGCGTGATGATCGTTGAAACGCTCGTCACGCCGCGCAAATAGCATTCTGGCGCTTGCATGCGCCAACCAAAGTCACCAACGTAGGAGGATGGACCCGGTGAACACAGTAACGACTCTTGCTGGTTCGGGCGCGCTGGACGCCACGCCGCGCGCGCAAGGCGTCGCGCAGACGGGCGCGCCCGGCGGCGTGCAGATCGAACATCTGACTGTGCGCTTCGGCTCGCGCACGGTGCTCGACGATCTGTCGCTGACGATCGAGCGCGGCGAACTGTTGACCGTGCTCGGCCGCAGCGGCTGCGGCAAGACGACGTTGCTGCGCTTTATCGCCGGTTTCATCGAAGCGGACGGCCTTGCAGGCACGTTGACGGTCGCGGGCCGCGACCTCACGCATGTGCCGCCGCACAAGCGCAATCTGGGCCTGCTGTTCCAGAGCTACGCGCTGTTCCCGCATTTGTCCGTGTTCGAGAACGTCGCGTTCGGTCTGCGCGCGCGGCGCATCTCGACCAAGGAAATCGCGCGGCGTGTCGCCGACGCGCTGAAGCTCGTGCAGCTCGGCGACTCTGGCCACGTGATGCCTGCGCAACTATCGGGCGGCATGCAGCAGCGCGTGGCGCTCGCGCGTGCGCTCGTGATCGAGCCGGATGTGCTGCTGCTCGACGAACCGCTTTCCGCGCTCGACGCCAATCTGCGCGCGTCGGTGCGCTCCGAACTGAAGGCGCTGCATGAGCGCCTGCCGAATCTGACCATTGTCTGCGTGACGCACGACCAGGACGACGCGCTCGTGCTGTCCGACCGTACGCTGCTGATGCGCGAAGGCCAGATCGCGCAGCTCGGCACGCCGCAGGAACTGTACGACAAGCCCAACGACGCGTTCGTCGCGCGCTATCTCGGGGCGGCCAATCTGCTGCCGCCGAGCGTCGCGTTTGCACTCGGCGACGCGCGTTACGGCGAGCGCGACCGCGTCGCGTGTCTGCGTCCCGAAGCGATGCGCATCGTGCCGCTCGGCGAAGGCCAGTTGCACGGCACGATTTCGACGGTCGAATGGTACGGCTCGGTGCTGGCCGTGCAGGTCGCCCTCGACGCGATGCCCAACGAACCCGTGCAGGTGTCGATGCAGCGCGGCACCGGCATGACGCCCGAAAAGGGCGCGCGGATTTCCTTGCGTTACGAGGCAGACGATGTCGTCCTTATTCAGCCCTGACGCCAGCCCCGACGCGCTCGCGCAAGCGGCTGACGCACGCCGCGCCGCGACGGCCGCCTCGCACGCGGCGGCCAGGCGCCGGCGCGAGCGCCTGTCGCAATATCATCTGGCGTTTCTCGCTGTCTTCGTGCTCGGTCCGCTGGTGATTTATCCGCTCGTGCGCCTCGTGTTGCTGAGCCTGTCGGGCGAGCATGGACTGAGCTTTCACGCTTACGCGACGTTCTTCCAGAATCCGGAAACGAGCGGCGTGATCGGCACGACGCTGTGGATTCTTTTTGCGAGCGCCGGGCTCGCGTCGCTGCTCGGTGTCGCGCTCGCGTCGCTGCTGTTCTTCAAGCCGTTTCCGGGCGCGCGGCTCGTCACGCGGTTTCTGGAACTGTTCGTCGCGTTCCCGTCGTTTCTGGTCGCGTTCACGCTGATCTTTCTGTACGGCTCGCAAGGCTCCGTCAGCATCGGACTGCAACGGCTCTTCCATCTCGAAGCGCCGCCGCTCGACTTCCTGTTCGGCATCGGCGGCGTGATTCTCGCGGAAGTGGTGTTCTACGCGCCGTTCGTCGTGCGTCCGACGCTCGCGTCGTTTGCGATGCTCGACATGCGTCTGATCGAAGCCGCGCGCAGCCTCGGCGCGAACGGCTGGATGGTCGCGTTCCGCGTGATCCTGCCGCTCGCGTGGCCGGGCATCGCGGCGGGCACAATCCTGTGCTTTCTGCTGACGCTCAATGAGTTCGGCATTCTGCTCGTGCTCGGCAGCGCGCATCTGATCACACTGCCCGTGGCGATCTACAGCTCCGCCACCGTTGATCTCGATCTGCCGACGGCGGCCGCTGGCGCCGTCGTGATGCTGGCGATGTCGCTGTCGTTGTATGCGCTGTACCGTCAGGTCAACAAGCGCAAGGTGAGAGGAGCGAAGTAATGTCCGATCTCGATCAAACCGTGCTGCCCGCCGTGCAGCATCGCGCGCGGCCCGTTCAACACGGATTCGTCGCGCGCCTCACGGGCGGGCTCTTCATGGCGTTCGCCGCGCTGTTGTGCTTCTGGCTGTTCGTGCTGCCCGTGATCGTGGTCGCGCTGTCGAGCGTCGCTGCGCACTGGTCGGGCACGATCCTGCCGGACGGCTTCAGCATGCGCTGGTTCGAGCGGCTTGGCGGCAGCGATTTCGATGCGCTCGTGACCAGCTTGCAGATCGGCTTCGGCGTCGCGGTCCTCGGCACGATTCTCGGTCTGTGGCTGGCGCTCGCGCTCGAAGGCCGCGACCGGCGCGGCCTCGGCGCGCTCGTCGATACGATCGCGATGGTGCCCAACGGCGTGCCGAGCGTCGTGCTCGGTCTCGCTGTGCTGATCGCGTATCACAAGAAGCCGCTCGATCTGTCGAGTTCCGCTGCCATCGTCGTGTTCGTTCAGTTGGCGCTGGTGCTGCCGTTTTGCTATCGCTGCGCGGCGGCTGCGTTGCGGCCCGAGCTGACCGTGTTGCGCGAAGCGGCTGCAAGCCTCGGTGCGCCGCCGTCGATGGTGCTGCGCCGTGTCGTGCTGCCGCAACTGGTGCCCGCGATCCGCGCGTCGCTTGCGCTCGGCTTCGCGCTGTCGCTCGGTGAACTGGGCGCAACGCTCACCGTTTATCCGCCGGGTTTTGCGACGGTGCCGATCGTCGTCGTCGGACAGGTCGAACGCGGCTATTACCTGCCGGCGTCGGCGCTGTCGCTGATTCTGCTGATCGCGTCGCTCGCTGCGCTGATGCTGATTGCCGCCCGCGTGCCGCGTCGCCGCGTGGACTGATCGTCAACGTTTCCTGATTTTTCGTGAGGTGTGCCAAGGCCGGCACACCACGCATGTAAATGTGGCAAATATTGTCGAAATGACCGAAAATATGGAAATTGACTCGGGCGACCGGATCGAAGTGGTCAGGCGGCATTCGTTGACGGCGTTGGTGCGCGACGAGATCGAACGGCACATCGTCGACGGCAAGCTGGCGCCTGGCGACAAGCTAAACGAAGCGGATTGGGCTGCGCGTCTGCAGGTGTCGCGCGGGCCGGTGCGCGAGGCGTTTCGCGCGCTGGAGCAGGCGGGGCTGGTGCGCAACGAGAAGAACCGTGGCGTGTTCGTGCGGACTGTGTCGCTGGCGGAAGCCGACGAGATCTACGCCGTGCGCGCGGTGCTCGAAGAGGCGGCGTGCCGGATGCTGGCCTCGCGTATCGATGCTGTGCAACTGGCGGCGCTGCGCGCGCATGTCGACGCGATGCGCGCCGCGCTCGATGCCGGCGATCACGACGCGTATGCGCGCGCCAACGTCGCGTTTCACGACGCGATCGTCGCGACGGCGGGCAACGGCAAGCTGTACGAGACGTATCGCAGGCTGGTGGGTGAGTTGAGTCTGTTCCGGCGCGCCGCGCTGGGTGTACGGAGCGATGCGATGGAGCGCTCGCTTGCCGAGCATCGCGCGATTCTCTCGGCGCTCGCCGCGCGCAATGCGGACGAGGCCGCTCAGCTGATGCTCGCGCATGTGGACGGCGGCAGGCAGCGCGCGCATGAGGCCGCGCATGAAGCCGTCGAGCCGCGCGCGCCGAACGGAACGGACGACGGCAATGACGGGTTGAGCGCGTTGCTCGCCTGAACTGGCCTGAACGAATCAAGAACACGCGTCGGCGACGCGTAGGGAAGAGTGCAATGGCAATCCAATCCGAACGTAATGTTGAAGTGAATGGCCGCAGCTACCGGCTGCCCGTCAAGCCGACGGTGGTCGTGTGTGTCGACGGCTGCGAGTACGACTATCTGGAAGCGGCCGTGAACGCGGGCGTCGCGCCCTTTATCGGCAAGATGTTGCGCGACGGCGCGGCATTCAAGGCCGACTGCGTGATTCCGTCGTTCACCAACCCGAACAACCTGTCCATCGTCTGCGGCGTGCCGCCTTCCGTGCATGGCATTTGCGGCAACTACTTCTGGGACCCGCAGGCCAACGACGGCAAGGGCGCGGAAGTGATGATGAACGACCCCGCCTATCTCCGCGCGCCGACGCTGCTCGCCGCTGCCGCCGATGCAGGTGCCGCCGTCGCCGTCGTCACGGCCAAAGACAAACTGCGCCGCCTGCTCGGCAACAAGATGAAGGGCATCTGCTTCTCGGCGGAAAAGGCCGACAAGGTGACGCTCGACGAGAACGGTATCGACGACGTGCTGGGGCTGGTTGGTCTGCCCGTGCCCGACGTGTACAGCGCGGATCTTTCCGAATTCGTGTTCGCGGCGGGCGTGCGGCTCGCGCAGACGCGCAAGCTCGACCTGATGTATCTGTCGACCACTGACTATATCCAGCACAAATGGGCGCCCGGCACGGAAGGCGCGAACGCCTTCTACGCAATGATGGACGGCTATCTGGCGCAGCTCGACGCGCTCGGCTGGGTGATCGGTCTCACCGCCGACCACGGAATGAATGCCAAGCACGACCCGCAGACGGGCGAGCCGAACGTGATCTATCTGCAGGACGTGATGGACGAATGGCTCGGCGCGCGCGCGGCCCGCGTGATTCTGCCGATCACCGATCCGTACGTCGTGCACCACGGCGCGCTCGGTTCGTTCGCGACGATTTACCTGCCGCCCGATGCGAATGCGCGGCAGGTGATCGAACGTCTTGCTGGCTTGAAGGACATTGAAGTCGTGCTCGACAACCAGGCGGCGTGCGAGCGCTTCGAGTTGCCGAACGATCGCGTGGGCGACATCGTCGTCGTCAGCAAGAAGAATACGGCGCTCGGCACGCGCCGCGATGAACACGACCTGTCTGGGTTGACCGTGCCGCTGCGTTCGCATGGCGGCATCTCGGAGCAGGTGGTGCCGCTGATCTTCAATCGACGCATCGACGAAGCACGTGTCGCGGGCAAGCGCTTGCGCAATTTCGACGTGTTCGACCTTGCGTTAAACAATGTGGCGGCCTCATGAACGCAATCCTGCAGTCCAACGACCATCCCGCGTTTCGCGCGGAAGCGCTGCGTCTGAAGGGCGAGCGCGCAGCCCGCGCACGTACGCTCGATGTGTTCGATCCGTATTCGGGCATGCGCGTCGGCACGGTGCCGATGGCGAGCGTCGACGATGTGCGCGCGGCTTTCGAATACGCAGGCGCTTATCAGGCGACGCTCTCGCGTTACGAGCGCTCGCAGATTCTCGAGCGCGCGGGGATTCTGCTGCGCGAGCGGCTCGAAGCGGCGTCGGATCTGATCTCGCTCGAATCGGGCTTGTCGAAGCAGGACTCGCGCTATGAAATCGGCCGCGTGGCCGACGTGCTGAAGTTTGCATCGATTGAAACCTTGCGCGACGACGGTCAGAGCTTCTCGTGCGATGTGACGCCGCACGGCAAGAAGCGGCGCGTGTTCACGCAGCGCGATCCGCTCGCGGGCGTGATCGTCGCAATCACGCCGTTCAATCACCCGATGAACCAGGTCGCGCACAAGATCGCGCCGTCCATCGCGACGAATAATCGCGTGATCCTGAAGCCGTCGGAGAAGGTGCCGCTGTCGGCCTATTTTCTCGCCGATGTTCTGTATGAAGCGGGTCTGCCCGCGCCGATGCTGCAGGTGCTCACAGGCGACCCGCGCGAAATCGCCGATGAACTGATCACGAATCCGCTCGCCGAACTCGTCACGTTTACGGGCGGCGTGGCGATCGGCAAGCATATCGCCGAGCGCGCGGGCTACCGGCGCGTCGTGCTGGAACTCGGCGGCAACGATCCGCTGATCGTGCTCGAAGACGCGGATATCGAGCGCGCGGCCGCACTGGCCGTGCAGGGTTCGTACAAGAACTCGGGACAGCGCTGCACGGCCGTCAAACGGATCATCGTGCAGAAGAGCATCGCTGCGCGCTTTACGGAACTGGTCGTCGAGAAGACGCGCGAATGGACGTACGGCGATCCGTTCGATACGTCGAACCAGATGGGCACCGTCATCGACGCCGAAGCGGCGCGGCTGTTCGAAGCGCGCGTGAATGAAGCTGTCGCGCAGGGCGCGCGCCTGTTGACGGGCAACCAACGCAAGGGCGCGCTGTATGCGCCGACGGTCGTCGATCAGGTCGATCCGTCGATGACGCTGATTCGCGAGGAAACGTTCGGTCCCGTCTCGCCGATCATCACGTTCGACACGATCGAAGACGCGATCCGCATCAGCAATGGCACGCCGTTCGGTTTGTCGTGCGGGCTGTGCACGAACCGGCAGGATGTGATTCCGCGCTTCATCAACGAACTGCGCGTCGGCACAGTGAACGTGTGGGAAGTGCCGGGGTATCGCGTCGAGCTGACGCCGTTCGGCGGCATCAAGGATTCGGGGCTCGGATACAAGGAAGGCGTGCAGGAAGCGATGAAGAGCTTCACGAATCTCAAGACCTTTTCTCTTCCGTGGGAGTGATGTTGTGGCATTGAATCTCGACGACATTCGCGGACTGTTCGAAGCGCACGGCCAGCTTGCCTATAGCGGCGAGCCGGTGACGCAACTCGAGCATGCATTGCAAAGCGGCGCGCTGGCGGAATCGGAAGGCGCCGCTGAGGAGCTGGTCGCTGCGGCCTTTCTGCATGACCTCGGGCATCTGCTGAACCGGCAGGGCGAGACGCCGACCGCGCGCGGTATCGACGATCTGCATCAATACTTCGCGTTGCCGTTCTTGCGGCCGGTGTTGCCGGAGGCGGTGCTGGAGCCGATTCGGCTGCACGTCGATGCGAAGCGCTGCCTGTGCGCTATCGATGCGGCGTACTTTGGGAAGTTGTCAGTGGATTCCGTGCGCAGTCTCGAACTGCAAGGCGGCATATTCAGTGACGACGAGGCGCAGGTGTTCCTGAAGAAGCCGTTTGCCGAGGATGCGCTGCGTTTGCGTCGCTGGGACGATCTGGCGAAAGAAGCGAATCGCGCGACACCGGATCTCGATCATTATCTAAATCTCGTGTCGCGCGTGATGGAGCGGCATGCTGGCGTTTGACTTTCACGCGTACTTGCCTCATATGTCATGCGTTTTACGCACATCAAAAAACCGCTTGCAACCACGCAGGCAAGTGTCTAGAATTCCGGTCTTTCGCGCTGCGGCCAACGCGGCGCGAGGGAAACGAGGAAGGCGGGAGAGCCAGCATTGACGGGGCTTTCCGGTGGAGTCGGCGGGTTGGGAAGTTAAAAAAACCGGTTGACGAAGCGAAAAAGGTTCTTCATAATCTCGTTTCTCTGCTGCTGACGCAGCAACGTGGTGAAA
>NZ_JAWRXV010000634.1:0-278 GCF_046534875.1 Paraburkholderia sp. SIMBA_054 | reverse complement strand
GGGCATCGCCTATCTGACGCGCGCGTTGCGGCTCGCGGCCGGCGTGGTGATCAGCGCGTCGCACAATCCGTATTACGATAACGGCATCAAATTCTTTTCCGCCGACGGCAACAAGTTGCCCGACGAGGTGGAATCGCAGATCGAAGAGCACCTGGAACTGCCGCTCGCCTGTGCTGCGTCCGAGCAGCTCGGCAAGGCGCGGCGTCTTGACGACGCCGCCGGCCGCTACATCGAGTTCTGCAAAAGCACGTTTCCCGCGGCGTTCGATTTGCGGGGAC
>NZ_JAWRXV010000633.1:0-278 GCF_046534875.1 Paraburkholderia sp. SIMBA_054 | reverse complement strand
TACAGGGCGGAACGCGTGCGCTATCAGTCCGAAGTGAGGCGTGTGAGGTGCTACGGCCTACACACAGTTTGCCACCTAGGCGGCAGCGGAATATCTGGCACGGTGTGCCGTAACGCGGGTGTGTGAAGCGGGTGAGGCGCACCGCAAGAGCGTTGGCAACGAACATGGGTCACGTGATTGCCGTGTGCAGCGTAAGACCCTTTGGGGGCCCTCAGGCAAACACAAGAACTGGCGGTGTTAGCCGCTTTCTTTTGCCTACTTTTCTTTGCGGCGGCAAA
>NZ_JAWRXV010000632.1:0-278 GCF_046534875.1 Paraburkholderia sp. SIMBA_054 | reverse complement strand
GTGCCCTGGTCGGTGCTCGTTGCCAACGCTTCGAATGAACGCCTCACCCACTTCAAACACCCGCACACGTGCTAGCGCCAGCGAACGGTTACTGCCGTCCAGGTGGCAAACTGTGTGTAGGTTGTCGCGTCGTATAACTTGGCGCTCTTACAGGATGGGACGCGGGCGCTATCGGTCCGAAGTGAGGCATGTGGAGCACTTGGGCCGACACACAGTTTGCCACCTGGGCGGCGGTGGACTATCTGGCAAGGCATGCTGAAACGCGGGAGCGTGAAGCG
>NZ_JAWRXV010000631.1:0-279 GCF_046534875.1 Paraburkholderia sp. SIMBA_054 | reverse complement strand
CTCGCACGCGCCAGCAAGGAGAAGAACGGATCAAGCAGCCAGCGACCGACAGCAATCAGCAGCAAAATGGCGCCAATGGCCGTCGCAATGCCTAGGATTCCGCCGGACTCATGCTGGGAAGGCGAAAGGAATGCAACGAGCGCCAGCAGCGGAACGATCATCAAATCTTCGAGCAGGAGAATGGAAACGGCCTTCTGGCCGTCGGGCGTGGCTATTTCGCCTCGCTCCTGCAGCATCGACATGATGACAGCTGTGGAAGACAGCACGAAGCCAGCCCCC
>NZ_JAWRXV010000630.1:0-279 GCF_046534875.1 Paraburkholderia sp. SIMBA_054 | reverse complement strand
CTAGAAATTCTGGAATCTTATGCTGAGCTGACTGTTGATATGCCGAAGCTTAAGGTGAAATTTATTGAACAGGATGGAGGTGCATTATCCACAACTTCTGCACAAACGACCTTTTTCTATGGTTCATTGTTTGGAATCAGTGATCTATATGGCATTGAAGAAATCGTGTTTACCAACCCTGAGGGCGAAGAAAATTTCACTGTAGCTCAGCGCTTAGTGGACAAGCCCCTGATCGTTGAAGAAGAAAGAGGAATTTCGCGCGGTTACTATACAATCTAC
>NZ_JAWRXV010000629.1:0-279 GCF_046534875.1 Paraburkholderia sp. SIMBA_054 | reverse complement strand
GCACCGGCGCCATCGATGACGGTGCCGGCGTGGGCATCAGCATGGCCGCCGGCCACCTGATCGGCCAGCTCAAGCAGGCGCCCAAGCGCACCATCCGCGTGGTCGCCTTCGCCAACGAGGAGCAGGGCCTGTACGGTGGCCGCGCCTATGCCGAAACCCGCGCAAAGGCTGGCGAACTGGCGCTGCACCAGATCGGCGCGGAGAGCGACTTCGGCGCCGGCCGCATCTACGCCTTCAATACCGGCTCGGGCGACGCCGCCGGCTCGCGCGAGGCGACCA
>NZ_JAWRXV010000097.1:0-28426 GCF_046534875.1 Paraburkholderia sp. SIMBA_054 | reverse complement strand
CGGCGGCAAAGAAAAGTAGGTGCCGCCCCGCACAGGGGCGACGCTTGAAGTACGAAGGCAAAACGCGGATGCCAGCGAAAACAGCGAGAGCCAAACCGCGAACGCCAGGGGGAAAGAAGCATAAAGCCAGCTATTGCCCAACCAAGCCCCAACCCCCTGCAATCAACCAAAAAAACCTACAAACACTACGCCCGCACCACAAGCAGATTCGCATCCCGCGCAAGCAGCCAGCGGCCGTCATTTTCCTTGCGCAGAATCGTGAGCGTGTTACCCGCGTGGCGCACGGGCGGCGCGGAGCCATCCTTCTGCGTGATCGTGACTTCGAGTTGCGAGCGCAGGAAGGCCCAGTCGCCTAGCACCTGAAGCTCCAGAATCTCGCTCTTACCGTCGATATCGATGTTCTTCTGTCCTTCGGACGTCGCCATGAACGCGGCTTTGCCGAACGGCTTCTGCCCGGGCACCATGAAGATCGCGTCGTCGGTCATCAGGCTCAGCACGGTTGCCGTGTCGCCCGCCTTGCTTGCGGCGAGCCAGGTATCAATCAGTTGGCGAATGGCGCGTTCGTCGTCGGTCATGATGTGTTCCTTGCAGGTCGGCATGCGATCCGTCGATTGTAGACGGCTCACTTGCCGCATCATTCAGACCCGACACGCGCGAATCACTTCGACGTGACGATCACGCCGACACTCGCGCTCACGACGAACAGCGTGCCTGCCAGTTGCAGCGCCGTCATCGGCTGGTGCAGCACGATAAAGCCCGCAGCCGCACCGATGGCCGGCTCGACGCTCATCAGAATTCCGAACGACGCCGCAGGCATGTGACGCAGCGCGATCATTTCGAGCGCGTACGGCAGCAGCGGAACGAGCACCGCGAGGCCCGCGGTAGCGGCGAGCTGCATCGGCGCGATGTGCAGGCCGTGCTCGATGAGACCGAAGGGCGTCGCGACGAGTGCTGCCGCGATCAGCGACACGGAGAGCCCTTCGAGCCCATCGAACAGTGCGCCCGTCTTTTTCATCAACACGATATAGCTGCCCCAGCCGCACGCGGCGCCCACCGCGAGCAGCATGCCGACGGGCTCGCCAATCCAACCCGAACGGTCATGCGCGAGCAGCAGCACGCCCGCGACGGCCAGCAACGGCCACAGCAGCGCGCGCAGGCGCCGTACGCCGAGCGTCGCAACAGTCAGCGGGCCGAGAAAGTCGATCGCGACGGCGAGGCCGAGCGGAATGCGCTCGATCGCCGAGAAAAAACATAGCGTCATGCCCGCCATCGCGACGCCGAGCACCCCCGCCGCGAACCAGTGCGCGCGCGAGTAGCTGCGCAGCTTCGGACGCACGACGAGCGCAAGGATCACAGCGGCCCACGCGAGCCGCAGCCACGTCGTGCTGAACGCGCCGAATGCGGCCATGGTCGGCGCGGAGAGGGCGGCGCCGAACTGTACGCACGACATCGACAGCAGGCCGAGCAGCGCAGCCATGCCGACATGGCGTTTCGGCGCGGTAGATGGCGGCGCGGTGTCAAAGGAAATCGGTTCGGCAAGCGTGGAATTTTTCATGGATTTGAGCGGGCGCACTACAGACAGGCCCATCATATCGACGAAACGGGGGTTAAGATAAGCTGATATTTCTTATGCCGCTATCACGGACGCTAATAATGCGCGACTTCGACAGCAGCCTTCTCAGAGCCTTCGTGACGGTCGCCGAAACGGGCGGAGTCAGCGCGGCGGCCGTGCGTCTTGCGCGCACGCAGGCGGCTGTCAGCATGCAGCTGCGCCGGCTGGAAGACGACATCGGCCAGCGGCTGCTGGACCGCTCGCCGCGCGGCGTGCGGCTGACGGACGCCGGGCACCGGCTGCTGCCGTATGCGCACGCGATTCTCGGCGCAGGCGAAGACGCCCGGCGCGCGCTCGAAGTCGGCGACGTGGCGGGCACTGTGCGCCTCGGTATGCTCGAAGACGTTGCCGTGGGCCGCCTGCCACGCGCGTTGCGGCGCTTTTCGGCCGCGCATCCGCAGGTTGCGCTGGAGATCGTCGTGGATGCGAGCGCGGCGCTGTCGCAACGCCTCAACGACGGCGCGCTCGATGTGCTCGTCGGCGATCCCGCGATGGTCGACGCGACGCCGCTCGTCACGTGGACGCAGCCGCTCTTCTGGGTCGGCGCGCGCGGTTATCTTGCCGACCCGCAGTCGCCGTTGCCGCTCGTCGCGTTCGGCGGAGCGTGTCTGTGGCAGCAGCAGGTGATGACGGTACTGCGGCGCGCAGGCATTGCGTGGCGCGTCGTCTGCACGAGCACGAGCCTGCCCGCCGTGCAGTCGGCCGTCGAAGCGGGGCTGGGCGTATCGGTGCTGCTCGACGGCAATATCCGTTACGACACGATGCGCGTGCTCGGTGCCGCCGACGGCCTGCCGGAGCCGCCTGCCGCCGACCTCGGCCTGTTCGTGCGGCAGGCGGCGGGCGCGCAGGAAGCAGCCGTCGACGCATTGCGGACCTTCCTCTGCGAAGCGCTCGATCTGGACTTCATCGAGCGCACGTCTAGAACGCCACGCCGGTGATAGGCGGCGAGCCGCGTGATAACCTCGCTGCGGCGGATCGTGCACCGTTTTCGCGTCGTGGCGTTTTATGATCGGCATGGTTGATGCAAACTGCTTGCATCGAGGTTCGATGAGACATCACGTTGCACACCCAACGTCTTCAACCTTCATTCATTCTCGGAGTCTCTTTGCCCACGACTCACCCGTCGCGTCGGCAGCCCAAGCAGGCGCGCGCCGAATTCGCGCTCGACAGTATTCTCGAAGCCGCCGCCCGCACGCTCGAATCCCATGGCAAGGCAGGGCTGACGACACAGCGCGTCGCCGATACGGCAGGCTTCAGCATCGGCGCGATCTACCAGTACTTTCCGAACAAGGATGGGTTGATCGAAGCGCTCGCGCGGCGCGAGCTGGAACGCCTCACGGCGATGATGAAGGAAGCGCTCATGCAACCCGCGCCGTTCGGCACGGGCCTGAACGCGCGCCGCATGATGCGCGCGACGGCGGCCTTCATCGGCGACCGTCCGCCCCTTTACAGCATCCTGCGCGCCGAATGGGCGGATGCCGCGCCCGACACGGCGATCGGACAGGGCATGCTGCGCTACTTCGAATTGATCGCGGGTACGCTGAACCGCGAGAACCCGGATCTGGGCAAACGCATCAAGCGCGACGAAGCACGCTTCGTGTTGTTCCGCGCGATCTCCGGCGTCCTGCTCGCGACGGCGCTGGAGCGGCCGCATTACTTCGGCACCGATGCGTTCGAAGATGAAATGGTCCGGCTGATTCTCGGCTTCCTGAACTACGATCTCAGTCCCGACATTCCGCGGCTGGCGCCGGAGGATGACAGTTTTACAAGCGCGTGAAAGTTATGAGGATTCCTCGTATACGCAACGGCGGGCTTGCGGGGGATTTTTCCCGGATGTCATATTGTGCGTCCGAGGGCTGCAAGCGCTCGCCGATTCCAATGGGTCATCCGGATGGCGAGCGTATAGTGGCCTCCTGAAGGACATATCAATTCGACACCGCCGCGACGACACGCAGTCGGTTTGCGTGGACGGTGTTATCGGGGAAAGGCATGAACCATCACCAGCTTGAGTCGGCGCTCGACCATCTCGAGCACGTATTGGCGAGGATTTCCGGCACGGATCACATACCGCTGTCGTACTGGCGCAAGCGCGTCGACGACGTGTCGGCCGCCGCGCGTATTCCCACTCAAAAGAACCGCGCGCGAAGGCTGGATGCGGCGCTGAGCGCGCTGGAGTCGCGCGGCGGGGCGTAATGCTATCGGGAGGAAAGTATTGCAAGCGGACGCACCATAAATTGCACGTCCGCTGGCAAGGTCCACCAATTCGCTAACGCGTGAAGACCCAAAAGACCCGCGCGCAGCCTTATCGTCTGATCACGCCCATGAGCAGCGTGACGAGAAAGATCACGATAAAGATAAAGAACAGCACCTTCGCTATTTCGGCAGCGCCAGCGGCAATGCCGCCAAACCCGAAGATTGCCGCAATAATGGCGATGACGAAAAAGATCGCAGCGTATCGAAGCATGGAAGCCTCCACCAAAGGATTGCTGGACAGATCGGTCCGATGACCGACCCACGCGCGGGAACCGCATCGACAGATACAGGCGCCGCCGTCACGGCATGGAGCAACACTTGTGCCTATCTGGCATCGGTCAATCGTTTGCGGCCCGGTGATACTCACTACTTGCAACATGGAAAGGATACTCGTTAGCGCGTGCCTCGCCGGTTCGCCGGTGCGATATGACGGTTCCGCGAAGACGCTCGCAAGCGTGCTGCTACAGATGTGGCGCGATGAAGGGCGGCTCGTCGTCGTGTGTCCGGAAGTGGCGGCGGGCTTCGGCACGCCGCGCCGTCCCGCCGAAATCCAGTTGCGCCGCAATGGAAGCGACGTGCTGGACCGCACGGCTAGCATCCGCGATAACGCCGGCGCAGACGTAACAGCGCTTTTCATCGACGGGGCGCGCCACGCGCTCCAGCAGGCGCTTGCGCATGACTGCCGCTACGCGCTGCTTGCGGACGGCAGTCCATCGTGCGGCAGCAGCTTTATCTATGACGGCACGTTCTCAAGCGTCGCGCACGACGCATCCGGGGTGACAGCCGCGTTGCTCGAAGGGCATGGCATACGCGTGTTTGCGCCTGACGGGATCAATGAGCTTGCAGCATTGATCGATAACAATCGACGACGCAGCGTCATTGCTACAACGACCTCATAGCCACTCGCGCGCGAGCATCGTCAGCACGCTCGCTGCGATCGCGAGCAGTACGACGCCCGTGACGCGTTCGATCGCGGCGCTATGCCTTGTGAAGCGCGCGACCACGGCCGGATGCCCGATGCCCATCGCGACGAGCAGATCCCAGCCGAACACGGCAGCGAACATCCATACGCCGTACACGATCTGTGCGCCGAACGGCGCGTCGCGGGCCGCGAGCAATGCAAACAGGCTTGCGTAAAAGAGCGCGTTCTTGGGATTGAGAATCGCGGATGCGAAACCCATCGCGAAACGCGTATGCCACGCGCCCGTCTGCGTCGCAGGTGAGCCGTCCTGCACATGCGCCGCAATCGATGCCGCCATTGCATGCCGAAGCATCAATACGCCGAGATAAAACAGATACGCGCAGCCCGCTGCCTGCACGAGCGCGAAGGCGATCCCATGTCGATGCAGCGCCGCAACCCCGCCGACCGCGAGGGCGATGAACACGCCGTTCGCGCAGGCAATGCCGAAGCACACGGCGCCCGTCTTGCGCCAGCCGCGCAACAGCGCACTGCGCGCGATCAGAAAAAAATCCGGGCCGGGGCTGAGTAGCGCGAGAAGATGCGCGCCCGCGACCATCGCGAATTGCTGAAGAGAAAGACCCATCTCGACTCCTTATGTGTGACGGGAGTCTGCTGGACAGGCGAACGAAGATATTGAAGAAAAGTGCGCGACGCGAAGCAGAAGGGCGCTTACGACACGGCGGCGCGACGGTACGCGCCCGGCGTCATCGCGACGCGCTCCTTGAAGGCGCGCTGGAAATGCGCCTGATCCGCGAAACCAAGCTCATGCGCGATGGCCGTGAGCGCTTGTCCATGACGCAACAGACGCCGCGCCGCGTTGATACGCAGATCGAGCTGATACGCATGGGGCGACATACCCGTCGCGGCGCGGAACGCGCGAATGAACGCATAGCGGCTCATGCCTGCCATCTGCGCGAGTTGCGCAATGGGCAGGCGCTCGCCGTACGCGTCGCGCAGAAGGCCGGTGATGCGCGCGAGGCGCCCGGCTGCGATACGCGGCACGGGCGGAACGTCGCGCGCCTCGCCGAGCCACGAACGTTCGCTGACGAACAGGATCAGTGCCGCTTCCTTCTCGGCGCTATCCGCGTTCGAGAACAACAGCCGGTTGAGCGCACAGTAACGCAGGTACGCTTCGCGGTTCTGGTTGATCGACGGACGCGCGAGCACGGCATCGGCGTCCGCGCTGCCGCTTTCGCGCAGCACCGCGCTCGCCCACGCGACGTCCAGATGAAGCATCTGATAGCTCCACTCGCTCTGCGTATCCGGATTGCACGAGTGGACCCGCATCGCCGGAATCAGCACGAGACTGCCCGGACCGAGGCGCGCGCGGTCGTCACCGCACGCGTAGTTGCTATGCCCGCTGTCGACGGCACCGATCGATAGCGTGTCGTGCGTATGCGGCACATAGCACGCGCGGGAATGAGAAGCGAGCCGGCTTTCGACGAACGGCAGCTGCGGATCGCACCAATAACGTTGATCGTTCATGCGCTGATGATCGCATAAACTCGCGCGCGGCCGCGAGTTGCGATGGGTTGCAACCGCGAAATCGTTTGCGCGCCTTTCAATAGCGAAATATTGGACTTTTAAAATGGCCGCATCCTGCATCAAATACCGGGTATTGCGCTGGTGCCGAATTGAAAAATAATGAAAAGCGAATATCCGTTCGCTATTATCTGTTTAACGTTTGCGAGCCTTTCTCAGATTAATGCGGTATCGGTTGTGCCCGTCGTTAAAGCGGTTTTAGTCGCGTGATCTTTTTGCGACACCCGTCTTTTTTGACGTTGGACGCGTTAGAATTCGCGCCGATTCACAGAGATAGCGCTTCATATCCTCTGATCTTTCCAGTCTGCAGATTTTCATCCGCATGTGGCGGATGGCCGGGTATTTAACATTTGGTCATCCAATGCTGCCGTAGGGACATAAATCCCGGGGAAAACCGGTGCTTTAAAGCCGGTCGGTAAAAAAGTAATAAACCGAAGAAAAAATCGTATGCCAGTGGGGATTCAATCGATATTCGAAGCGCGACCGGCGCTCGACGGGGTATTGCAAGGCGATAAGCCGCGAATGTACAGAACGATGATGGCGCAACCGCGCACTCTCGTTCGTGCGCTGGCGCACGCCCGCATGGTTGCGCTCACGGCGACAGCCGCGCTTGCGCTGCACGGCGTCGCCGCGCATGCGCAGACGCAGGCCCAAGCTCCGGCGTCTACTCAGTTGCACGCGCAAGCATCGAGCGGCGCACAGGCGCCGCACGTCAATCTCGCGTTCTTCTATGGCTCGCGTGTGCCCGTTGGCGAGTTGCAGGCATTCGATGCCGTCGTGATCGATCCCGCCAGCGGCTTCGATCCCGCCGCGCATCCGCTGCGTCATACCGTGTGGCTTGCGCGCATGCATGCCGATGCCGCGCAAGGCACGCCCGACGCATTTGTCGCTGCACAGATCGAACCGCTTTGGGCGCGCGGCTATCGCGGCTTCCTGCTCGACACGCCAGCGGCCATTGCAGCCGTCGATGCAATCCGCGCTGCGCATCCCGACGCACGTCTCGTGATCGGCGGCGACGCTGCGTTGCAGTCCGCGTTGCCGTATGCGAAAGCGCTATATGCGGTGATCGGCCCGTCGCTCGTGCGCGACGCAGCGAGCGGCAATGTCGCGGCAGGCGAGCGCGACGCGCGCATCGCCGCCGCGCAACAGTTCACGCAAACGACGGGCGTGCCCGTCGTATCGATCGAAACCTGTCCCGCCGACGACCGCGCCTGTGCGCGCGCCACGGCTGCGCAGGTACTCGCCGCGGGCGTCACGCCGTACGTGACGAACGCGTCGCTGAACGCGGTCGGCATCGGCGCGATCGAAGTGCTGCCGCGCAAGGTGCTGATCGTGCAGGACAGCGACGAAGACCTGCCGCTCGACGAAACGCCCGGCGTGCGGGATCTCGCGACGCCGCTCAACTATCTCGGCTACGACGTCGAATACGCGAACGTCCACGAGCCGTTGCCCGAGGGCATCACGCCGGACCGCTATGCGGGCGTCGTCGCGTGGCTGCAGGGCGATGAGACGCCGAACAGCGGCGCGTGGCGCGCGTGGGTCGATGCGCGTCTCGCCGCGCACGTGCCGATGGTGTTTCTCGGCCAGTTCGGTTTCGATGCGGCAGAAGACGAAGGGCGCGCGCTCGATCTGCAGGCCGTGGCAGGGCCGTTCGCGGACAAGATCGATGTCGTGTCGCGCGATCCGATGGTTGGCTTCGAAGTCGATCCAAAGCTCGGCGCGCGCGATCTGACGGGCGTTCAGGTTGGCAGCGCGAGCAAATCGTTGTTGCGCGTGAAGAGCGGCGAAGCGACGCTCGACCAGATTGCGATCACGCCGTGGGGCGGCTTCGCGATGAGCCCGTACACGGTCGTCTCGCTCAACGGCATCGGCCAGGAGCGCTGGGCCATTCAGCCGATCGAGTTCCTGCGCCAGGCGTTGCGTCTGCAACCGATGCCGTCGCCGAGCGTCACCACGGAAAACGGCCGGCGTCTTTTCATGTCGCACGTGGACGGCGATGGTTTCGCGTCGCGCGCGGAATTTCCCGGCGCCGACTATTCGGGCGAAGCGCTGTTCCAGCAGATCTTCACGCGCTACAAGGTGCCGATGACGCTGTCGGTGATCGAAGGCGAAGTGGGGCCGAAGGGCCTGTATCCGCAAATCTCGCCGCGACTCGAAGAGATCGCGCGCAAGATGTTCGCGCTGCCTTATGTCGCGATCGGCACGCACACGTATTCGCATCCGTTCGAATGGGAGAACGTCGATGCGAAGACGGGCGAGCGCATCGATCGTGGCGGCGGTGACACTGCGTTCTCGCTGAACATCCCGAACTACACATTCAATATCGACCGCGAAGTAACGGGTTCGATCGACTACATCAACTCGCGTCTCGCGCCCCCGGGCAAGAAGACGACGATCCTGCAATGGCCGGGCAACTGCGAGCCGCCCGCGATCGTCGTGCGCAAGGTCTATGCAGCGGGCGTCGACAACGTGAACGGCGGTGACACCGTCATCACGAAGAGCGCGAACAGCTGGACCAATATCGCGCCCATCGGCGTGCTGAAGGGGCCGGGCGCGTATCAGGTCTATGCGCCGAACCAGGACGAGAACGTCTACACCAACGACTGGCTTGGCCCGTTCTACGGCTTCACGCGCGTGCTCGAAACCTTCGACCTAACGGACAAGCCGCTGCGCTTCAAGCCGATCGATATCTACTACCACATGTACAGCGGCACAAAGGTTGCGTCGCTGCGCGCGCTCGACCAGATTTTCGCGGCCGCGCTCAAGCAGCCGGTGCTGCCCGTACATATGACGGACTACGCGCACAAGGTGCTCGACTGGCGTTCGTTCGCCGTCGCGCGCACGGTGCAAAGCGAGGCGTCGAACGCGAAGTCGAATGACTGGATCGTGCGCGGCAACGGCGAAGTGCGCGAGTTGCACTGGCCGCTGACGACCTCGCCCGATCTGCACGCGTCGCGCGGCGTGACGGGCTACACGGCGGGACCGGACGGCACGTACATCCATATCACCGATGGCGCGGCGCGCGTGTCGTTCGATCGGGCCGGCGCAGCGGCGCCTGGTGCGCTGTCGAAAGCGGATGCGTTGCCGTACATCGCCGAAGCGAATGGTTTCGTGCGCGATTTCAAACGCGACGGCAAGAACATGTCGTTCGAGTTCGGCAGCTACTACCAGCCGTTCGTGAAGCTCGCGAATGCACAAAGCTGCACCGCGAGCATCGCGGGCCGCGCGGTGCCACTGCAACGCGACGGCGCCTACGTCCGCTTCGACACGCCCGCGCTCAATGCGCTCGAAGCCCACTATCAGCCCGTCGAGATCCGCTGTGAACGATAAAACGAACGACAAACGTCCCCGTATCGTTCCGACGTGGCTCGTCTATACGCTCACGGGCGTGGTGATCGCGACCATGTACGGCGTGTCGCCGCGCGGCGGCTTGCGCCAGCGCGTCGCGTCCGTCGGCGCGCCTAGCGAGCTGAGCGTCGCGTATCTGGAAGCGTGGTCGAAGGTGCGGCCCGACAACGAGGAATTCCTCTCGTTGCTGGGCGCGCAGTATCTGTATCTGGGACGCACCGACGACGCCGAGCGCATCGCCACGCGCATGGAAGCGCTCGGCACCGACGACATGATTCGCAGCGCGATGATGCTGCATCTGTCCGTAACGGAGCAGCGCACCTTCGCGATTCCCGAAGAAGACCCGCGCCGCGCGCCCGCGCTTGAAGAGCTGCGCGCGCGTCTGACGCAGGCTGCGAAGCTGCCGTGGGCGCCGAAGGATCTGGAGTGGCTCGCGCAGCGTTCGGCCGCCGTTGGCATGCCCGATCTCGCGGCACATCTGTATGCGCGTCTGTCGGCCAACGATCCCGACGGACGCACGAAGTGGGACACGCAGATCACGCGCTACGCGCTGCAGGTCGGCGACTATCATGCAGCCGCCGATGCATGGTTCCGTCAGGAAGCCACGGCGCAGACGCGCGACGAGCAGCGCCGTTGCTTCGTCGCGGGCGTGCGAACGCTGCAGTCAGGCAATCTGCTCGACGATGCGCTGACGGCTGCCGACGCGCATCTCGGCAAGCTCGCTGACGATCCCGCCACGCTCATCGTGATGCTGAATCTGGCGCGCGCGGCGAATCGTCCGGATGCTGTAGACCGGTACGCGAAGCTGCTGGCGAAGTACGCGCTCGCCGAGCCGTCGTCGCCGCTGGCCGAGCATGTGCGCAGCGTGGCGCAAGCGGGTTATGCGTATATGGATGGTCCCGTCGCATATCGGCATGGCGGCTCGCTCGTCAGCCTGCGCGCCGCGATGCGTGAGGCAGCGGCGCAAGAGCAGGGCGAAGTGCGCGTGATCCGCGTCGCCACGCAAGCAGCGCCTGTAGCACCAGCAGCGCAAGCGCCGCAAGCCGCCAGCGGCGTGAACGCCGTTGACGCCTCCGCAGTCCGCTCGGACCCGAGCGTCGCGAACGTCGTGTTTCAGGCCTTCGTCGAATCGGGCGATCTGGCGAGCGCGCAGAAAGTCGCCGCGCAGCAGGTGCAGCGCGATCCGCGTTCGGTGGAATGGGTCAAACGTCTCGCGCAGGTCGCCGAATGGAATCGCGATCCGTCGCTCGCGCTGAAGTCGTGGCTCGACTATGCGCAACTGTCGAACGATCAGGTTGGCTGGCAGAACGTGCTGCGCATCGCGCCGATGCTCGACGATGACGAAGCCTATCTGACGGCGCTCGTGCACGAAGCGCGCGCGAAGCCGAACGACCTGAAGCTGATCGACAACGTGACGGCAACGTACGAACGTCTCGGTCGTCCCGACGATGGCCTCGCGTTCCTGCGCTCGCTGCCGCGCGCGACGAACGCCGATGCGATCGATCAACGCATCGGCCAGCTTGCCGAGCGCGCGGGTCATGACGATCAGGCGCTCGCGACGTATCGCGCGGTGCAGGCACGCCATCCGAACGACGCGAATGCGGCGCTGCGCACGGCGAGCGTGCTGTACCGCCAGGGCGACTATCGTGCGTCGCTGGCCGCGCTGAAAACGGCGCGCGCGGGCGCGAAAGATAGCGACGAGGACTTCTGGCGCAACTATGCGGAACTCGCGCGTCTGCTGCAACGGGACGACGACGCGAACGAAGCGTATTTCCATCTGATCGCGAGCGGCGCGGCGACGCCCGAAGACCTCGGCGACATGACGTACTTCTACGATCCGTATCCGATCGATGCGGGCCGCGTCGCCGAATTGCGTTATCGCCGCGATCACACGGTGCGCGCGTTGCAGGACGCGATCTTCTATTACACCGACGCGCAGGCGATGGACCGGATCGCGACGCTGCTCGCGAGCCTCACGCCCGACGAGCGCAAAGCGGCGGAAGCCTCGCCCGCGCTGCTCGGCGTGCGCGCCGAATACTACCGCCTCATCAACGAACCGCAGAAGGCGCTCGCCGATCTGAAGCGCGCCGTCGACTTACCGGGCGCCAGTTCCGATCTGCGGGCGGCGTACCTGTGGACGCTGGTCGACTACGGCAGCGACGGCGATCTGCGCGAAGCGCTCAAGCGCTGGCGCGGCAGTGCCGATCAAAGCTCGGCATTGTGGGAGCCGTACGCAGCAGCCGAAATGCGCCTGAACCGGCCCGTCGCCGCGCTCGAATATCTGCGCCGCCAGTCGGCGATGATGTCTCGCGATCCGCTGTGGCTGCTCACCTATGCCGACGCGCAGGAGCAGGCGGGGCACGATGGCCTCGCGTGGTCGATCCGCAAGAAGGTGTGGCTGCAGATGCAGCAGGACGAAGCGCAGCTCGTGAAACTGCACGGCGCGCAGCGCGCGGCGATGCGTGGCCGCACCGCGCAGGACGCCGAGACGCTCGAAGACCTGCGTGGCCGGCGCGTGACGCTCTCGGCCGAATACGCAACGGGCGATGCGTCCGCAGCGCTGCTCGACAGCCTGATGTCGGCGCGGCCCGTATCGGCTGACAATGCCATCGCACGCCGCACGATGATCGGCACGGCGAAGGGGCTGCCGGGCGGCGCGCCGCTGGACGGCGCAGGGCTGCCGGAGAACGCGCGCGTGCGCGGCGCCGTCGCGAAGGAAGTGGCCGTGGCATGGGCGCTGTCGAAGGAAAGCAACCCGCTGGCGAAGCGCTGGCTCGCGCAGCAATACGCGGAGCGCCTGTCGCGTCCCGCCGATGCGCAACTGACCATTGCGCTCGCCGAGAACGATATCCCCGAGATGGAACGCCTGCTCGCGGTGGAACGCTCGCGCCTGCCCGTCAACGACCGCATCGACGCGACGATCGCTGTCGACCGTCCCGACCGCGCGCAGCAGCTCGCGTTCAACGCGCTCGACGGTGCGCCGGAAGACACCGACCTGCATACGCGCGTCACGGAAACGACGCTCGACTGGCCGCAATCGATCGATGCCGATGTCGTCAACCATATCGAGCATCCGCTCGATTACGTCGAGACGACGCTCGCGGCCAGCCGCAAGATCGCCGAGCGCTATCTGGTGGGCGTGACGGCCGTGCAGCACTTCCAGCATTCGACCGACATCACGCAGCTGGTCAACGTGCCGTCCGTCGACCGCTGGCTCAACATCTACGGCGAGCGGCAAACGCGCGACACGTCGTTCACGGTCACCGGCGGCCGGCGCGTTGGCTCGGCCGCTTTCTACACGCTCGATCTCGCGGGCGAAGTGGGGCGCAACTCGCCGCTGACGCTCGGCGTGCGCGCGGGCCGCAACCAGGTCGCGGATGAAAACCAGACGCTGCTGGTCGGTGGCATGAAGGACAACGTGATCGGCGATCTCACGTATCGGATGACCGAGCGGATCACCTTCACGGGCAGTGTCGAAGCGGACCGCTTCTATAGCCAGGCGCGCAACTACATCGGCAGCGGCGTGCTGTCGACGGCGGAAGTGAGCTACCGCATTCGCACGACTTACCCCGATTACACGTTGCGCGCGCTGATCACGCACGGCGGCTACGGCGCAAGCGGCCAGGCCGACGCGCTGATGACGCGCCTGTTGCCGACCGCCTTGCAGCCTGCGTCGCCGCAGGACTTCATGCCGGACACGTACACGCAATACGGCTTCTACTTCGGCTTCGGCAACGATCTGCTCGAGCAGTACACGCATGCATGGCGTCCGTTCTTCGACGTGGGCATCGTGCACGACTCGATTCAGGGCTGGGGCCCGGACGTGAGTCTCGGCATTGCAGGCGCAGTGTTTGGCGGCGATCACCTGGCGGTGTTCCTTCAGCATCAGCGCGTGTCGAAGATCGGCACGCCTGTCACGTTGCTGGGCGCGCGGTACAAATGGTTCTATTGATTCGGGTTTTACTGATTCGGGTTCTGCTGATTCGGCGAATCGGGACGATAACGACATTTCTGAGGAGTGGTTCGATGAGCAACATCAACGGCTGGACACGTTTGATCAAGTGGGTAGCGGCAGCGGCCGCGTCGGCGCTGGTGCTGGGCGCATGCGGTTCGATTCGCCAGGCGGGTTCGCCTGCAATCGAATCGAAGGACTCCGTCGCCGTCGTGACGATGGCGAACTTCACGGAAACGCCGGCAGCGGGCAGCAGCGCCGCGGCGATTGCGGCGAATGCGCTGCGTCAGAACGGCTTTGCCGATGTGCGTCTCGCACCCGTCGATGCATCCGCGAACGCGATGTTCGACACCGCGCAGCGCGATATCGGCGAGAAGAAGCTCGCATGGGCGCGTGAGCAGCGCGTGAAGTACGTGCTGACGGGCGCTGTGGAAGAGTGGCGCTACAAGGTCGGCGTAGACGGCGAGCCCGTCGCGGGCGTGACGTTCGAGCTGATCGACGTGGCGTCGGGACAGGTCGTGTGGAGCGCGACGGGTTCGAAGAGCGGCTGGACGCGCTCGAGCCTGTCGAGCGTCGCGTCGTCGCTGATCGGCAGCCTGCTGTCGCCGCTGCGCACGCGCGGCTGATGGCGTCGCGCGTCTGTCATGTGCTTCGCGACATGCGCGCGGCAATCTGCAATACCAGTGCAACTCGACACGTGATGAGGAGTCGGCCGTGAATACCGTCACCGCGCAAAGCGCCGCCAGTGCCGCGGCGAAACCGCGCCAATCGAACCCGTTCGGCAACCTGAGCGCGTGGCGGCGCCTCGTCGCGCCCGCGGTGTCGCGTCCGTTTTCCATCGTGGAGACGGTCGTGTTCATCGGCGTGGTCTTCGCGGTTTCCTATACGCTCGATCGCAACGATCCGTTCCTGCTGCACACGGGCTTTCCGTGGCTGTGGTTCGCGCCGCTGATCGTCGCGCTGCGTTACGGCACGCTGCTCGGCCTGCTCGGCTGCGCGATGCTGATCGGCGCATACCAAGTGTTGACTCAGGTGCTGATGCAGGGCAGCACGGCCGCGTGGCCGACGCTGTTCTTCACGGGCGGCGTGCTGCAGACCATCGTCGCGGGCCACTTCGGCGATACGTGGGGCAGCCGCGCGCAGCGCGCGAACGCGATCAACGACTATCTGAACGACCGGCTCGTCGCGATCACGAACAGTCACTATCTGATGCGCCTGTCGCACGAGCGCCTCGAAAAGGACCTGTTGGCGAAGCCAACCACGCTGCGTGATTCGATTACCGAGCTGCGCCGCATTTCCGTCGCGCATGGTCTCGACACGAAGCCGCGCAGTTCCGGCGACATGCCCGGCACGCGCGAGCTGCTCGAATTCGTCGCGCAGGCCTGCCAGATCGAAGTGGCTGCGCTGTATCCCGTGCATGACGGCAAGGTGGGGCGCGACGCGCTCGCGCATATCGGCGATACGTTCGACTTCGATCCGCGCGACGAACTCGTGCAGCGCGCGCTCGAAACACGTGCCGTTGCGCATCTGAAGAGCGAAGAGCGGCCGGTGACGAACACGCATCTGCTGGTGTGCGCGCCGCTGATTTCCGCCGACGGCACCATGCTCGCGATGCTCGCTATCCGCCGCATGCCGTTCCTGTCGCTGAATTTCGACAATCTGCAACTGCTGCTCGTGCTGCTCGGCTACTACGCTGACGGCGTCGAGCACTCGCAGCAGGTGCGCGATATCCAGCACGCGGTGCCCGATTGCCCGTACGAATTCGCACTCGACGTGAGCCGGCTCACGCGGCTCGAACGCTCGGCCGGCATCACGTCGTCGCTGGTGGCGCTCGTGTTCCCGCATGACGATGCCGGCGATTCGTTCTTCGAGCACGTGATGCGCCGCCGTCGTTCGCTCGACCTGATGTGGCCGGTGAAATCGGCGGGGCAGTCGGTGCTGCTGAACCTGATGCCCGCAACCGACGCGACGGGCGTCGACGGCTACCTTGCGCGGATCGAATCGAGCCTGCGCGCGCAGTTCAATCTCGACCTCGAAGGCGCGCGCATCGGCGTGCACACGCTGCATCTGGGCGGCGACGAGCCGGGCGCGGCATTGAAGCGTCTTCTTCTGCGTAGTGGTCTCGATGGATAAGGCCACTGCAAACCGCTCCAGCGGCGGCGGGTTCGTGGCCGCACTGGTCGCCGTGCTCGCGGCGTTCGGCATCGTCATCGTCGCCGGCATTCAGTGCGTGGGCATCGTGTACTTCGCGAATACGCCCACCGCGTACGATCCGCTGCTGCCCGCCGTTGCGTTCAACATCGTGTGCGGCGTGCTGCAGGCGCTCCTGTTCCGCCTGCTGCTGCCGCTGCGTTATCGCGAGCCGCGCGCATGGAGCTTGCTGCTGCTCGGCCTTGCGTGCACGTTCGTGCCGCTGCTCGGCGGCCTCGTCGTGCTGGTGAGCTGCATCTGGGCGGCATGCTATCCGGCCTCGCATGCGGACGACGAGATGGGTGACGTGCCCGCGCCCGAGTTCGTCACGTATCTGATGTCGCGTGTCTCGCACGGTGGCGGCGCGCGCTTGCAGGCGCGGCTCGTGAACACGAAGGTCGCGGCAGCCGATCGCCTGTCGGCGCTCGTCGCGATCCAGAGCATGCCAACCCGCACGACGGGCACGCTGCTGCGCGATCTGCTCGCGGACCCGGTCGAAGACGTGCGTCTGATTGCGTACGGCACGCTGGATCAGGCGGAAAACGATGTGACGCAGCGCATTTTCCATGCAGGGAAGGCGCTGGAGTCGGCGCAGTCGGAAGGCGATCGTCATGCGATCAACCGGCAACTCGCCGAGCTGTATTTCGAGCTGATCTATCAAAACCTCGTGCAGGGTGTCGTCTATCGACACACGCTCGAACAGGCCGACCGCCATGCGCGCGCGGCGCTCGAGATCGACGCCAGCGACGCCGCGCTGTGGATGATCCGCGGCCGCCTTGCACTGACCAACGGCGCCGCCGACGAAGCCGCGCAGCATATGGACCGCGCGCAATCACTCGGTTTCCCGCGCGAGCGCCTGGTGCCGTGGCTTGCCGAAGTCGAATATCTGCGCGGCGATTATGCGCGCGTGTCCGAACTGCTCGCGTCGCTTGGCAATGCCGCGACGCTGCCGATGCTCAAACCTGTTGCGCGTTACTGGTCCACATGAAACCGTCACTGATGCGCCGCGCTGCGGACGCCGATGTCTGCCTGCTGCTCGAAGGCACGTTCCCGTATGTGCGCGGCGGCGTGTCGAGCTGGGTCAATGAAATGCTCCGCTCGTATCCGGAGATCCGCTTTGCGATTGCTTTCATTGGCAGCCGCGAAGAGGATTACAAGGCGGCTGCCTACGCGCTGCCCGACAACGTCGTGCACTTCGAGGCGCACTATCTGTACGAGACGTCCGGTGCGGACGATCAGGCGGCGCGCGAAATTCCCGGCGATGCGCAGGCGTTCGCGCAATCGGCGGCGCTGCACGAAGCCTGGCGCAACGGCGGCGAAGTCGATGCCGGCGCGCTGATGGCCGACATGGTGCAACTGATCGGCGACAAGGCGCCGCTCAGCGAGGAACAGTTCCTGACGAGCCGCGCGGCGTGGGACTTTATCGTCGATCAGTATCACCGCTATTGCACGGATCCGTCGTTCACCGATTACTTCTGGACCGTGCGGATCATGCACAAGCCGCTGTGGCAGCTCGCGCGCGTCGCCGAGCAATTGCCGCCTGCGAAGGTCTATCACACGGTGTCGACGGGTTATGCGGGCTTTCTGGGCGCCTTGCTGCACTATCGGACGGGGCGGCCGCTGCTCGTGTCCGAGCACGGCATCTATACGAAAGAGCGCAAGATCGATCTGCTGCAAAGCCAGTGGATTCGCGACAACCGCGGCGCGTTCGAACGCGACATCTCGAAGATCAGCTATTTCCGCGAACTGTGGGTGCGCTTCTTCGAGGCGCTCGGCAAGCTCGCCTATGACGCCGCCGACGATATCGTCGCGCTGTACGAAGCGAACCGTCAGCGGCAGATCACGGACGGCGCGCAAGCCGCGCGCACGCGCAACATTCCGAACGGCGTGGACGTCGACGGTCTCGCGCCGCTCGTCGACAAGCGCGCCGTGCGGCCGCGCAACGTGGTCGCGCTGATCGGCCGCGTGGTGCCGATCAAGGACATCAAGACCTACATTCGCGCGCTCTTCATCGCGTCGCGCGCGATGCCGGATATCGAAGGGTGGATCGTCGGACCTGAAGAAGAAGATCCGTCGTACGCGCAGGAATGTCGCGCGCTCGCGGAAAGCCTCGGTCTTGCGAACAACGTGAAGTTTCTTGGCTTCCAGCGCATCGACGAAATTCTGCCGAAGGTCGACGTGCTCGCGCTGACGTCGATCAGCGAGGCCTTGCCGCTCGTCGTGCTGGAAGGCTTCGCGGCGGGCATCCCGTCGATCACGACGGATGTGGGTTCGTGCCGGCAGCTGATCGAAGGCTACGGCGACGAGGATCGCGCATTGGGCGCGGCGGGCAGCGTGGTGCCGATCGCTAATCCCGCTGCGTTCGCGCAAGCTGTGCTCGATCTGCTCGGCGACGAGCCGCGCTGGCTTGCAGCGCAACAGGCGGGACTGGCGCGCGTGCGGCGTTTCTATACGAAGGCGCAGATGATCGATCAATATCGTGTGCTGTATCAGCGTTTGATGGCGGCGCCTTCGCAAGTCAAAGCCACTGAAGGCAAGCAGGGCGGCGGCTGTCCGATGCATGCGGGCAGGGCTGCAGCGGCACAGCCGGCACAGTCGTCACAGACGGAAGGGGTGCGCTGATGGCTGGCATTGGTTTCGAGCTTCGCAAGATCCTGAAGCGGCAGACGCTGTTCGGCGTCGCACGCGCTTACGCGTATGCGGGGCTGATCAGTTCCGGTCCGCTGATCCTGTCGATCTTCGGCATTCTGATCATCGGCGTGATGAGTCTCGCGTTCGTGATACCGAAGTACGCGATCGTGCAGTTCCAGGTGTCGGTGACTTATCTGATCGCGTGCAGTCTGATCCTCACGGGGCCGCTGCAACTGTCGTTCACGCGCTTCATTTCCGACCGGATCTTCGAGAAGCGTGACGACCTCGTGCTGTCGAACTACAACGGCGTCGTGCTGGTTTCGACGGCGGCGTCGGGCGTGCTCGGCGTACTCGCGGTCGCGTTCGGGTTTCGCGGCGAGCCGCTGATGTACCGGCTGCTGATGGTGGCGGGCTTCGTCGTCGTCAGCAACATCTGGATCGCGGTGATCTTTCTGTCGAGCGTGAAGCAGTACCGGCAGATTCTCTTTGTGTTCGCGATCGGCTACGGCTGCACCGTCGCGTTCGCGTTGATGCTCAATACGCATGGCTTGTCGGGTTTGCTTGGCGGCTTCGTCGCCGGGCATGTCGTGCTGCTCGCGGGTTTGTCGGGGCTCATCTATCGCAACTATCGCAGCCCGCGCTTCATCTCGTTCGAGGTGTTCCAGAAGCGCTTCGCGTATCCGAGCCTCGCGATGGTCGGCTTCCTGTTCAACCTCGGCGTGTGGCTCGACAAGTTCATGTTCTGGTACGCACCGGGCACGGGGTCGAAAGTGATCGGGCCGCTGAATGCGTCCGTCATTTACGACATTCCCGTTTTCATCGCCTACGTGTGCGTGATGCCGGGCATGGCGACGTTCCTCGTACGCATCGAAGCGGATTTCGTCGAATACTACGACCGCTTCTACGACGCCGTGCGCAGCGGCGCGACGCTGCGCCATATCAACGACATGCGCGACATGATGGTCGGCAGCGTGCGCGCGGGCCTGTATGAGATCGTGAAGATTCAGGCCGTCGTGCTGCTGCTGATTCTCGCGTTCGGCCATCTGGTGCTCGATGCGCTCGGCATTTCGTCGCTGTATATGCCGCTGATGATGGTCGACGTGATCGCCGCGAGCCTGCAGGTGTTGCTGCTCGGCCTGCTGAACGTGTTCTTCTATCTCGACGCACGGCGCACCGTGTTGCGTCTGTGTCTTGCGTTCGTGCTGTTGAACGGTATCCTGACGGGTATTACGCTGTACATGCAGCCGGATTATTATGGTTATGGCTTCGCGCTGACGCTGCTGATTCTCGTCGCTGCCGCCGTGCAACTCCTGGATCGCAAGTTCAGCAAGCTCGAATACGAAACTTACATGCTGCGCAACTGAACGGTTTATGACAGCCAGCTCGTTCGCCCGTCTGGGCGTTTCGTGGATCGTCGTCGCTTGCGCGGCGGTGGTCATCCTGTTGCTGTCGGTTGCGTGGGTGCGGCCCGCGCTGGCCGCCTGCAAGCGGGCTTCGTCGACGGGGATCGGGGCGGTTGCGTTCTTCTACGGCGCGAACGTGCAGGCCGAGCGCTTCGAACCGTTCGATACCGTGGTGATCGAACCCGACAGCGGTTTCGATCCGCGCGCGCATACGGCGCATTGTCCGAACTGGTACGCGTATGTGAGTGTCGGCGAAGTGACGAAAGAGCGCGCGTACTACGCGAAGATGCCGAAGACGTGGTTCGCGGGCAGCAATGCGGCGTGGGCGTCGACGGTCGTCGATCAGAGCGCTTCGGGATGGCCCGCGTTTTTCGTCGACCAGATCATCAAGCCGCTGTGGGAACGCGGCTATCGCGGCTTTTTTCTCGATACGCTGGATTCGTATCAACTCGTCGCGAAGACGGACGCCGAACGGACGCAGCAGCAGGCGGGCATTGGCGCGGTGTTGCGCGAATTGAAGGCCCGCTATCCGCAAGCGCGGCTGATACTGAACCGGGGCTTTGAAATCCTGCCGCAGGTACACGATCAGGTTGCGGCCGTCGCGTTCGAATCGCTGTTCGGCCGCTGGGATCAGGCGAATCAGCGTTACGACGAAGTGCCCGGCAACGACCGCGAATGGCTGCTTGCCCGGGCGCGCGAGATACACGAGTGCTACAGCCTGCCCGTCATTTCGATCGATTATTGCCCGCCGGAAGATGAAGCGTGCCGCCGTGAGATCGTGCAGAAGATCAGCGCGCTCGGCATCGTGCCGTATGTGGCCGACGGCGGGTTGCAGACCATCGGCATGAGCCACTCGATCATCAAAGACGCCGAGCCGCTCACGAAGGTCTCGCTCACGCGCTGAACGGCGGGTTCGCGTATCAGCGCATCAACGAATCAGCGCAACTGCGTGACGGCCAGCAGCAACACCATGCTGCCGATCGCGCCATCCAGCACGCGCCAGGCAGTGGCGCGCTTGAACAGCGGCGCAAGCGCGCGCGCTCCATAGCCCAATGCAACGAACCAGATCGCGCTGACGGCCATTGCGCCGACCGCGAACGCGGCGCGCGAGCCTTGCGCTTCACGCGCACCTGCCGTGCCGATCAACAAAAAAGTGTCCAGATACACGTGCGGATTGAGCCACGTGAACGCGAGCGTCATCAGCACGATGGGTAACGCGCGTTGCGCGGGCGGCGCGGTGCCGGCTTTCGCATCGGTATCGAGGGTGGCATGGCCGGGGCGCACCGCGCGCACCAGCGCGCTGATGCCGAACCACGCGAGATAGGCGAGACCCACGTACAGCAGCGCATGGATAAAGGTCGGATAGCGCTCGACGAGCACTGACGCGCCACCGACACCCGCGCCGATCAGCAGGATATCCGACAGCGCGCACAGCAGCACGATCTTGCCGATATGCGAGCGCATGATGCCTTGACGGAGCACGAACGCGTTTTGCGCGCCGATAGTGACGATCAACGAGGCGCACAACGCGGCGCCATGCGAAAAAGCCAGCCAGTTCATGATGGTGTGATGGGAGAGAATGAATCGGATGCGTGAGTGTGCCGTCGTCGATAGAATAAGAGAAACTAATTTCCGTAACGCCGATTAAGGAACGCTAATGCTCGACTATGCTTTGCTGGATGCACTTGCGGCCGTCGTGCGTCACGGCTCGTTCGACCGCGCGGCTGCGGCGCTGAATGTGACGCCTTCCGCTGTGTCGCAGCGGGTGAAACTGCTGGAGGAGCGCGTCGGCAGCGTGCTCGTCAAGCGCGGGCAGCCGTGCACGGCGACCCGCTCGGGCGCGCTGCTGTGCAGGCACACGGAGCGTGTGCTATTGCTGGAAGCGGAACTCAATGGGCGCATGCCTGAGTTGCCCGGCGCGCTGCTCGAACCGTGGCCGACCTTGCGCGTCGCGGTCAACGACGACAGCGTCGGCACTTGGTTTATCGACGCCGTCGCGGACTTTTGCGCGGAGCGCGGCATGCTGCTCGATCTGGTGATCGACGATCAGGACCATACAGCGCAGCGGATTCGCGACGGCAGCGTGCAGGGCGCGGTGACGACGCAGTCGGAGCCGGTGCAGGGCTGCCGCTCGACGCGTCTGGGGCGCATGCGTTACCGCGCCGTCTGCACGCCCGCCTTTTATGAGCGCTATTTCAGCGAAGGCATCAGTCGCGACACGCTGCGCGGCGCGCCCTGCGTCGACTTCAATCCAAAAGATCAGCTGCAAAAGCGCTTCGTACACAAGATCACGCGTGGCGAAATCGATGCGCCGACGCACTGGATTCCGCACGTATCCGGTTTCTTGCGCGCGTGCGCGACGGGGATGGGTTGGGGCATGTGCCCGGAGCGGATGATCGCCGCGCAACTGGAAAGCGGCGAACTGATCGACATGGCGCCGGGCAAGCATCTCGACGTCGATCTGTATTGGCAGAGCTGGCGGCTGTCGATCGGTTGGCTCGACGACTTCGGGGCCGCGTTGCGCAAGCGGTCCGCCGAGTTTCTCGACTGATCGCCTGCTGTTCTGTACGTGACCCTCGGCTCAATGCAGCCGGATCACGGGATGCACGCGGCGCCGCAGCCAATGGCTCGCCGTATCGAGCGCCATGCGCGCGAAGCCGGTGACCGTCATCACGTGCCGGCGGTAGATCAGCCGGTACACGACGGTGGCGAGCCAGCCGTCGACGAACACAGGCCGCTCGCGCAGGCCGCTCAGGCTGCCGATCGTGCCGACATCGCCGAACCCGACCAGCGTGCCCGCATCGCGATACGTGAACTCAGGCAGCGCTTCGCCGCCGACATGGCACTTCAGCGCGCGTGCCAGGAACATCGCCTGCTGATGCGCGACCTGGGCGCGCGGCGCGAGAAAGCCATCCGCGTGCGAAGGGCAGGCCGCGCAATCGCCGAGCGCGAAGACGTTCGCATCCTTCGTGGTTTGCAATGTGCGCGTCACGAGCACTTGCGCATTGCGGTTCACGTCGATGCCGTCGAGCACACGCAACACAGGCGGCCCGGCGATGCCCGCGGTCCAGATTGCGATGTCGCTCGGCAGATGCTGGCCGTCGTGGGTGAGCACGGCATCCGCGCGTACTTCCGTCACACGTGTAGTCGTGAGCACTTCGACGCCGAGACCGCCGAGTATCCGCTGCGCGCGCGCTGAAATACGTTGCGACAGCGCGGGCAACACACGCTCCGTGCCTTCGATCAACCTGATGCGGAAGTCGCGCTCCGGGTCGAGTGCGAAAAGGCTGTAGCGATGCATCAAACGAATGCTGTCGCGCAACGCCGCTGCAAGCTCGACGCCGGTCGCGCCCGCGCCGACGATATTGATCGACACCGGCTGCACCTGCTGCGCACCGCTCACGCGCCGCACATGATTCGCCCGCGTGCAGGCGTCGAGCAACTTGCGGCGGAACGATTCCGCGTGCGTGACGGACTCCAGCGGCAGCGCATGTTGTTCCGCGCCCTTGACGCCGAAGTAGTTGGTCACACTGCCGAGCGCCAGCACGAGCGTATCGAACGCGATGTGACGCGCGGGGAGCACTTCGCGGCCGTTGTCATCACGCGTTGCGCTGATCGTGATGTGACGCTGTGCGCGATCGAGCGATTGCAGCGCACCCTGCTCGAACTCGAAGCCGTGACGCCGCGCCTGCACCGCGAATTGCAGCTGATGCGTGGCGGGATCGATCTGGCCTGACGCGGCTTCGTGCAGCAGCGGCTTCCAGAAGTGCGTCGGCGAGCGGTCGACGAGGACGACTTGCGCGTGCCCGCTCTTGCCGAGCGATTCGCCAAGACGCGTTGCGAGTCCCAGTCCACCCACGCCGCCGCCAACGACGACGATTCGGTGCGGCGCAGTTCGTGTGCTACTTGCGGTGTGTCGATCGATCGAGGTCATGATGCGTACTCTCCTGAAACGTTTTCAATGCGGATTCATGCGTGAACATCATCAGTGAGGTCGAGTATAGAATTGAGCGAAACCGCAGCACAATTTAATGTTTGTACAGAACATATAGGTTTTCACTTATGTTAAAGGCGGCGACGTTTCGTCAATTGAAGGCGCTTCATACGGTGGCGAAGCTTGGCAGCGTGTCGGGCGCGGCGGAGGAATTGCGGTTGACGCAGCCCGCCGTGTCGCTGCAAATCCGCCTGCTGGAAGACTCTGCGGGCGCGCCGCTCCTGCAGCGCGTGGGGCGTGGCGTGCAACTGACGGCAGCGGGCGAAATACTCGCGCGCTATGCACTCGAAATTCTCGACCTGTGGAACGGCGCCGCCGACGATCTCGCCGCGTTGCACGGCGAACAGGGCGGCACGCTTCGCATCGGCGCGATCACGACGGCCGAGTACCTGATCCCGCCGTTTCTCGTGCGCTTTACGGAAGCGCGTCCGCAAGTGAAGGTGCAATTCAAGGTCGGCAATCGCGCGGACATCATCCGTATGCTCGCGACGCATGAAATCGATCTCGCCGTGATGGGCAGCCCGCCGCGTGAATTGCGCACGGTCGCTACCGCGTTCGCGAAGCATCCGATGGCGTTCGTCGCGTCACCTTCGAATGCGCTGATGAAGAAGAAGCGCCTTACACTCGGCGATCTGGAATCGGCGAACCTGTTCGTGCGCGAGCGCGGCTCCGGCACGCGCTCGACGGTCGAAAACCTGTTCAGGCAGGCGGGTCACAAGCTTCATATCGGTTCCGAGCTGTCGAGCAACGAGGCGATCAAGCAACTGGTGGAAGCGGGGCTCGGCATTTCGTTTCTGTCGCTGCACGCGTGCTCGCTGGAATTTCAGGCGGGGTTGCTGGCGCTGCTGCCGCTACCCGACAATCCGATCGAACGCGACTGGTACGTGATGCATGTGTCGGATAAGCGTCTGCCGCATGTCGCGAGCCTGTTCCGCGACTTTCTGATCGAACAGGGCACGAAGGGCAGCGTGCCGATTCCGATGCCTGCCGTTGCGGCCGCGAGGAAGCGCCGCCGTACCTGAAATCTGCCGATTCTTTTCGACGTTTTGCACGTCGCAAGCTGCTTTCGAGACTTTCAGCGACGCCGCTATCTGCTTGAGAAGCCTTACTGGATAAGGAATTCCGCTTACATCGACTTATATCGAAGTAAAGGTTGCGCCGACGATATTTTTGCCCGAATTGTTTCTCTTTACAGTGGCGACCAGACATTCGTTATAAAGCGGACGCCACCAGCCAGTAGCGAGCCGCGTGATTTCCCTGGCCGTCAGAGGAGTCGGAGACATGAGCAGCAGCCCCACCGAGAGCAACAACAGCAGTATCACAACCGTCGAGACCTTCGGTTTCGAACGCATTCCCGACGCGTCCCGCTATGCGCGGCCCATCGACCTGTTCCGCCTGCTGTTCGGAGGCTGCAATACGTTTTCCACTTCGGTGCTCGGCAGTTTTCCCGTGCTGCTCGGCCTGTCGTTCTGGGCAGGCGTCGCGTCGATCGTGATCGGCGTGCTGGTCGGCTCGTGCATTCTTGCGCCGATGAGCCTGTTTGGCATGCGCAACGGCACGAACGATCCTGTTTCGTCCGGCGGCCACTTTGGTATTCATGGACGGATCGTTGGCTCGTTTCTCGCGCTGCTGACGTCCGTCGCGTTCTTCTCGCTCGCCGTGTGGAGCTCGGGCGATGCGCTCGTGGGCGGCGCGAATCATCTGCTCGGTTTGCCTGTGAACGGCTTTACGCTGAGCGCCGCGTACGGCGTCTTCGCGGTGCTCGTGTTGACGGTGTGTATCTACGGCTTTCGCTTCATGCTGTGGGTCAACAAGATTGCAGTGTGGACGGCGAGTTTGCTGTTCATCGCGGGCATCTTCGCGTTCGCCGGTCCGTTCGACAGCCACTACGCCGGCAAGTTTGCGATGGGTGCTGTCGGCTTCTGGCCGGCGTTCGTGAGCGCGGTGCTCGTCGCGCTGAGCAATCCCGTTTCGTTTGCATCGACGATGGGCGACTGGGCGCGCTACATTCCGCAGAACACGCCGAAGCATCGCACGATGCTTGCCGTGATGGTCGCGCAGATTGCCACCTTCGTGCCGTTCTTCTTCGGCCTCGCGACGGCGACGATCATCGCGCAGAAGGCGCCTGACTTTATCGCGTCGAACAACTACGTCGGCGGATTGCTGGCGATCTCGCCGAACTGGTTCTTTCTCCCTGTGTGCCTGATCGCGATCATCGGCGGCATGTCGACGGGTACGACGGCGCTGTACGGCACGGGCCTCGACATGTCGAGCATGTTCCCGAAGCTGCTCAACCGCGTGCGTGCGACGTTCCTGATCGGCTGTGCTGCGATCGGCTTCATCTTTCTCGGGCGCTTCGTGTTCAACCTCGTGGAAAGCGTGTCGACGTTCTCGGTGCTCATCAATACATGCAGCTGCCCGTGGATGGTGATCATGATCATCGGCTACGTGACGCGCCGCGGCTTCTATCTGTCCGACGATCTGCAGGTGTTCAATCGCGGCGGACGCGGCGGCCACTACTGGTTCACGCACGGCTGGAACTGGCGCGCGATGGGCGCCTGGGTTCCGAGCGCGCTGACGGGCCTGTGCTTCGTCAATCTGCCGGATCAGTTCGTCGGCCCGCTCGGCGAGCTTGCGGGTGGCCTCGATATCAGCTTGCCTGTTGCGTTGACGATGGCTTGCACGCTGTACGTGACGCTGCTGCAATGCTTCCCTGAGCCGGATGGTGTGTATGGACCGCAAGGCCGACGATGGCTGCGCGGCAGCCACAAGGCCACGCATGCGCGGATCAAGGTGGTCGAGCCGCGCACGGCGGAAGGCATGCGAGGCAACAGGATGACGGCGCCGCGCGAAGAAGTATTCGACACGCAGGACGCAGCGTAATAAAAGAGAGCATGCCGCTGGCGGCATCATTTACAAAGATTGGAATAGAGCAGGTGAGAAGATGAGCGACTCAGTTAAACGCGCATTCGAGGGTGTCAAGCTGTTTCCGTTCTGGCTGGACAATCCGGCGGCGCCTGCCGTCGAACGCGAGTTGATCGGGCCGACCACGGCCGATCTCGTGATCGTCGGCGGCGGCTTTACGGGTTTGTGGGCAGCCATTCAGGCGAAGGAGAACGATCCTCGTCTTGACGTCGTGCTGATCGAAGCGGGCAAGGTTGCGTATGGTGCGTCGGGCCGTCCGGGCGGGATTATTTCGACGTCCGTGATGCACGGGCTGCCGAATGCGACGCGTGTGTTCCCGAAGGATCTCGATGTGCTCGAGCGTCTGGGCCAGGAGAACCTCGACGGCTTCAAGGAATCACTCGTGCGTTATGGCATCGAAGCCGATGTCGAATGGAATGGCGAGATGACGGTGGCCGTCGACGAGAAGCACCTCGACCATTTGCAGAATGACTTCGAACTGCATGTGTCGCATGGGCATGACGTGGTATTGCTCGATAGTGAGAAGGCTCGAGAGCAACTGGATTCGCCGTTGTTTGCAGGTGCGATGTGGTCGCGCAATCGTAGTGGGACGATTCATCCGGCGAAGCTTGCTTGGGGGCTCAAGGCGGCTGCCTTGAAACTCGGCGTGCGGCTGTATGAGCATTCGCCGTTGACGCGTCTTGAAGACGCTGGCAAGAAGATGATTGTGTACACGCAGGCGGGACGGATTGATACGCCGCGTGTGTTGCTCGGCACGGGTACTGCGAATGTTGGCGTGACGGATATCAACCGGCGTGTGATGCAGGTGCGTGATCACATCATCGCGACGAGTCCGCTGACGGAAGAGCAGATGGCGCGCATTGGCTGGAAGAACCGCCAGGGCGTGTATGACACGCGTACGCAGCTCAATTATTTTCGTCTCACGAAGGATAATCGGATCATTTTTGGCGGGCGCGTTAGTTATCACTTTGGTGGCGATAACAATCCTGCGCAGGATCGCGATGAGCGGACTTATTACAAACTCGCTGAGGCTTTTTATCGGACGTTCCCGCAGCTGGATGATGTGAAGTTCACGCATGCGTGGGGTGGGCCGATTGATTACTGTTCTCGGGGTTCTGTTTTTGCGCGTAAGTATCACGGTGGGAAGACTGTGTTCGTTGCTGGGTATACCGGGTTTGGTGTTGCCGGGAGCCGGTTCGGCGCGAGGATGGGGCTTGAAATGCTCTGGAATCGCGATACGTTGATCACTTCGCTTGATATCTCGCGGAAGGGGCCTTCGTATATTCCGCCAGAGCCTGTGCGGTGGATCGCTGCCAAGATCACTTTTAATGCTTTTGATGGGGCGGATGATCGGGGTGGATGGCGGAGGTGGTGGATTAATTCCATTAAGGCGCTTGGGTTTCCGATGTAAGTTTTTTTGTCTTGCGGCGCTGGGTGGTCTGCTTTGGTTTGCGCTGGCATCCGCGATTTTTTGTCGTGCTTCAGGCGTCGCCATTCGGTGTTTTGGACTTTGCGCCGGCATCCGCGTGATGACTTACCCGTTCACGCGTCGCCCCTGTGCGGGGCGGCACCTACTTTTCTTTGCCGCCGCAAAGAAAAGTAGGCAAAAGAAAGC
>NZ_JAWRXV010000628.1:0-279 GCF_046534875.1 Paraburkholderia sp. SIMBA_054 | reverse complement strand
GCGCAGCTTGTCCGGGTTGAAACCGTGCGTTTCATCCTTGCCGATTGATGTACCGAGCGCAGTAATCAGCGTGCCAACCTGATCGGACGAGATCATTCGGTCGAAGCGGACGCGTTCCACATTGAGGATCTTTCCGCGCAGCGGCAGGATGGCCTGGTTTTGGCGCGAACGACCGCTCTTTGCAGAGCCACCTGCCGAGTCACCCTCGACGATAAAGATTTCAGACTTGGCCGGATCGCGCTCCTGACAGTCGGCAAGCTTGCCGGGCAGGGACGTCAC
>NZ_JAWRXV010000627.1:0-279 GCF_046534875.1 Paraburkholderia sp. SIMBA_054 | reverse complement strand
CGCTTCGCTTCGTCGTCATCCGATGGCGGCGTTTCGCCTTTCTCGGGCAGCGGCTGATCAAGCCCCGGTTCGACCGGCGTCGGGATTGCATCGCCGATAGGCTTTGAGACCTCGGTGGGTGGACCGCCGGGGTCTTTTGTTTCGTCTGGCTTCTGGTCGTGCTCGTTCGGGCTATCGGGCTGAGTGGCCACGGCGCATCTCCAGTTGATTGCAGTCATGACAGGCATGCAGCAAGGCGTGTGCCGCCGGGTCGACTTCAAGCAACCTCAAGCGACCTCC
>NZ_JAWRXV010000626.1:0-279 GCF_046534875.1 Paraburkholderia sp. SIMBA_054 | reverse complement strand
CTATCTTCTTTCCAATCCAAAAGCAAGGTGCTCGCAATCTTAGATGTAGGATTTATGTTATTTTAGGTTTAATCTATTTCTTCAACATCTTCTATTAATGTGATATCCAAACATCCAGATTCTAATTTTATTTCTTTGTCTCCTATTTTCAATATAATATCTGTTGTTAGCTCGAACGGTGAGATTACCAATTCCGCTTTTTTATACGCAGCCTCAGTATTTTCAACATCTTCAATATCTAAAAATGTATCAGCGCTTATAACGAAGCAGGTTCTAAAC
>NZ_JAWRXV010000625.1:0-279 GCF_046534875.1 Paraburkholderia sp. SIMBA_054 | reverse complement strand
CTTGCAATGTACTGCAACCGCCTATCCCGGTCATCGGGATCACGCTGGAAACGTGACCCCGATCTCCGTGTCCGACCTTCGCCGGGGGATCCCCATTCAGCTGGCGTCGGCAGCGTAGCGCTCGACCGCGTCGACCAGGATCTTCCTGGCCTCGGCGGCGCCGCCCCAGCCATCGAGCTTGACCCACTTGCCCTTCTCCAGGTCCTTGTAGTGCTCGAAGAAGTGGCCGATGCGCTCCAGCCAGTGGCTGGACACCTGGTTGATGTCCTCGATATGGCC
>NZ_JAWRXV010000096.1:0-30575 GCF_046534875.1 Paraburkholderia sp. SIMBA_054 | reverse complement strand
GTTCGCTGATCGATGCGCTGGCATTGGGCTTTGCCGGATTCGTCGTTTCGCCTCTGGTTACCGCTGAATAGTTACGCCGCGGCAAAGAAAAGTAGGCAAAAGAAAGCCGCTCACACCGCCAACCCTTCTCCCTGCCCACGGGCCCCCTACGGCCCCGTCCTGTTCGCGACAGCATTCTTCTCGATGCCCGCTGCCAACGCTTCGAATTAACGCATCACCCGCTTCACGCTCCCGCGTCGCTGCATGCGCGATCAATTTGCACGCGTTCTATATCGGCAAACTTTGTGTAGGCTTTCGCGGCACACACGCATCGCTCCGGACTGAAAAGCACGATCGGTGTCGTAGGAGCGCCAACGCGTGAAGTGCCACGACCTACACACAGTTTGCCACCTGGGCGGCACAAACCATTCGCTGCCGCTGTTTGCTCTACGGGTGATTGAAGCGGGTGAGGCGTTGATTCGCGGCGTTGGCAACGAGCGGGAACTGAGAAGTCGCCGTGTGAAGGATAGGAACCGTTGGGGGCCCTCAGGCATTAACTAGCACTGGCGGTGTTAGCCCGCTTTCTTTGCTTACTTTCTTTGCGGCGGCAAAGAAAGTAAGTGCCGCCCCGCACAGGGGCAACGCCTGAAGCACGAAGGCATATCGCGGATGCCAGCGAAAAACGACCTGTGCCGCGTAGGCGCCACGCGGATGCCAGCACAAGAAAAAGCCAATACACCAACCGCTTGCGCGGTTTGACGCGCGAGAGCGAGCCGTTAAAATCGTTGAGCGACAACTATTCCAATCACGCGATCAACGCATCCATCAAGGAGAAGACATGGACATCAAGGACAACGTGTTTCTGGTCACGGGCGGCGCGTCCGGTCTGGGCGCCGCGACGGCGCGTCTGTTCGCGCAGAACGGCGGCAAGGTCGTGCTCGCGGATCTGAACCATGAAACGGGCACGGCGCTCGCGCAGGAACTGGGCGGCGTGTTCGTCAAGTGCGACGTGAGCCGCGAAGACGATGCCGTGCTCGCCGTCGAAGCCGCGACAAAGCTCGGCGCGCTGCGTGGGCTCGTCAATTGCGCGGGTGTCGCGCCGGCGATGAAGACGGTCGGCAAGGACGGCCCGCATCCGCTGCACTCGTTCGCGCGCACGGTGTCGATCAACCTCGTCGGCACATTCAACATGATTCGCCTCGCGGCCGCGGAGATGGCGAAGCTCGAACCGAATGCGCTCGGCGAGCGCGGCGTGATCGTCAATACGGCGTCCGTCGCGGCATTCGACGGACAGATCGGCCAGGCCGCGTATGCGGCGTCGAAGGCGGGCGTCGCGGGCATGACGCTGCCGATCGCGCGCGACCTGTCGCGCAGCGCGATCCGCGTGATGACGATTGCGCCGGGCATCTTCGAAACGCCGATGCTGCTCGGCATGCCGCAGGAAGTGCAGGACGCGCTCGGCGCGATGGTGCCGTTCCCGCCGCGCCTCGGCAAACCGAACGAGTACGCGATGCTCGTCAAGCAGATCTTCGATAACCCGATGCTCAACGGCGAAGTGATCCGTCTGGACGGCGCGATCCGCATGCAGCCGAAGTAAGCGCCGAAGTAAGCGCCGAAGTGAACGCGTCTGCCGCGCGTTACGTCGCGTCGCGCGAAGGCATGCCGCTGAAATGAAAAACGCCTGCGTATTCAAACTACGCAGGCGTTTTTGTCTGAAGCAGCGACTCGAACGCGCGTCAGTCGTGATCGTCATGTTGCGTGCGCTGCCGCAACTCGTGCAATTGCGATTCGACGACGATCGCGTCGTCCGCATCCGGGCGGTCGCCGAGATAGCGTTCGAGATCTTCGAGCGCAGGCCGCAGGTAATCGAGCCGCGCATACGCGAAGCCGCGATCGCGCACTTCCTCGATGCTCTCCGGCAGCAGGATCACGAGACGCTGCTGCACGGCAAGCAGCCGCTGCCAGCGCTCGGTTTGCAGATACGTCGCCTTCAGGTTGCGCAGCATGCGCGCGATGATCTCGCGGCGCGTCGCCGGTTGCAGCAGCATGCGCAGAGCGCGGCTCACCGATTCCCCCGCCTTCGCCACATAAGGCTCGAGCATCTCGACCATCTCCGCTTCCGACAGCGGATGACCCGTGGTCGGATCGATCATCGCGTCGCCTTCGGGCAGCGTGATGCGCAGCAGGAAGTGCCCCGGGAACGATACGCCGCGCACGGGAATATCCACCTGCGACGCCATCTCCAGATACAGCACCGCCAGCGAGATCGGAATGCCGCGCCGGCGCTTGAGCACCATGTTCAGATGGCTGTTGTCCGGGTCGTAGTAGTCGTTGACGTTCGCTGCGAAACCCAGCTCGCGGAAGAAGTAGCGGTTCAGAATGCCGACGCGTTGCTGGATGTCGGCGTCGTCGGGAATGCGGCGTTTGACGCGCAATGTGAGCTCGTCGATCTCCGCGAGCACCGCTTGCAGATCGAGGTCGGGATAGGCGTCTTGCGCGAGCGAGAGCGCCGCTTCCGTCAGTGGAAGGCCATCGTCCTCGGCAACAAGCGCGCTGAAATAGTCGAGAACCCGGGTCATCGTGATCACTTCGCTCGCCTTCTGAAATACGCGTATTTGAAGCCCATCGCCCAAAGCATACCGAAATATAACGCCGCGAACAGCACGAGGCACGCTGCAAGCAACACCATGCGCCGCAACGGCTCGGCGTGCATGCCGATCCAGTCGAAGCTGATGGCGAACCAGTGCATCACGCCCGCGAGCACGAGGCACGCGCCGACCAGTTGCACGAAAAACACCGACCAGCCCCGTGACGGCATATAGATGCCGCGCCGCCGCAAACCGATGAACAGACACAGCGCGTTGACACAGGCGCCAAGCCCGATCGACAGCGTCAGCCCTGCGTGCGAGAAGATCGGCACGAACACGTAGTTGCTCAACTGCGTGACGATCAGCACGCCGACGCCGATTTTCACGGGCGTCTTGATGTCCTGCTTCGCGTAGAAGCCAGGCGCGAGAATCTTGATCAGGATGATGCCGATCAGCCCGATGCCGTACGCGGCCAGCGCGCGCCCCACCATCACGACGGCATTACCGTCGAACTTGCCGTAGTGGAACAGCGTCGCCGTGAGCGGCTCGGCGAAGAAGAACAGCGCGACGGCGCTCGGCGCGGCGAGCAGGAACGTCACGCGCAAGCCCCAGTCGAGCAGCGACGAGTATTCGTGCGCGTCGGCGTCGACGTGCGCTTTCGACAGGCTCGGCAGCAGGATCGTGCCGAGCGCGACGCCGAGTAGCGCCGTCGGGAATTCCATCAGACGGTCGGCGTAGTTGATCCACGACACGGCGCCCGGCCCGATGTGCGACGCGATGTTCGTGTTGATGATCAAGCTGATCTGCGCGACGGAGACTGCGAACATCGCCGGCAGCATTTTCGCGAGCACGCGTTTGACGCCGCGATGCGCAAGCGCCTTGAGCGGATTGAGCCCGATGCGCGGGATCATGTCGATCTTCTTGAGCCCCGGCAACTGCACGATGAACTGCGCGATGCCGCCCGCGATCACCGCCCACGCGAGCGCGTACACAGGCACTTTCATTAGCGGCGCGACGAACACGGCCGCGATGATGAACGCGACGTTCAGCAGCACGGGCGCGAACGCGGGCAAAGAAAAGTTCTTGTATGTATTCAGCACGCCCGACGCCAGCGACGTCAGCGAGATGAACACGATGTAAGGGAACATGATCCGTGTCATCGACACGGCGAGCGTGAAGGCCTGGCCGTCGCTGCGCAGGCCGGATGCGACCACCAGCACGACCCAGGTCGCGCCTGCCACGCCGAGCAGCGACAGCACGGCGAGCGCCCAGGCGAGCACGGTCGAGGTCGCGTCGACCAGCGCCTTCGTCGCGTCGTGGCCTTGCTGGTTCTTGAACTCGGCGAGGATCGGCACGAAGGCCTGCGAAAACGCGCCCTCCGCGGAAATGCGGCGCAGCAGGTTCGGAATGCGGAACGCGACGTAGAACGCGTCGGTGTATTGGCTCGCCCCGAATGCGCGGGCGATCAGGGTCTCGCGGGCCAGTCCGGTCACGCGCGAAAGCAACGTGAAACCGCTGACCGTCAGCAGGGCACGGAATAGATTCATGGGGCGCTTATTATACGGGTGCGTCCAGGGCGGTCAGCATGTCAGGGGCATGATTCGTGGCAATTCGAAGCGTTTGGGACCGATTTGCAGCAGAGACGTTCGATTTGACGACGAATTTGTGGGGAAATGTCTCGCCCGACGGGTCCCACGTGTACGCAATGCCTTGCCTTCGCACCGCTGCGCCAACGCAAATGCGCGCCCGCCGCGCCGCCTCGCGCGGACTCGCCTGGAAGGCCGGCACGCCGCGCGGTTGCCACGTGCCTGATTTTGTTGCTATAATCACCGGTTTCGAAGCTCGCTCAGCCTTTTGCCTCGCCTGCCTTGTTCAAATTCAGGGCAATCCGAGCCGGAACGAGCGGGATTTCAAGTAGTTCTCAGTCGTTTGTCTATTTTTTGCGCCCTTGAGCAATCGCTCTCAGGGGTTCGATAAAAGCAGCGCCTGCCTTCGTATGAAAGCGGGCACTGGAAACAGGAACAGGATAAGGAACCGTCATGGCTAACACCGCACAAGCACGCAAGCGCGCCCGACAAGCCGCCAAGGCAAACTCGCACAACTCGGCGCTGCGCTCGAAGTACCGCACGGCTGTCAAGGCTGTCCGCAAGGCAATCGAAGCCGGCGACGCAGCGCAAGCCGCTGAAATCTTCAAGGCATCGGCAAAGACGCTGGACATCATTGCCGACAAGAAAATTGTTCACAAGAACAAGGCAGCTCGCCATAAGAGCCGCCTCGCTGCAGCCGTCAAGGGTCTGCAAGCGCCCGCAGCGCAGTAAATTTACGAATCCGGTGGCTCGCTCACGCGAGCCGCTTCCTGTTTCCGCTGCGTCATGAAAGCCCGCTTTTGCGGGCTTTTTTGTTTTCTGCGCGCAATCGCCGACGCGCCCGAACACAAACGCGGACACAAAAAAACCCGCCGATGCGGGTTCCATTGCGTTCACCTCCCTGCCGATGCCGCGAAACGCGGCGCCCAGCGCTACGAAGATTTGCGCGCTTCATGCTCCGGCGGAAGCTCGCAAGCCTCGGTCACGAGCAGATCGTTGTCTTTCGCGAAGTTCATCACGAAGTCGAACGCCATCGGCTCGATGTCCCGCAACCGCGAATCCACAATCACGACCTTCACGTCGCCGATCAGCGTAGGGCGAACGTAATGAGAATACTGAAGGCGGGCATTCGGCCCTCTCGCGCCCGGACCGTAACACGACATCACGCCTGCCAGCCGCTCCGACCAGTCGCTTGGACGAAACTTTCGCCCATTCGACGTGATGCCTTGAATGAAATATTCGGTTGGGGGTGTGTCGGCCATGTACGAAACCCTGAGTGACTGCCCAGCGATCTGCCGGTAAAGAGCCCGCGAAGGATGTTGCCAGAAAACGCTGTCGAAATACGTTTCGCGATCACGCGAACTAGCAGTAAGCCTGATGTTCGTTCGTCGCGGAAAGCCAGCGAGGGCACCTTGGGCAGCAGCCATGAAAGCACACTGCGCGACGCATACCAGGTACGCCAGCGAGTGCGCGAAAGCCGTGTCCTGCAAGCGTGGAGCCTGCCCGCGGGGCTTTGAGAAAACTCCGAGATTATAGCGCAGCGAGGGTTTTTCCGCACCGCACCCAAGCGCCCTGGAACAGTCCTTTGCAGCTTCCGATAACTGGGACACGCCGTCTGGCTGACTCGTCAAAACATTCAAAATCCTTTATGCTGGACTGAGTTACCACAAACAACGGCGGCCCAGTCCGGCAATTTCGCCCGGCTGAATCCGCCGTATTTGTTTCATGACCGCCAAGAAAATCCGCCACTATCTGCAGTTCAACGATTTCTCGCTGGATGACTACGAGTACGTGCTCGAACGCGCGCGCATCCTGAAGCGCAAGTTCAAGAACTACGAGACGTATCATCCGCTGCACGACCGCACGCTCGCGATGATCTTCGAGAAGAACTCGACGCGCACGCGCCTGTCGTTCGAAGCGGGCATCTTCCAGCTGGGCGGTCACGCCGTCTTCATGAGCACGCGCGACACGCAGCTCGGCCGCGGCGAGCCGATCGAAGACGCAGCGCAGGTCATCTCGCGGATGGTCGACATCATCATGATCCGCACGTTCGGCCAGGACATCATTCAGCGCTTTGCGGAAAATTCGCGCGTGCCCGTCATCAACGGTCTGACGAACGAATTTCATCCGTGCCAGGTGCTGGCCGACATCTTCACGTTCTACGAACATCGCGGGCCGATTCGCGACAAGACGGTCGCGTGGGTCGGCGACGCGAACAACATGCTGTACACATGGATCGAAGCCGCGCAGATTCTCGGCTTCAAGCTGCGCCTCTCCACGCCGCCGGGCTACAAGCTCGACCGCGCACTGGTCGCGGCCGAAAGCGCGCCGTTCTACGAAGAATTCGACGATCCGAACGAAGCCTGCAAGGGCGCCGACCTCGTCACCACCGACGTCTGGACCAGCATGGGCTTCGAAGCGGAAAACGAGGCACGCAAGAAGGCGTTCGCGGACTGGTGCGTCGATGCCGACATGATGTCGCGCGCGAACAAGGACGCCCTCTTCATGCACTGTTTGCCCGCGCATCGCGGCGAAGAAGTGAGCGCGGAGGTGATCGACGGGCCGCAGAGCGTCGTGTGGGACGAAGCGGAAAACCGTCTGCACGTGCAAAAGGCGCTGATGGAATTCCTGCTGCTCGGCAAGCTGAATCACTAAGCTTTCCGACAAGCAGATCAAACGAAAATCGCCGGCTCGAAGCCGGCGATTTTCGTTTCAGGCGCGGCGCAGACCGCTCACAGACAAACCGGCTCCGCCTCCAGCTCGACGCCGAACCGCTGCGCGACATCCTGCTGAATGGCCTTCGCGAGCGCCAGCACCTCTGCCCCGCTCGCGCCGCCGTGATTCACGAGCACGAGCGCCTGCCGCTCATGCACGCCCGCCGCGCCCATCGAGCGGCCTTTCCAGCCGCACCGGTCGATCAGCCAGCCAGCCGCGAGCTTCACGCGCCCATCCGCCTGACGATACGAAACGACCTCCGGCTCTTTCGCGCGCAACGCGTCGAACTGCGCCGCCTCGACGACGGGGTTCTTGAAGAAGCTCCCCGCGTTGCCGAGCGCGAGCGGATCGGGCAGCTTCACGCGCCGCACCGCGACGACGGCATCGAAGATCGCCTGAGGCGACGGCGTCGAATCGCCGAGGCCGACGGCGGCAAGTTCACGCGCGATGTCCGCGTAACCCGCGCGCGGTACCCACGCCTTCGGCAGCCTGAACGTCACCGACACGATCACGAAGCGTTCGCGCCCTTCCTGCTTGAAGAAGCTGTCGCGATAGCCGAAGCGGCAAGCGCCCGCGTCGAGTTCGATGGTTTCGCCCGTCGCCAGCTCGATTGCGCGCAGCGACACGAAGCGCTCGCACATCTCCAGCCCGTACGCGCCGATGTTCTGGATCGGCGCAGCGCCTACCGTGCCCGGGATCAGCGCGAGATTTTCGAGGCCGGGCATGCCCTCTGCGAGAGTCCACGACACGAACTCGTGCCAGTTCTCGCCCGCGGCCGCTTCCACGTACCATGCGTCGTCGTCTTCGCGGATCACCTTGCGGCCGCGCAGGCCGATCAGAAGCACGAGTCCGTCGAAATCGCCCGTCAACACGACGTTGCTGCCGCCGCCCAGCACGAGCCGCCGCAAGCCCGCAGCGCGCGGATCGCGCACGGCGGCAAGCAGTTGCGCCTCGCTTTCGATATGGCATGCAAGCCGCGCGCGCACGTCGAAACCGAACGTGTTGTGCGGCTTCAGCGGGAAGTCGGCGATGAACGAAAGGGGTTCGGACTGGGACATCAGGCGTTCTGGCAAGCGCTCATGAAACCCGCGCGGCATGAACACGACCCGCGCGAGCCTTGGGCAAATAGGGAAGGCGTCGGTAAAATGACACCGGTCCGTGATTATAGCGAGTGCATCGCGCGCAGCCTTGCGCGCCGCGCGCTTTGAAACAAATGGGAGAAAGCAATGCCATCGTTTGACGTCGTCAGCGAAGCCAACATGATCGAGGTGAAGAACGCCATCGAGCAATCCAACAAGGAAATCTCGACGCGCTTCGACTTCAAGGGCTCGGACGCCCGCGTCGAGCAGAAAGAACGCGAACTGACCGCGTTCGCCGACGATGAATTCAAGCTCGGCCAGGTGAAGGACGTGCTGGTGTCGAAAATGGCCAAGCGCAACGTGGACGTGCGCTTCCTCGACTACGGCAAGATCGAGAAGATCGGCGGCGACAAGGTCAAGCAGGTCGTCACCGTGAAGAAGGGCGTGTCCGGCGATCTGGCCAAGAAGATCGTCAGGCTCGTGAAGGACAGCAAGATAAAGGTTCAGGCGAGCATTCAGGGCGACGCAGTGCGCGTGACGGGCACCAAGCGCGACGATCTGCAAAGCGTGATCGCGATGCTGCGCAAGGACGTGACCGACACGCCGCTCGACTTCAACAACTTCCGCGACTGATTCTCGCGCTCAGGTGCTGCCCGTCGTGCAGCGCTAGGGCTGACGGGCGGCAAAGCGGCCTCGCCGCCCCGCCCGCTGCGGGCTCAGTGCTTGTTCGAAGCTGCCCGCGCCGCCGCTTCCGCTTTCTTCTTGTCGCCGATGCGGCTCTCCTGCCCAGCGACCAGCTTCGCGATATTCGCGCGGTGACGCCAGATCAGCAGCGCGCTCATCGCGACGATCGCCACCGCGATCACGTTCGCGCCGAACAGGAAGCCGTCGAACAGCGGCGCGAAGATCGCCGCACACAGCGCGGCCAGCGACGAATAGCGCGTAAAGAACGCGACGATCACCCAGGTCGCCAGAGTCGCGATGCCGAGGATGGGATTGATCGCGAGCAACACGCCAGCTGCCGTCGCGACGCCCTTGCCGCCCTTGAAGCGGAAGAAGACGGGATACAGGTGACCGACGAACACGGCGATCGCGGCAATCGCGACGGAGGTGTCGTCGAGTCCGAAGTGCGCCGAGAAATGCCCAGTAAGCCAGACGGCGAGCCACCCTTTGAACGCGTCGCCGAGCAGCGTGAGAATCGCGGCCTTCTTGTTGCCGCTGCGCAGCACGTTGGTCGCGCCGGGGTTCTTCGAGCCGTACGAGCGCGGATCGGCGAGTCCCATCGCGGCGCTGACGACCACGGCAAACGACACCGAGCCGATCAGGTAGGCCACGACGGCGACAATCAGGTTTTCCATGTTCAAACTCTTATCAGTGTCGGAAAGCGTACCAGGCGACGCTGGTCTCCATGCGCCGCATGCGCAAGACGCGCCGGCGCAACGGCGCACATTCTACCGAACCCTTCAGTTGCTACCACAAGCCAGTACAACGACAGCGCGCGTCATTCGACGATCGCGCATTGCACCGGCTTCGCGTGCAGCAGCGACGTCACCACGGCGGGCTCGATGCTGACCAGAAAACCGCGCCGCCCGCCGTTGATGAAAATCCGGTCGAGTTCGAGTATGGTCGATTCGACGTACACGGGCATCGCCTTCTTCGTGCCGAACGGCGACGTGCCGCCGATCATGTACCCCGAATGACGGCTCGCCACTTCCGGCTTGCACGGCTCGACACGCTTCGCGCCGATCTGCCGCGCCAGGTTCTTGGTCGACACGGTGCGGTCGCCGTGCATCAGCACGATCAGCGGCTTCGCGCTTTCGTCTTCCATCACCAGCGTCTTGACGACCTGATGCTCGTCGACACCCAACTGCCGCGCCGATTCGCCCGTGCCGCCGTGGTCGACGTAGTCGTACGGATGCTCGCCGAACTCGACCTTATGGCGACGCAGGAACTGCGTGGCGGGGGTCTCGGAAACGTGTCTGGATTTGCTCATCGGCGCATTGTAATGGCCGCGCGACACGACGACCATTGGCCGAACGGCCAATTGTGCGTGCTCCGAGGCTATGGCACGATCGTTCGGAACTGTTCTGGCGCAATGGAATGCAACAGCCACTCGCGTCGAGATCGCGTGCTTTGCATGGGACGGGAGTAAGCGCTAAAGCGCTAACTCCCGTCGACAAAGGAGACATCGTTGAATTCAGCCCAGCACTCGCCGGCCGGCGCGCAGCACGTCGATGTTGCGGCGCTTCTCGCCGCGCTCCCCGAACGCATCGCCGATATTCCAAAACTCATCGCCGCGCGCGATCCACAGCATCCCGCGTTGATCGAAGACGACCGCCGTCTGACGCGCGCGCAACTCGTCGAAGCCGTCGATGCCATCGCTGCCTTGCTCGCCGAACAAGGTGTGCGCGCTGGCGACCGCGTAATGATCGTCGCCGAGAACAGCGTCGTGCAGATCGTGCTGCTGTTCGCGGCCGCGAAACTCAATGCATGGGCGCTGGTGTCGAACGCGCGGCTGTCGGCGGCGGAACTCGATGCGATCCGTGCGCACGCGCAACCCCGTCTGGTCGCGTATGCCGTCGATGCATCGCCCGATGCGCAGCAGCACGCCGAGCGTCACGGCGCACAGCCGGCCCGCCAGATTGCGGTGGACATCGGCGGATGGTCGTACGCGCTCGACGATAAAGCGCGTGTGGAACCCGTCGAAACAACCAGCGACCGCCAATGCGCCGCGCTGATCTACACGACGGGGACGACGGGCTCACCCAAAGGCGTGATGCTGTCGCACCGCAATCTGCTGTTCATCGCGGCGATGTCGAGCACGCTGCGGCGCGTCAATGCCGACGACGTCGTCTATGCGGTGCTGCCTGTCTCGCACGTGTACGGCCTGGCGTCGGTGTGCCTCGGCAGCCTGTTTGCGGGCGCGACGCTCAGGCTCGCGCCGCGCTTCGCGCCGGAAGCCGTGCGCCGCGCGCTCGCCGAAGAACGGGTGTCGATCCTCCAGGGCGTGCCCGCGATGCACGCGAAGCTGCTCGAATACCTGCAGGCGCAACGCTTGCCGTGGTCCGCGCCGCGCCTGCGCTTTGCCTACTCCGGCGGCTCGCCGCTCGACGCCGCATTGAAGTCGCGCGTCGAAAGCGTGTATGGCGTCGCGCTGCACAACGGCTATGGGACGACCGAAAGCAGTCCGACCGTCTCCCAAACGATGATCGATGCGCCGCGCACCGACTGTTCTGTCGGCGAGGCAATTCCTGGCATCGAAGTGCGGTTCGTCGGACTGGACGGCGTCGACGTCGCCCAAGGCGAAGTCGGCGAACTGTGGGTGCGCGGGCCGAACGTGATGCTCGGCTATTACCGCAATCCGCAGCAGACGCAGGCGGCCGTCACCGTGGACGGCTGGCTCAAGACAGGCGATCTCGCGCGCCAGGACGCAGACGGCGCGCTGCATATCGTTGGACGCAGCAAGGAACTGATCATCCGCTCGGGCTTCAACGTTTACCCAGCCGAAGTCGAGCATGTGCTGAACGCGCATCCCGATGTCGTGCAGTCGGCGGTGATCGGGCGCGCGGTCGAAGGTAACGAGGAAGTGGTCGCGTTCGTCGAACTGACGGGCGGAGCCAAGGTCACGCCCGCCGATCTCGCCGCATGGTGCGAAGCGCGCCTCGCGCCCTACAAGCGGCCCGCCGAAATCAAGGTGCTTGCCGCGTTGCCGGCGGCATCGACGGGCAAGATTCTCAAGCACCGGTTGCGCGATCTCGTCTGAGCCGCGCACAAACGAGCCTGAAACTCACCCGCGCGGGTGATGCGCGGCGTGCAGCGTCCTGAGCCGCTCGCGCGCGACGTGCGTGTAGATCTGCGTCGTCGAGATATCGGTGTGGCCGAGCAGCAGTTGCACGACGCGCAGGTCCGCGCCGTGGTTCAGCAGATGCGTCGCGAACGCGTGACGCAGCGTATGCGGCGACAGCGGCGCATGCACGTGCGCCGTCATCGCGTGGCGCTTGATGATGTTCCAGAACTGCTGGCGCGTCATGCCTTCGGCGCGCGCGGTGACGAACAGCGCGTCGGTGGCACGCTGGCCGAGCAGCGCGGGGCGAGACTCGCGCAGATACCGCTCGATCCAGCCATGCGCCTCTTCGCCGAACGGAATCATCCGCTCTTTCGAGCCCTTGCCCATCACGCGCACGACGCCTTCGTTCAGGCCCACTTCAACCGTCTTCAGCGTGACCAGCTCGCTGACCCGCAAGCCGCTTGCGTACATCAGCTCCAGCATCGTGCGGTCGCGCAGGCCCAACGGCGTCGTCACGTCGGGCGCGCCGAGCAGCGCTTCGACCTGCGCTTCCGTCAGCGTCGACGGAAAACGCGGCGGCTGTTTGGCCGAGCGGATACGCAATGTCGGGTCCGCCGATGCCCGATGCTCGCGCACGGCCCACGCGTAATAGCGCCGAAATACGGAGAGACGCCGGTTCGCCGAGGTCGACTTGTCGCCCGAGCGCACGGCGCTGTATGCCGTCAGATCGGCTTCGCTCGCCGTGTCGAGCGATGAGTCGCGCGCGCTCGCAAGCCATTCGGAGAACAACCGCAAGTCGCGCCGGTACGCGTCGAGCGTGTTGCGCGCGAGGCCATGCTCGAGCCACAGCGCGTCGCAGAACGCGTCGATCGACGCGCCGCTCGTCAGCAGCAAAGGCGACGCAGGCTGCGCGTCTTCGGTCAGCACATCAGTCATGCGTAAGGTACGCCCTCGTGTTTGAGTAGCCAGCGTTTGACGTTGCGATAGTAGCCGTCGCCGCCCGTATGCGCAAAGCCGCCGATACCGCCCGCGCCGACCACGCGGTGACACGGAATCACGATCGGAAAGAAGTTCGATCCGCACGCCTGGCCGACCGCGCGCGGCACGCTGCCGATCTGCTTCGCCAGTTGCCCGTAGGTCACTACGACGCCGGGTGGAATCTCGCTGATCGCTTTCCAGACGCGTCGCTGGAACGGCGTACCGACGTCGGCGAGCGGCAGATCGAAGCTGGCCGACGCATGTTGCAGGTACTGTTCGATCTGCTCGACGGCCTGCTTCGCGAGCGCCGAATCCGGCTCGACGTTGGGCACCGAGTCGGGCAGATAGACGATCTCGCGCACCGCCTCTCCTTCCAGACGCACGCCGACCTTGCCGAACGGTGCATCGATCACTGCGTTGAACATGATGTGTTCACTCCTCTCGTTCGAACGGCGCGCTCACGCCGCTTCCAGCGCCCACTCGACATGCTCGCGCACGAGCGGCGAGGGATCGTCGGCACGCTGGCGCAGCGCGTCGACGATGGCCGCACGGGCATCGGCGGAAAGCGTATCCCGCGCGGCGCGCAGCGCGTTGCCCATGCCGACGGCGAGATTACGCAGCCAGCACTCGTAGCCGATCCGGCGGATCGCGCTGCCCTGCATGCGCGTATCGAAGTCGCTTGCGCTCCAGCCGAACAGCTCGACCAGCGACGCGCGATCCAGCCCGTGACGCACATCGAAATCGGCGACGGGCGCGGCCTGCGCAAACTTGTTCCACGGACACACGAGCTGGCAATCGTCGCATCCATACACACGATTGCCGATCAGCGGCCGCAAGTCTTGGGGAATACTGCCCTTCAGTTCGATCGTCAGATAGGAGATGCAGCGCCGCGCATCGACCTGATAAGGCGCGACGATCGCCCCCGTGGGACATGCGCCGATGCAACGCGTGCAGCTGCCACAATGCGCGCCAGGCGTTTCAGGCGCGCTTTCGGGCGATGTTTCGGCATCTGTCGGCAGAGGCACGTCGACGAAGATTTCACCGAGGAAGAACAGCGACCCCGCGTCCCGTTGCAGCAGCAGCGTATGCTTGCCGCGCCAACCCGTGCCTGCCTTTTGCGCAAGCTCGACTTCGAGCACGGGCGCCGAATCGGTGAACACGCGATAGCCATACGGCCCGATCTCCGCCTCGATCCGCTCAGCCAGTTGCTGCAAGCGGTTACGCATGACCTTGTGATAGTCCCGGCCGCGCGCGTAGATCGACACAACGGCCGCTGTTGGGTCTTCGAGACGCGCGCGTTCGTCGAGACGCCAATCATGTTGAACGTCGGCGACTGCACTTTCATCGCCCTTTCGCGCCCCTGAAGAAGCCGGTAAATAAGCCATGCGAACCGAGATCACGCGTCGCGTGCCGGCCACAAGCTCGGCTGGCCGCGCACGTTTCATCCCATGTTTGGCCATATAATCCATCTCGCCGTGGCAACCCGCGTCGAGCCAGGCTGCAAGGCCCGCTTCAGCGTGCGACAGATCGATATCGCTGATGCCGACCGCGCCGAAACCCAGTTCGCGTCCCCAGCCTTTGATACGCGAAGCGAGCGCAGCCAGTTGCGCATCATCATGGCGACGCGTGACGGGTGCTTCATTATTCGTCGTTTCGAGCGGCGAATGGGGATCGCGATGTGGGTCCGACATGGAATGCTGCTGGCCTTGGTTCATTACGTCATTTTACGAGAATGCCCGATCACACCGGTCCCGCGAATCGACCTTCCGCCGCTGTCCTGCTCGAGCGCCAGTTTGCGCTCGCGGACGAAGCCGCGACGATGGCATTCGGCGAGCGCTTCGCGCATGCGATCGACGGCGTGCGCAGCGAAGCCAGCGCGACGGTCCATGACGGATTCAACGGTCTCCAGGTGCAGCTGCACGGCGACCTGGGCGCCGGCAAAACGACGCTCGTGCGCGCCACGTTGCGCGCGCTCGGACACGCGGGCCGCGTGCGCAGCCCGACCTATACGCTCGTCGAACCTTATGCGGTCGAACGGCCGGATGGGGAACTCGAGCTGTATCACTTCGATCTCTACCGTTTCACCGATCCGGCCGAATGGGCCGACGCAGGCTTTCGCGAATACTTCGACAGCGGCGCTATCTGCCTCGTCGAATGGCCGGAGCGCGCGGGCACTCTGCTGGGCGTGCCGGATCTCGTCTTCTCGCTCGACGTCGACGGCGATGGCCGCATGCTGATCGCCCGGGCGTATAGCGAACCAGGAAAGGCATGTCTCGAAAGATGTTGATCAAACCGTTCCGCTCGATCGAATCGGCGGCCACCGCGACGCATAACTGGCGCCGCCGGCAGATTCTTCGCGCGGGCGCTTCCACGCTCGTCCTCGGGCTTGTCGCGCCGCGTCTGGCGTGGGCGCAGTCGGTGCTGGGCGTGCGCGTGTGGCCCGCGCGCGACTACACGCGCGTGACCATCGAGTCCGACCAGCCGCTGCAGAACACGCAGCAGTTGCTGCAAGGGCCCGACCGGCTGGTGGTCGATCTGAGTGGGCTCGACCTCGACCAGGCGTTGCGGGACCTCGTCTCGAAGATTGCGCCGAACGATCCGCAGATTCAATCCGTGCGAGTCGGGCAGTATCAGCCGCATGTCGTGCGGATGGTGTTCGACCTGAAGGGCTCGGTGAAGCCGCAGGTGTTCACGCTGCCGCCCGTGGGCACGTACAAATATCGTCTGGTGTTCGACCTGTATCCCGCAGTCGCGCCCGATCCGCTGATGGAACTGCTCGCGCAGTCGGAGCGCAAGCAACAGCAACTGGATGACAACGCCGCGCCACCGGCTGCGCCACCCGCCGCGACGTTGAGCGGCCCGTCTGCGCCGCCTGCCGACAACACCGACGCGTTCTTCGAGAAGTACGCGCAGAACAACGCGCCTTCGTCGCCCTCGCCCGCGCCGCGTCCGCCCGTGCATACGGCGCCTGCGCCCACGCCGCACGTTCCGTCGAAGCCCACGCCGACGCCTGCGCCGCCCGTCATCGCGCGCAATAACGACAACGATGCGGACAACGACGGCGACAGCGGCGACGACGCCTACAAGTTCACCACCCCGAAGAAGGGCAGCAACACGGTGCGCCTGTTGACGGTCGCGATCGATCCGGGTCACGGCGGCGAGGACCCGGGTGCGATTGGCGGCAGCGGCACGTATGAGAAGCACGTCGCGCTCGATATCGCGAAGAAGCTACGCGCGAAGATCGATGCGCAACCGAACATGCGCGCGATGATGACGCGCGACGCCGACTTCTTCGTGCCGCTGAACGTGCGTGTGCAGAAGGCGCGGCGCGTCGGCGCGGACCTGTTTGTGTCGATTCACGCGGATGCGTTTACTACGCCGGAAGCGAGTGGCTCGTCGGTGTTCGCGCTGTCGGAGCATGGCGCGTCGAGCGCGGCCGCGCGCTGGATGGCGAATAAGGAGAACTCGTCGGATCAGATTGGCGGCATCAACATCAAGTCCGCCGATGCGAGCGTGAACCGCGCGTTGTTCGATATGTCGACGACGGCGCAGATTCGCGATTCGATGAGGTATGGCAATTTTGTGCTGAAGGAGATTGGTGGGATCAACAGGTTGCATAAGGGGTCTGTTGAGCAGGCTGGCTTTGCCGTGCTGAAGGCGCCTGATATTCCGTCGATTCTTGTTGAGACCGCTTTTATCAGTAACCCGGATGAGGAGCGTCGTCTGAATGATGATGCGTATCGGGAGAAGATGGCTAGCGCGATCATGACCGGGATTAAGCGGTATTTTGCGGCTAATCCGCCGCTGGCTAAGAATCGGATGACCTGATCTGGGGTTTTGGTTTTTGTCTGCGACGCTGGGTGGTTTGCTTTGCCTTTCACTGGCATCCGCGTTTTGCCTTCGTGCTTCATGCGTCGCCCCTGTGGGTTTGCCTTTTCGCTGGCATCCGCGTTATGCCTTCGTACTTCAAGCGTCGCCCCTGTGCGGGGCGGCACCTACTTTTCTTTGCCGCCGCAAAGAAAAGTAGGCAAAAGAAAGCGGCTAACACCGCCAGTTCTTATGTTTGCCTGAGGGCCCCCAAAGGTTCCTACGCTTCACACGGCAATCACATGACTCATGCTCGTTGCCACCGCATTGAAAGAGCGCCTCACCTGCTCCACGCGCCCGCGTTGCGGCACGCCGTGCCAGATATTCCGCCGCCGCCCAGGTGGCAAACTGTGTGTAGGCCGCAGAGGCACACACGCCTCACTTCGGACAGATAGCGCACGCGCACCACCATGTAAGAGCGCCAGGCTATACGATGCGACAACGTACACACAGTTTGCCACCTGGGCGGCACATACCATTCGCTGCCGCTAGCCCAAGTTCGGATGTTTGAAGTGGGTGAGGCGCTCATTCGAAGCGTTGGCAACGAACGCGAACAGAAATGCCGCCGTGTGAAGTGTAGGAACCTTTGGGGGCCCTCAGGCAAGAACAAGGATTGGCGGTGTGAGCCGCTTTCTTTTGCCTACTTTTCTTTGCGGCGGTGGCAAAGAAAAGTAGGTGCCGCCCCGCACAGGGGCGACGCTTGAAGCACGAAGGCAAATCGCGGATGCCAGCGCAAACGCCAACACCGCCGCATCGCGAATACCAGCGCCCCCCAACCCACCCCAACCAACCATCACCGCGCGAGGGGCAACCTCTGCACAACCCACCCACCGAACACATTAACAGCAAGCCCCGCCATCACCAAAACCGCGCCACCAATCTCCGCACCCGACAACGACTCGCCGAGAAACAGCGAAGCCGACGCCAGCCCAACAATCGGCACGAGCAACGAAAACGGCGCAACCTGCCCCGCCGGATACTTCGACAGCAGCCGGCTCCAAAGCCCATACCCAACCAGCGTAGCAACAAACGCGAGATAAACGATCGCGAACACCGACGAAGCGCCGATGCCCGTCAGTGCAGCCCCGATCCGCTGCGGCCCTTCGAGCAGATACGACAGCACGAAGAACGGCACAGGCGGAATCAAACTACCCCACACTACGAGGCCCACCAGATCGACCTTACCGACTTTCTTGGTGACGATATTGCCGAGTGCCCACATCACAGCCGCGCACAGCGTGAGAATGAACCCGGCAAGCGTCATCGCGGCTCCGCCCTGCAGACCGATCACGGCAAGCCCGATCGCCGCGACAACGAGCCCGAGCACGTTCTGCACGCGAAAGCGCTCATGCAAAAACAAAGCGGCAAACAGGAGCGTAAAAAACGCCTGCGCCTGCAGCACGAGCGACGCGAGGCCAGCCGGCATGCCGACATACATCGCCGAAAACAGAAACGCGAACTGCCCGAGCGAGATCGTCGCGCCATAGGCGATGAGCCAGCGCCACGGCATCTGCGGCCGTTTGATAAAGAACACAGCGGGAAAAGCGGCAAGCATGAAGCGCAGCGCGCCAAGCAGCATCGGCGGAACACCATGCAGCCCAACCTTGATCACGACAAAGTTCACACCCCACGCAACGACAACGACCAGCGCCAGCAGCAGGTCTTTTGGTGACATCTACATTCCTGTGTTTGCTCTGTATCAGAGCATGAGAGTGTAGCCGAGCTATCCGGCAACGGTGCTCAGCCGTTTAGCCAGTTCTCGACGTTGAGGCCCGGATAGGCGGCGAAGTCGCGCTCGTTGTTCGTCACGAGCGTGACACCAACTGAAACGGCGTGCGCGGCAATCAGTTTGTCGAAGTGATCTTTCTTGCGCTCGCGCGTCGCCTCGCGAATCGGTCCGTAAGCGCTCGCCGCCTTGACGTCGAATGGCAAGACGGGAATGTCTTCAATCAGCGCTGCCAGATTGCGCCGCTCGCGCGCGCGATTCGCGCACACGGCGACGCCATACTCGAGTTCCGCATAGGTGATGGCCGACATGACGACATCGCCGATAAAGCACTGCTCGAACCGCCGCGCGACTTCTTCCGGCTGGTTCTTCATCAAATAAATGCACATATTCGTGTCGAGCATGAAGCGCGGCATTACAGGCCCTCCCGATCCGCCTGCTCCTGATCGCCCCGCCCTTCCGACATGAAGTCGTCGCCGAACTTCGCGAACTTGCGCAACACACCTGTCAACGGCCGACGTGCAGGCCGGATTCGCAATTCGTCGCCGACCCGCTCGATCTCCACCTCCATATCGAGGCTCTCATAAGCAAGCTCCGCAGGAATCCGCACTGCTTGCGAATTGCCGTTACGGAAAATTCTGGTCATCGGCATCATTCCTCCAGACATCATGTGTGTACGATGTATGTACTATAGCGCAATTTGCGAATCCACGTACATACATGTGTGTGCACACTGCGTCGGCACGTCCCTGAAACGCGTGTGTCGCCGCCCGGCAGTAAAATGATTCACCCTGTCCCCACCAACCGAGCCCGTCATGTCCTCATCGATCAAAGCGGTTCTGAAGCCCCACGTCCGCGACATCGGCAATCTGGCCGTGCGGCGCGTACTGCCCGCGATGGCCGCGCGTCTCGTCGGCCCGTTCATCTTCTTCGACCACATGGGCCCCGCCACGCTGCCTGCCGGCACGGGGCTCGACGTACGCCCGCATCCGCATATCGGACTCGCGACCGTCACCTATCTGTTCGAAGGCGCGATCATGCATCGCGACAGCCTCGGCTCCGAACAGAAGATCGTTCCCGGCGACGTCAACTGGATGACGGCGGGCCGCGGCATCGTTCACTCGGAGCGCACGCCGGAACCCGACCGCACGAATGGCTCGACGGTACACGGCATCCAGACGTGGGTCGCGCTGCCGCTCGCCGATGAAGACGCCGAGCCGTCGTTCGAACATCACGCGGGTGCCACGCTGCCGGAGATCGAACGCAACGGCGTCACGCTGCGCATCATCGCGGGCACGTCGTTCGGCCAGACGTCGCCGGCGCGCACGTTCTCCGGCACGCTGTATGCCGCCGCGCATTTCGCACCGGGCAGCGTGCTCGCGCTCGAACCGGAGCACGACGAGCGCGGCGTGTATCTCGTCGACGGCGACCTGTCGCTCGATGGCGAGCCGCTCGAAGTCGCGACGATGGCCGTGCTCACGCCCGGCGAAACCGTGACGCTAGCGAGCGCGAAAGGCGCGACGGTGATGCTGCTCGGCGGCGAGAAGCTGGACGGCGAGCGCTTTATCGAATGGAATTTCGTCGCGAGTTCGCGCGAGAAGATCGAGCGGGCAAAGCTCGCGTGGACCAACCAGGAAATGGGCAAGGTGCCCGGCGAGACCGAATGGATACCGCTGCCCGAGCGCAAGCCGCGCTAGACTGGCAGACATCCGCGGGGAGCGGCGCAGCGGCGCGAAAGGGCCGATGAAGCCCTGTATTGAAACGACTCAGGCCGCCCCCAACTACTTCGCCTACCGATCCAAGGAAGAGACAGCAATGGACACCACCCTCGCCACTTTCGAAAAGGACGTCATCAGCGCGTCGATGCTCGCGCCCGTACTCGTCGACTTCTGGGCGCCGTGGTGCGGACCGTGCAAGACGCTCGGCCCGATGCTCGAAAAGCTCGAGGCCGAGTACGAAGGCAAATGGCGGCTCGTGAAGGTGAACGTCGACGAAAACCAGGAGCTGGCCGCGCATTTCCAGGTGCGCAGCATTCCGCACGTCGTCGCGTTCGCGGACGGACGGCCCGTTGATCAGTTCATCGGCGTGCTGCCGGAAGGCCAGTTACGCGAGTTCCTCGACCGCCTCGTGCCGGACGGCGCGGAAGCGTCGCGCGCGGAAGCGGCCGTAGCGATCGCCGAAGGCCGCCGCGAGGATGCGTACGACGCGCTCAAGGCCGCGCTCGCCTATGACCCGGGTTTCGACGAAGCACGGCTCGATCTGATGGAGCTGCTGCTCGAAGACAACCGCGCCGAAGAAGCGCAGAAGGAAAACGATCTGCTGTCGCCCAAAACGACGCAGGGCATCGACGCGCGCTACAACGCGATCAAGACGCGGCTCGATGCCGTCGACGCCGCCTCCGACCTGCCGCCCACGGATGCGCTCGAAGCCGCCGTCGCCAGCAATCCCGACGACCTCGAAGCGCGCTTCGATCTGGCAAGCGCGCTCATTGCCCGGCGCAAGTACGATCCGGCGCTCGAGCATCTGCTTGCCATTGTCACGCGTGACCGCACGTTCCGCGAAGACATCGGCCGCAAGACGATGTTGTCCGTGTTCGATCTCGCCGCGCATCAGCCGGAACTGGTCGCGAAATGGCGCCGCAAGCTGAGTGCGTTGTTGAACTGATCGTTCTCGCTCGACCATGAAAAACGCGGCCATGTGCCGCGTTTTTTCATTCAGGCGAGAAAGCGTAAGCCGCCGCGCTTCAGGCCGCGTTCTTCGCCAGCGCGCGCAGCACATGCGCCACGGCCGCAAAGCCGAAGCTCGCCGTCACGCACACGCTCGATCCAAAGCCCGCGCAGTTCAGGCCCACAGGGCCATGATGACCGGGCGACGTCGTGACGTGCTCAGCTTCTTCGTCGATATCGCAGACGGCCGCTTCCGGATAGATCAGCGGCTCGTCCGAATACACCGCGCTCACCTTGAACTTCGCTTTCGGCCCACGCGGAAAGCCATGTTGCTTGCGCAACTGGCCGCGCACTTTCGACAGCAGCGGGTCCTGAATGGTCTGCGCGAGATCGTCGATACGGATACGCGTCGGATCGAGCTGGCCGCCCGCGCCACCGACCGTGATCAACGGCTGCTTGTGCTCGACGCACCACGCGATCAGCGCCGTCTTCGTGCGCACGCTGTCGATCGCATCGACCACGTAGTCGAAGCCGCCGCCCAGCACCGTGTCGAAGTTGCCCGGCTCGATAAAATCTTCGATCACGCGCACATCGCACTGCGGATCGATCAACCGGATGCGCTCGGCCATCGCATCGACCTTGGGCTTGCCGTAGTTGCCGTCGAGCGCGTGAATCTGCCGGTTCGTGTTGCTCTCGGCGACGTTGTCGAGATCGATCAGCGTGATCCGGCCGATCGCCGTGCGCGCGAGCGCTTCCGCCGCCCACGAGCCGACGCCGCCAATGCCGATCACGGCAACGTGCGCGCGCTCGAACGCGGCGAGCGCCGGCGCGCCGTACAGGCGCGCGACGCCGCCGAAACGCCGGGCGCGGTCGGCGGTTTCATGCGCGCTGGAGTCGGTAGTAATATCGGAATGCTCGGTGACGAGAGGCGTGGACATGATGGGTAGCTTCGCTGATTCGGACTACGGCATTGCAATATCCTGCGGATATCTGCATGCTTTCAACCCTGTATTTTGCCTGATCGCGCCGGCGCACGCCCGCGGATTGCGGCGTCAGCAGCTTCAACGCGCGGCCCACACGACACGCCTCAACGCAGAAAACTTTGTCCTTCGCTATACTGGTTCCACACTGTAGCGCTTGCATAAAAACATGAGCACTCTTGCCGACCTTCGCAAAAACTATTCGCTCGGTTCGCTGGACATTGCCGACGCCGACCCGAACCCGTTCCGTCAGTTCGACGTATGGTTCAAACAGGCCATCGACGCGCAACTCCCCGAACCGAACACGATGACGCTTGCGACGGTCGACCCGCGCGGCCGGCCTTCGGCGCGCATCGTACTGATCAAGGGTGTCGACGAGCGCGGGTTCGTGTTCTTCACGAACTACGAGAGCCGCAAGGGCCTCGACCTCGCGCAGAACCCACACGCAAGCCTCCTTTTCTACTGGATCGAACTCGAGCGCCAGGTGCGCGTCGAGGGCGCAGTCGTCAAGACGAGCGACGCTGAAAGCGACACATACTTCGCATCGCGTCCCGTCGGCTCGCGCATCGGCGCATGGGCGTCCGAGCAGAGCAAGGTGATTGAAAGCCGTGCCGCTTTGGAAGCGCGAGAACGCGAATTCATTGCACAATACGGGGACAGTCCGCCCCGGCCCCCGCACTGGGGCGGCTATCGCCTGATTCCCGACGCGATTGAATTCTGGCAAGGACGGCCTTCACGTCTGCACGACCGGCTGCTCTACACGCGTAGCGGCAGCGCCGACTGGACGATCGCCCGTCTGTCGCCCTGACACATCGATGCACCGGCGCGCGGCCCGTCCTGCTTCACATTGCATGACGCGTTGCGCCGACGGCAGAATCGCGTGCGCGCGGCTCCACATCAGACAGCGCGGCCAAGGCCGGCTCGCGCGCTGCGCACTGTGGTTCGACAGGCTTTGCTTTGATTCATTGGACACGGAGAAATCACATGTTCTGGGAGAAGAAGCTGGCGCAGTGGGTAGACGAAGTAAAAACGAAGGCCAATATCCCGGCGCGCCTGGTGTTATGGGATGGCCAGCAACATGACTTCGGCACGTTCGCCGCGCCGCAGGTCACACTGAAAGTGAATAGCGCGTCCGCGCTGCCGCTACTGCTCGAACCGAGCCTGGACAATCTGGGCGAGGCGTACGTGAAGGGCAAGATCGACATCGAAGGCAAGCTGTCGGACATCATCAACATCAGCTATTCGCTGGCGCGCAGCACGGTAACGAGCGCGAGCAAGCTCGCGCGCGTGCGGCGCTATTTCAACCACTCGAAAACGTCGGACAAGAAGGCGATCCAGTATCACTATGACGTCTCGAACGAGTTCTACAAGCTGTGGCTCGACGAGAACATGGTGTACTCGTGCGCGTATTTCGAGAACGGCGACGAAGACCTCGCCACCGCGCAGATCAAGAAGATCGATCACATCCTGACGAAGATCCAGGTGCAGCCGGGCCAGCGTCTGCTCGATATCGGCTGCGGCTGGGGCGCGCTCGTGCTGCGCGCGGCGCAGAAGTTCGGCGCGAAGTGCGTGGGCGTGACGCTGTCGCAGAACCAGTTCGACCTCGCGACGCAGCGCGTGAAAGCAGCCGGTCTCGAAGGCCAGATCGAAATCCGGCTGCAGGACTACCGTGACGTCCAGGGGCAGTTCGACCGCATCACGAGTGTCGGCATGTTCGAGCACGTGGGCCGAAAGAATATGCCCGGCTACTTCCAGAAGATTCACGACCTGCTCGCGGATGACGGCATCGCGATGAATCACGGCATCACGTCGACCGATTACAACAGCGGTGAAACGGCGCTGGGCGGCGGCGAGTTCATCGACAGATACGTATTCCCCGACGGCGAGTTGCCGCACATCAGTCTCGCGCTCGAAACGATGCAGCGCGGCGGGCTTGAAGCTTTCGATATCGAAAGCCTGCGCCGCCACTACGCGCGCACGCTCGACATCTGGGCCGAGAACTTCGAGGCGAGAGCGGCAGAAGCGAAGTCGCTCGTCGACGACGAGAGATTCCGCATCTGGCGCGTGTACCTCGCGGGCTGCGCGTATGCGTTCGAGAACGACGACGTATCGATCTATCAGGTGGTGTGCCGCAAGGCGGGCCGCAGCGCGACGACGCTGCCCTGGTCGCGCCGCTTCATGTACGAGAAGGCGCTGTAAAATCGCTGACTGGATTCCGCTTCGGGCCCGTGGCGCTCATGCATCGGCCCGAGGCGGACGTAGTTCATCAGCGTCAGCGCACTGTCTCTCGTAACGGATCGATGGAAGAAGAAGCGGCACCCGAAACGCCCGACGCCTCCCTGCAACTCGACATGTTCGGCAATCCCGTCGAGCAGGCGCCTGTCGCCGTTGCTTCCGTACCCAAAGCTTCGTCGGAAACGGCTGCCGCGCCCAGCGACGCGCCACCGAAAAAGCGCCGCGCCCGCGATGTTCTCGCCGCGCCGCCTTCCGACGAAGTCATTCACCTCGCCAGCCAGTTGCCGCCGCAAGTGCATCTCGGCACCTCGACATGGTCCTTTCCCGGCTGGAAAGGCATCGTCTACGGCGACGACTACAGCAACAGCAAGCTCTCGCGCGATGGCCTCACCGCCTACGGCGCGCATCCGCTGCTGCGCACGGTGAGCATCGACCGCTCGTTCTACGCGCCGCTCACGCTCACCGACTATCTGCGTTACGCGCAGCAGGTGCCGGACCATTTCCGCTTCATCGTGAAGGCGCCCGCGCTCGTCACCGACGCGACCGTGCGCGCCGAACGCGGCGAGCCGGTGTCGGAGAATCCCTGCTTTCTGAACGCCCAGCTGGCCATCGCCGAATTCGTGCGGCCGTGTATCGACGGGCTCGGCGCCAAAGCGGGCGCGCTCGTGTTCCAGTTCTCGCCGCTGCCGAATGAAATGCTCGCGCGGCCGGCCCTCTTCGTCGACCGGCTGACGGCGTTCCTGGCGGCGCTGCCGCCGCTCGAAGGCGATACCTGCTACGCCGTCGAAATCCGCGATGCGTCGATGCTGACGCCGCGCCTGATTCGCGCGCTAAAGGCGACGGGCGTGCGCTACTGCGTCGGCATTCACGCGCGGATGCCCGATCCGTCGCGGCAGGCCGCCGCGCTTGCGTTGCTGGATGAAGCGCCGTCAGGGCCGCTGATCGTGCGCTGGAGCCTGCACGGCGGCTTCAAGTACGAACAGGCAAAAGCAAAGTACGAACCGTTCGACAAACTCGTCGACGAAGACCCCGACACCCGCACCGCGCTCGCCGAGCTGGCGGCGCGTTACGCGATTGCAGGCCAGCCGGTGCTGATCGCCGCGAACAACAAGGCCGAAGGCTCCGCGCCGCTGACCTGCGTAAAGCTCGCGGCGCAAATCGCTGCCGCCTGCGAGCGTCTTCGCGGCGCACAAAAAGAAAACGCGGCGCAGTCCGCGTAGGACCTGCGCCGCGCAAGCTGCTACATCAATGCGCGACGATCAGTCCGCGCTCACGCGCCGGCCTTGATCCGATGCGCGAACTTCTGCCGGAACTTCGCCACCTTCGGCGCGACGACGAACGCGCAATAGCCCTGATCCGGATGCTGCGCGAAGTAGTTCTGGTGATACACCTCGGCAGCAAAATAGTTGCCGTCCAGCGGCAGCACCTGCGTGACGATCTGGCCGTCGTAGATGCCTTCGGCGCCGATCTCGCGGATCGCCTGCAACGCCGTGTCGCGCTGCGCGTCCGAGTGGGTGAAGATCACCGACCGGTATTGCGTGCCGACATCGTTTCCCTGGCGGTTAAGCTGGGTCGGATCATGGATCGCGAAGAAAATATCGAGGATCTCGCGGTAAGTGATGCGCGCCGGATCGAACTCGACATTGACGACTTCCGCGTGCCCCGTGTCGCCGTCGCAGACCTGCTCGTACGACGGATTGTCGACCTGCCCGCCCGCATACCCCGATTCCACCGACGTCACCCCATCGACGCCCAGATACACCGCCTCCAGACACCAGAAACACCCGCCGCCCAGCGTGGCGGTCTCGACTGACTGACTCATGCTCGCTCCTTGAATTTGGCTCGCCGCGACGCTTGCCCTTCGGACAAAAACGCGCTGGGCTCGCCGCAGTCACTGTGGACACCCGATGCTTCACCGCATCCGACCGGCGCAATACTCCGCCCTTTTCGGGATTCATGCAGCCCGCACGCACCATCCGTACCATGCGGCCGCCCTTGTCCCGCCACGCGCTCGCGCCTGGCCCTCTGCGATTGCAGTTAAAATTGGGACAATTCGCCGAATTTCTACATGACCTTCGAACCGTTTTTTTCCCTCTGGTCGCTTCATCAAGCGGTCCATTCGCCAGAATGCATCAGCCGATGAAGCACGCCAACCCGCCCAATTTCGACAACGGCGCTTTTCGCCGCGCGCTCAGCCAGTTCGCGACGGGCGTCACCGTCATTACGACACGTGCGCCGTCTGGCGCGTTGATCGGCATCACGGCCAGTTCATTCAATTCCGTCTCGCTGGCGCCGCCGCTCGTGCTGTGGAGTCTTGCGACACGCTCGGCCTCGATGCCCGTGTTCCGCTCGAACAGTCATTATGTCGTCAATGTGCTGGCCTCGACGCAGCTCGATCTGTGCAAGCGCTTTGCAACCGTCAAGGGCGACCGCTTCGAAGGGGTGTCGCATGCGGCGGGCGACACGGGCATGCCCGTGCTCGACGGCGCGCTCGCATGGTTCGAATGCCATAACCGCAGCCGCTACGACGAAGGCGATCACGTCATTTTTGTCGGTGAAGTGGAGCGCTGCGGCGTCCACGATCAGGCCAGCGAAACCGAACCACTCGTGTTCCAGAACGGCGATTTTCACGGCCTGAAGCGGCTCGGCTGACAGGCCGGCGCTTTTGCGTGCGACGAAAGGCGCGGTTTTCCGCCCGCCCCGGTGCCGCTAGCCTGGTTGTTGCGCCTTTGTTGAGCTCGCTACCAGCGCGACGGGCACGCCCGAATCTTCCTTCAGCGTCTGCAGCACAATGTTCGAGCGGATGTCCAATACGCCCGGCGCCTTATACAGGCGGCTGAGCACGAAATCCGAATAGTGCTTGAGATTGTGGGCGAGCACCCGCAGCAGATAATGCGTCTCCCCCGTCACGACGAACGCGCCGACCACTTCCGGCCAGTCGCGCAGCGCGTCGGCGAAGCGCTCATGCCAGTTCTCCTGGTCGTTGCGCATCGATACCTGCACGAACGCTTCCAGTTCGAACCCCAGCACTTCGCGGTTCAGGCACGCGCGATAACGCTCGATCACGCCCTGCTCTTCCAGCAGGCGCAAACGTCGTAGACACGCGGACGGCGAAAGCGAGATGCGCTCCGCCAGATCCAGATTGCTGATTCGTCCTTCGTGCTGCAGCACCGTCAAGATACGGCAATCGGTGGCGTCCAGTGAGATCGCGTTCATTTTCGGTCTCCCTTTCCCATTTGCCTCAAATTATGTTCCAAAGGGGGCGAAATAAACAGTTTTTTTAGCAAGCACATTTCGTCTGATGCCGCCTATTATCCAATGAAGGTTGCAGAACAACGGCACTTGCATGGGATCAGAGTAAGACGCTGAGGCGCCAACTGTGGTCAATAGGAGACGAATGGACACGCTTTGGGACATCACGCCCGCCGTCGATACGGCGACGCCCGTCTGGCCGGGCGACACGCCCGTGGGCATCGAGCGCGTGTGGCGGATGGAGGCAGGCTCGCCCGTCAACGTCGCGCGGCTGACGCTCTCGCCGCACACGGGCGCGCACACCGACGCGCCACTGCACTACGACGCCGACGGCGCCGCGATCGGCGCAGTGCCGCTCGATGCGTATCTCGGCCGCTGTCGCGTGATCCACTGTATCGGCGCGACGCCGCTGGTGAGCCCGGAGCATGTTGCCGCGTCGCTCGACGGCGTGCCGTCGCGCGTGCTGCTGCGCACCTACCGCGAAGCGCCTGTTACAGCGTGGGACAGCAATTTCTGCGCAGTCGCGCCCGACACGATCGATCTGCTCGCCGCGCACGGTGTGAAGCTGATCGGCATCGACACGCCGTCGCTCGATCCGCAGGAATCGAAAACGATGGATGCGCATCACCGCATCCGCGCGCACCGGATGGCGATTCTCGAGGGCATCGTGCTCGATGCCGTCGCGCCCGGCGACTACGAACTGATCGCGCTGCCCCTCAAGCTGACGACGCTCGACGCCAGTCCGGTGCGCGCCGTGCTGCGCGCGCTTCCTGAACAACGACATTCCGCTTAAACGCACTCTTTCGACCGAACGAACACCATGAATCAACGTGAAGAAGCACTCGCGCTGGATGCAGCCGACCCGCTCGCGCCGTTGCGCGACCAGTTCGCGCTTGCGCCGAACGTCATCTATCTGGACGGCAATTCGCTCGGCGTGCCGCCCGCCGCGGCTGCGCAGCGCGCGCAGACCGTGATCGGCGCCGAATGGGGCGAAGGACTGATCCGCAGTTGGAACACGGCCGGCTGGTTCTCGCTGCCGCGGCGTCTGGGCAACAAGCTCGCCGCGCTGATCGGCGCGGCGCACAACGAGGTCGTCGTCACCGACACGATTTCGATCAACCTGTTCAAGGTGCTGTCGGCGGCGCTGCGCATGCAGGACAAGCGCGACCCGAAGCGGCGCGTGATCGTGTCGGAGCGCTCGAACTTTCCGACCGACCTGTACATCGCGCAAGGGCTGATCAAACAACTGGATCGCGGTTATGAGTTGCGCCTCGTCGACGATCCGTCCGAATTGCCCGCCGCCATCACCGACGAGGTCGCCGTCGCGATGATCACGCACGTCAACTACCGCACGGGCTATATGCACGACATGGCCGCGCTGACGAAGCTGATCCACGACAAGGGCACGCTCGCGCTGTGGGATCTCGCGCATTCGGCGGGTGCCGTGCCGGTCGATCTGAACGGCGTTGGTGCGGATTGTGCCGTCGGTTGTACGTACAAGTATCTGAATGGCGGTCCGGGTTCGCCAGCGTTCGCGTGGGTGCCGCATCGTCACCAGAGCGATTTCGAACAGCCGTTGTCGGGCTGGTGGGGACATCGCGCGCCATTCGCAATGGACCCGACCTATGCAGCCGACGACGGCATCGGCCGCTTTTTATGCGGCACGCAGCCGATGGTGTCGATGGCGCTGGTCGAATGCGGGCTCGACATTTTTCTGCAAACCGACATGCAGGCGATTCGCAAGAAGTCGCTTGCGCTGACGGATCTCTTCATCGAACTGGTGGAAACGCGCTGCAAAGAATTTCCGCTCGAACTCGTGACGCCGCGCGCGCATGCGCAACGTGGCTCGCATGCGAGCTTCGAGCATCCGCATGGCTATGAAGTGATGCAGGCGCTGATCGCGCGCGGCGTGATCGGCGATTATCGCGAGCCGCATGTGTTGCGTTTCGGCTTTACGCCGCTGTACACGCGCTTTGTCGATGTGTGGGATGCCGTCGAGCATCTGCGACACGTGCTCGAGCACGAGATCTGGCGCGCGCCTGAATTTGCCGCACGCGGCGCCGTGACCTGAGGAGCCCGCGATGACCGACCACATGAAGATGACGGAAGACAAGCCCGCGCAAGGCTGCCCGTTCGGGCATGGCGGCACGCAGACGCCGCGCGAGACGCACGCGTCGCACATGGCCGCCGATGAGAGCGAAGGCTGGCACGACGCACAGCTCGATTTCTCGAAGTCGATGAGCTATGGCGACTATCTGTCGCTTGGATCGATTCTGCATGCGCAGCATCCGTTGTCGCCGGATCACAACGAGATGCTGTTCATCATTCAGCATCAGACAAGCGAGTTGTGGATGAAGCTTGCGCTGTATGAATTGCGTGCCGCGCTTGCTTCAGTGCATCGTGATGAGTTGCCGCCGGCGTTCAAGATGCTTGCGCGTGTGTCGCGGATTCTTGAGCAGCTTGTGCAGGCGTGGAGTGTGTTGTCGACGATGACGCCTTCGGAATATACGGCGATGCGGCCGTTTCTTGGCAGTTCGTCGGGGTTTCAGTCTTATCAGTATCGTGAGCTGGAGTTTATGCTCGGGAATAAGAATGAGCAGATGCTCAAGCCTCATGCGCATCACGCCGATGTGTTTGCCGAAGTGAAAGCGGCACTCGAGGCGCCTTCGTTTTATGACGAAGTGGTTCGTTTGCTGGCGAGGCGGGGGTTTGCTATTGATGCCTCACGGCTCGAGCGGGATTGGACACTGCCTACTCAGCATGATGCTTCGGTTGAAGCCGCCTGGCTTGAGGTTTATCGGAATCCTTCCCAGCATTGGGAACTGTATGAGATGGCTGAAGAACTCGTCGATCTTGAGGATGCCTTTCGGCAGTGGCGGTTTCGACATGTGACTACCGTTGAACGGATTATTGGGTTTAAGCAAGGGACTGGTGGGACTGCAGGCGCTCCTTATCTGCGCAAGATGCTTGATGTTGTGCTGTTTCCTGAGCTTTGGCATGTGAGGACGTTGCTCTAGGTTTTTTGTCTTGCGACTGCTGGTTTGGTTTGCTTGTGTTTGCGCTGGCATCCGCGTTTTGCCTTCGCGCTTCATGCGTCGCCCCTGTGCGGGGCGGCACCTACTTTTCTTTGCCGCCGC
>NZ_JAWRXV010000624.1:0-279 GCF_046534875.1 Paraburkholderia sp. SIMBA_054 | reverse complement strand
GCAGCGCGCCGGCGGTCAGGGTGAAGACGTACTGGCGCGGCTCGCCGGTGCGCACCAGGGTGGCGCCGGCCGAAAGCCGCAGCGGCTGGGTGACCTGGTCCAGGGCTGCCATCTCGTCGCTGGACAACGCCGAACACACCGAACGCGCGCGGACGCCGCAATGGCTGCATTCCAGGACCGGCGATCCAGCGTCGGCGGAGGCGGGCGCACAGGGCGCGGGAGCGGCGAGCGGGAGCCGATACATGGCACCGGAAGCAACGGATGAGGCAACCATGATAC
>NZ_JAWRXV010000623.1:0-279 GCF_046534875.1 Paraburkholderia sp. SIMBA_054 | reverse complement strand
ATCCATGTTGGCTGAGGCAAAGGTATTGAGAGGCGATCTTCGAAGCGAGCGCGACGCTCGGGTAATTCGAAATCGGCGGCTTCCAGAGGCGAAAAAAATGGCCGTCCGTCGCGCCCCGATTCAGCGATCTGCCGGGTTAGATGTTCTGCCCAACGCTTGAAGTCAACAGGCGTTAGGGCAACGGTCGTCAGCATTTTCACCTCCTTGAATGATTAACACAGGAGGATTGTCGCCGATGTTGGCAGTCACGCGGAATGACTGTTAATGGTCAAACTTTAC
>NZ_JAWRXV010000622.1:0-279 GCF_046534875.1 Paraburkholderia sp. SIMBA_054 | reverse complement strand
CGTAGTTCGGTTCGCCTGGCTGATAGCCTGCACCGCGCTGCCAGCCATGGCCGACAAGGAAGTTCGCGGTCGAATAGAGAGCATCCGCCTTGGAGCGGGCCATGTCGATATGGCCGCTGCCGTCGCCGTCGACGCCGTATTTCAGGACGTTGACCGGCAGGAACTGCGTCTGGCCGATTTCACCATGCATGGCGCCAACCGCATTTGGATTGAGGTCCTGACGGTCGATCAGCTTGAGCGCTGCATAGAGCTGGTCGGTGAAATAATCGCTGCGGCGGC
>NZ_JAWRXV010000621.1:0-279 GCF_046534875.1 Paraburkholderia sp. SIMBA_054 | reverse complement strand
CAGATATCTACAGGTAAACTAAGTGAAACGACGCGTCTTAATCAAGGAGAACTCATGACGTATCAACAAGCTGGACGCATTGCTGTTTTGAAAAGGATTTTGGGTTGGGTGATTTTTATACCTGCATTGATCTCTACATTGATTTCTTTGCTGAAATTTATGAATACCCGGCAGGAAAACCAGGAAGGCATTAATGCGGTCATGCTCGACTTTACTCATGTCATGATCGATATGATGCAGGCGAATACGCCTTTTTTGAATCTATTCTGGTATAACTCC
>NZ_JAWRXV010000620.1:0-279 GCF_046534875.1 Paraburkholderia sp. SIMBA_054 | reverse complement strand
CTTCTCGGAGTACATGGCGCGGGACTTCTCGAAGCCGGTTTTGTAAAGCTCACGGTCTCCCAGCAGATACTCTTCCGGCACAGCATCAGCCACGTCATCGGCAGAAGCCTTGTGAATCCAGTTCAGCGACTTGACGAAAGCGTTGACGACCCGCTGCGTCGTTACCGGATTTGCATCGATGAAGCTCTGCTGCACATAAACGGTCGCGGCTGGATTGGTGCCACCGAAAAGCTGGCGCGTGCCTTCTTCGGTGCGCGTATCCAGAAGCAAGGTGATGTC
>NZ_JAWRXV010000095.1:0-31054 GCF_046534875.1 Paraburkholderia sp. SIMBA_054 | reverse complement strand
TTTGTGACGCGCCGCTGGCGGTTTCCCGGTTTCCTGCATCTCTCGCACGATCTTCCAGCCGCGGGCTTTCGCGTAGTCAATTTCGCAATTCCCGCCGTTGCACATTGCTATGCAAGTCATGGCGGGACGTGGACGCCGGACAACGCGGAACCGATGAAAGCGGCGCACCGCGGTGCGTTCACAAGCCGCTATCTTTAGTGTTGCCTCGGGTGAATGAGAGGGCAGTGACACATTTCCTTCGCTGGCAAGAGATTGAACACTCAGCGCATTTTGCCGGGCGATGAGCTGGACGCTGGCAATTGACACAATTCCTGGTGCAACGGACTTTCAGATTTCCTTCGCTCTACGAGGCATGCAATCCTCGCCGATTGCGAAAAGGGTGAAGATGTCGCGCAAAAGCGCTTTCACGATGCGCTCGAAAAGGAATGGCCCGCCGATGCGCGAGCCGTCGTCGAGCGGCTCTATCAAGATGTGTTGCAAAATCACGATCGCATTCGCACGCTGCGCGATCAGTATGCGTCGATGAAGGCCTGAGAAACACGACCTGAAGTCGGGCCGCGTGTGCGGGGAACGTGAGGCGTTACGGACCGCGCGATGGTGCGGATAGTGCGGTCAGGGAACGTCGGAGAGTTTGACAGGCCGCCCGGTGTGAAGAGGCGGCCTTGCTTTGCGAGCGTCGCGAACGGGCAACACTTAATCAGCCGAGACCTTCAGGTGGTTCTTCACGCCCTTGACGCCGGACACGTTCTGCACGACATCCTGCGCGGCCGTCTTGTCTTCCGCCGACGGCACTGAGCCCGTCAGCCAGACGATGCCCTTTTGGGTCTTGACGTGAATGTGCGTGGACTTCACGTTCTTTGCGCCGAGCAGATCGGCCTTGACCTTGGTGGTTATCGTGCTGTCGTCGATGTGCTGGCCGACGCTTTCCGAAGTCGACGGCGGTGCGGACGCCGTCGTCTGCGCGGTGGCGTTCAGTGCGAATGCAACACATGCAATGCTACCTGCGGCCTTGAGGAACTGGATGGTTTTCATGGTTTCTCCTTCTCAGTTGATGATCAGGGGTTGCGGTCCTGTTATCCGTGTGATCGATCGCGGCCCGCGGCGCCGATGACCTCACCAAAGACCACTGCCGCCGCGGTTCTGTCTGTTCCGTCGCCGACACGGGACTCGCTGCAATTCGTTCATGCATTGCATCGCATGCGGCCCTGGCAGGCGTTCAGCAAGCGTTGTGCCCGTCGCGGGACGCGCCTTTGCGTCCTGATCGACACATCGGCCTGGGTCGACCATTTCCGTCGCCACAATGACACGCTCGTCCAGCTGATCGCCAGCGACAGGCGCTGACGCATCCATTCGTGCTCGTCGGGCTGGGCTGTGGTGCTCCGCCCACGCCGCGCGCCCACACGTTACATGAGATCGGCCTGCTGCGGCGCGCCCAACACGAACTCATGGCCGCAGGTCTCGGCTGGCGGTGGCTGTCCCGGCTCCCACCCGGGCGCCTGCCTGGCGACGTCAACATCGTACGGCCGGGGTTCAGCTTTCCATTTTCCGATCGTGACGTGCATCGTCATTTCAGTCGTTTTGTCGATCCTGATCTGGCTGTTCAGGCGATGAGCCCGAGACGCTCGTTCACAAGAAAACGGCCACAGCCGCGCGAATTGACTCATGCGATCTGCGGCCGGTTTAACTCAGTGCGGTAAGCCCCCCGGCTTTGGCGCGGTCTCCACGTTTCCACTGCATGATGAAAGCACGCGGCATGCAACGTGCTGCGTCGCCAGGGACGTCTTTACCGGCGGGCGCCGTTCGTCCACGCGACCATATTTTTCTACACGTCGACGGCGCGGATGCGTCCACGTTGTACGCCGCGATGATCTGACTGACGGTCAGGAACGAGGGCGCGTCGGCATGGCGCAAGCCAATGATGGCCGCGAGTATTTCGCGTTTCCTTGCTTCGCCGAGCGCGCGCACATAAGTCGACCTGATCGGATTTCTGCCGCATCGGGCCGATGCTCGTACAAGCCGAAAGTGTTCAATGCAGCTTCCTGGCCTCATTACCTGCTGCGCCGTCAGCGTACAAACGGCTCGGCGGCGAAGACAGCGGGGGGCGCGGCAATTCTTTCAACTGATACAGGCGTTGCGCCGCCTGCAGATGGCGGGCGAACTCAATGTCGAATCGCGCACGGAAGACAACGAACCAACGAACAGCATGTCTATCTCGTGCTCGGCACGGCATCGACCACGAGAGCCGACCAGGCCAAGCACGATCTGCTGTTGGTGCGCAAGCTGCTGCATCTGAGCGCGAAAACGGGCAACTACGAGATCGCGTACGGACAGTCGTCACGCGGCGGCGACCACATCGCGATCCTGACGCGCTCGGTGCTCGGCATTCTCACTGACCTTGGCGCGCAGATCCAGGTGCCCGACATAAGGGGCAGCGACGGCTCGACGAAACCGACTGTCACGCTGGTCGGGGGCGAAACGCGGCCAACCATCATCGTGCGACACGGCGACAAGCCGTCTGCCGATGCTTATGTCGCCATGAGATACGGCACTTCCACGTATTGGGTCGAGCGCGCGGACTTCGATTCGAAGTATGCATTCACCGTAGTGCAGAATTTGATGGCGCTCGCCGAGGCCGAAACGAACAGCAAGGCGCCTGTGGTGACGATTCGAACTCCATGTCACCAGATTGTTTACGTACTGCTCCCCGCTCGCAAGGTCAGACATGACAGATTCCCGATCACGTAGCCAGGCGCGCGGCGATTCAGTGGCAAGCGTGCGGTTGTCGTGCGCCACGTGGCCCGGGAGATTGGCAGGTTGGCTGCTCGCCTGACTGACCTCGGCGGCGATCTCCGCGCCAAGCAACAGCACCGCCGCCGAGAAGTACAGCCACATCATCAGCGCCGCCAGCGAGCCCGCAGCGCCGAATGCGCTGTGGCGGTCCCAGCGTGGGTGAGATAGAGCGCGAACAGCTTGTGTCCACCGGAAAGTAGCAACGCGGACACGATCGCGCCCGGCCATGCGGTCCTCCAGCGCACGTGGGCATCAGGCAACATTTTGATCAACGTAGCGAAGGTGTCCATGCCGAAAACAAACTGTGCGATTTCGCCGACCACGATCAGCGGTGAGTTGGCGAACAGCTTTGCACCGACAAAGCTGATGACCGTGTCCAAATACGAGGGACACGACCAGCAGGAAAGCGACCCCCATGACGAGGCCAAAGGAGATGAGTCGCACCTTGAGCAGCAAGGCAACGTTGCTTGCCACGCCATGCCGGGTTGGGACTGGAAACACATGCCAGCGACAGGAGCGAGCGTATCGCAGTACCCGAAGGTAGCCGTCGACCAATCATGACTGTCATCCAGGTTCTCCGCAGACAAGGCGCAGACAAACGCGCGAACCCCGCGCCCATTTTTCGCCAGCGGCAATCTGATTTCGCTTCTCAACTGCCCTTGTAATCCGCCGCATTCGCGCGCCCAGGCAATGCCGCACCGCCAGCGGGTGCCGCGGGCTTCTTCGACGGCGTCGAAGGCTTCGAAGAAGGCGTCGCGGGTGCCGACGGTTCGACGGCCGAGGCACCCGGCGTGCCAGGCGGCAATAGCGGTCTGGCCTTCTCGCGTTGCCCCGGTGCGGGCGCCGTCGGATGCTGCGCCTGCATCGCCGCCATCAACTCCTGGCACGGCAGCGGCTTGTTGTTGCTCGGCGCAATCAGCGGAACCAGCGCGGCGAACGGATTGATCAGGCCGAGGCCGACCATCGCGCCACCACGCACCGCGAGCGCCGCCGCATTCACGCCGACATGCGGATGCTTGAACGTGCCCTTCACGTACAGCGGCGAGCGCAGCGTGAAAACACGGAAACCCTTCGTATGCGGATGCACGCCGAGATCCATCGTCTCGTCTTTCAGGTTCACCTTGCCGTCCACATTGATCACGGCATCCTGCGTATCGAGCGCGAACACGCGCGAATCGACCATGCCGGCCGTCACGACGAAGTCGCCGGCCGCGCAATTGATCTGCACGTCGCGATTGCCGAACAGCTTTTCGTACACGACGTTCGCGACGTTCAGCCCCGCCGCTTCCATCAGCAGACGGCTGATCGCGCCGTCGGTGACGAGCAGCTTCACTTCGCCGTTCGACGTGCCCGCGAGCGCCGCGGGCGAATTGCCTGTCGCCGACAGCGCCGCGTCGCCGTTGACCTCGCCGAGCGCGTTCTGCATCGTCTTCGCGGTCGGCAGCAACTGCTTCAGTTTCAGGTGGCGCGCTTCCGTCGAGAAGCGGCCCTTGAGCGGCGTCGCGCTGCCGTCGAGATGAATGTTCGACGCGAGCGAGCCGCCCGCCACGCCGAACTTCAGCGGCTCCAGCGACAGCACGCCGTCCGTCATCACGACATGCGTGTAGAGATCGGTGATGGGCAGCGCCGGGTCCTTGACGATGCGCCGGCCCGTGAACTTGACGTCGGCATCGATCGCCTTCCAGCGGTCGGTCTTGAACGCCTCGGTCGGCAGCGCCTTGCCCGATGGCTGGCGCGCGGTATCGCCGCGCTTTGCCTTGCTCGCGTTGCTATCCGCGCCGATGATCGGCGCAAGGTCCCTGAACTGCAACAGGTTCGAAACCAGCGTGCCTTCGAGCAGCGGACGCGGTTCGCGCTGCGTATAGACGAGCATGCCGTTCAGGTCGCTGCCGCCGACGCGGCCCGTGAAATTTTCATACCTGAATACGCTCGCGCCCGGCTTGAAGTTGCCGATCAGATGGCCTTCCGACGCGTAGGGCGGCGTTTCGGGCAACGTGATGCCCGTCAGGTCATACAGATGATCGAGGCTCGTGCCCTGCAGCCACAGCCGCAGATCGACGGCGGCGAGATGCGCGGGATCGGTGACGGTGCCGACCAGCGCGATGCGCAGGTCCCCTGCCTTCACATCGGCCTGTACCGGCAACGGCCGCGATGTGTCCTGCAACGCGAGCACGCCGCCGAGCTTGCCGCTGCCCGATACGGCCGAGCGGTTATAGGTGCCCTTCACGGTCCAGCCGATGCCATATTGCGGGGCGCTCGGGCGCTGCGCGACGGCCGTGCCCGTTCCGCCCGCTCCACTTGCAGGCGCGCCGGGTGCGGCGACGGCCGCGGATGCGCCCGCAGCCGTCAGGTTTGACGCGCCCACGCCAGCCGGCGCGGCAGGCGCCGCAGATGAGGACGCGCCAGTTGCAACAGGCGCGCCAGGCGCCACCGCCGACGCGCCCGAGGCCTCGGACGCCGCCGCCGCTTTCGCCTGCGTGCCCAGCTGTTTCGCCCCCTGCCTGCCGACCACGTCCACCGACGCCTTGCGTGAGGTCTCTTCCTGCTGCTTCAACGCTTCGCCGATGGGAATCGGCTGGCCGAGCGTATCGATGACGCCCTGCATCTCGATCTTCTTCTGCTGGTCGGCCAGCGCGATGTTGCCTTTGTTCAACTGGATGTCGTGCAGGTCGAGTTTCCATTCCGACGGTCCCGCCGACGACCTGAGCCTGAATGTCCAGTTATTGCGTCCGTCGGTGAGCCGTTCGAGATCGACGGACGGATTCACCAGATTGATCGCCGGAATGACGATGTCATGCGCGAGCAACGGCAGCACCTTCACCTGAAAGTCGATCTCGTCGAGCATCGCGAAGTGTTTCTGCCGGGTCCAGTCCGGATTGGCGACCGTGATGTTCTGCGCGGAAAAGCGAGGCCAGGGCACCCACGAGCGCCAGCCCGTCTCGCCGACGGGATGCCGCCACCCGACCTTCAGATCCCCCTCGATTGCGAACGGCCGGCCGATGGCTTCGCTGACCTTGTCGTTCACATAGGGCCGCGCGCGATTCCAGTCGAAGGTGAGAATGAACACCGCGAGCGCGGCGATCAGGATCAGCAGCACGGCGACGAGCCACGCGAGAATCCTGCCTAGCGTTCTGCCGCCGGACATGCCGGGCGAGTGCAGCACAGCCATGAGGGCTCCGGAGAGAATACGTACGTCAACTGTCAACGCAGCACGCCGTGTGCCGTGCGCGTTTCGCTGTGATGATGCGCTGCGACAGATTCTATTGCCCATGCCCCACAAGACCAGCATGACGGACGCGCCGCTCGTCCAGGCGAAAGACATCGTGCGGCGCGACACGTCCACGGCCAGACGCTGCTGCATGCAGCGAGCATTACGATCGAAGCCGGCAAACGCATCTCGATCACGGGCCCTTCCGGTTCCGGCAAGAGTGTGTTCATGCGCGCGCTCGCGCTGCTCGATCCGCTCGACGGCGGCGAAGTGCAATGGCGCGGCAAATCCATTGCGCGCGCGGCGATACCGCGCGTCACGTCGCGTATATCCGTCAGCGGCCCGCGCTGCTCGACGGCACCGTCTTCCGCCAGGCGATTCCTCTAATGGATTTCCTCGGTTGAGGTGGCATTGCGGCCGAGGATAACGGGTCGGACAGCACGCCTCGTTGCCTATCCTGGATGAGGAATCGGGTTTCCGGGACGTTCCGGCACCCACAAGGAGCGGGGCTGGAGGTGCGGCTGTGCAGCCCTACGCGGGTCCCGGTGCGGAGTCTTGGTGAGACGCGTGGATCACGCGTGTCGTTCGCGCGCCCTGTCGGCGACCAGTTCGTTGGCTTGCATGGGTTGCGGCGGCTGCGTCGGATCGAAGTTCGCCCACCGGCCCTGCTGCCAGCGTCCCGATGCGCGTTCGATCGACGCGCCCCCCGCCTTACGCAGCACATGCGCCGCGTCCTGCTGGGTTTCCGGCGTGACGTGAACGGCAAGCAACACGCCCGAGTGGCGCTGCTCGTAGTGAACACGCTGTCGCGCACTGCTGCCGGCGTCGCGCGTCGTGTACATCGCGCCGATCAGCGAGCCGATATACGCACCGACCCCCGTCGCGATCGCCAGCACCAGCAAGGGCGCGGAAAACGCCGTGAAGATGCCGACGCCGATCATGGCGCCCGCGACAGCCCCGATCGTCACGCCGATGCCCGCGCCCCTGGGCGCATCGGTGGAAGCGGCGTCCTTGTTGTAGTCACCGCCAATCGGATAGCGCGCGTGTGAAAAATGGACTTAAGGAATCCGGTTTCGCGAACCGTGAATCGTAGTTGCAAGTCGTGCATCGTCGTTACGACGACCGTCCCGAGTTTGCGCTGCATCATGAATTGAATCATATTTTTCGATGACGTTTTCGGTGGCTCTGAGCTGGCTCCCGCGCCGCCGCGATGCGACCCGCTTTGCCGCATACCCTTCCGCGCTCCGGGCACGTGTGATGCAGCAGTTAACGTGTTCTGGCGCGCGGAGGAACCGACGCCGCACCCCCAATCACGCGCGGGACCATCATCATCGGGGCGAGCCGGTGGGATGTTCAGAAAGCGCGCAGCCCAGTTTGTCCGACGCGGAGATACCGGTGGAAAACTGCGCGCGTGACGGCGCGAACCAGGACATCATCGATCTGGTCACGATCTGCCCCGACAAAAAATTGCTACGGCTCGGCGGTGTCCTAGGCAGATCTCGAGAACGCAGTAGTGGTCGTGACGATTGGCGTCATACAGTCGCGTCACGTCGTTTCGTGAAGTCAGTGTGGATGAACCGGGAGCCCTACCATGAACATGACCAATCAGTCTGCCACTGAAGACCGTGCGCAGATCGCGCGCGCAAGCGCCGACCCGGCCGACGGGCCGGGCCCCGTTGTGATCGCCGCGGCGACGCTCGACGGCAATGCCGTGCTGAGCGCGGACGGAGACGACGTCGGCAAGATCAAGGAGATCATGCTCAACATGCGCACCGGCCGCGTAGCGTACGTGGTGCTGGCAAGCGGCGGCTTTCTCGGCATCGGCGGCAAGCTGCTCGCGATCCCGTGGCACACGCTGACGCTCGACACGTCGCACAAATGTTTTATGTTGTCGGCATCGTCCGAGCAGATCAGGAACGCACCGGGATTCGACAAGGATAGCTGGCCGGCGATGGCCGATCCGAAATGGGCCGCCACCGTGCATGCATACTACGGCAGCGAGCCCTACCGGAGAGGCCGCACGGAAGCACCCGTCGACGAGCGCGGCGACATGCGGATCGGTGAAAGCGTTGCGGATTCGCCGGCGTCGCCAGAGCGAGGGGACGTCAAACTTTAATACTGGCGACGTCCACGTCGCGTGGAAGTAAAACAGGCGCGTCGCCTCAAAACGGTGTGCCTGTTTTTTCAGGCGAACTCTGGCAAGCTGGCGGTGCGCTCCAGGGTTGAAGCAGCCAACCATGGAGCCAGTCAAACCGGTGAGCTTGAATGTGCGAGAACTGCACAGATTCAAGGTCATTCAGGCGATCGTCGAGATGGGGCTCAAGCCAGTACGTCAGGTCGAGCGGCCGGGTGACGCGCTACCGGGAGTCCGTTGTAATTGCTGCATTCGCGCGCGACGAACAAATGATACAACTGCAGATACAACTGCGATTGGTATCGGGCTAGGGACATGGCCCCATGCGGTGGTAGCGGGATATGAGAGAAAGTCCAATTGAATCTTTGCGGAGCCGATCCAGGGAGCACGGCAATGAAGATCCAGTATTTCCTTATGGCGGCCGCCGTCGCCATGATGACCTGCCCGGCATTTGCCCAGCCACAGACGTCCGTGGAGATCAAAAAAGAAACAGACACGACCACCGTGACAGGAACGTCAACGGTCATTGCCACGGTCGTCGCCATTGATCCTGCTACCCGGATCGTCACGCTCAACGACAAGAACGGCCGGGTCGATGAACTTAAGGCGGGCGAGCAAGTGCGCAACTTTGATCAGCTCAAGGTTGGCGATGTCGTCGCCACCCAGCACCGGGTGGCGATGTCTCTGAGTCTCACAAAAACAGGCGGCGTGCGGTCTTCCCAGGAGCGGCAGATCTTACTGCCGGCCGCGTCCGGGACCAAACCGGGTGGCACAATCAGTCGTGAGGTGACGGTAGTGGCCGATGTCGTTGCCGTCGATGCAAAGGGGAAACACATCACAATAAAGGCGCCGCAGGGCACGGAGAATGTGTTCGTGGAAGACCCCGAGCAGTTGAAGAACATTCGCGCGGGTGATCAGGTTCAGATTGTGCACACCGAAGCGGTTGCGATATCCGTCACGCCCCGAACGAGCAAGTAGTCACCGGCAGAGTACGGGCGCCGCGTTTTTACGCCATTCTCGCGATGCGAGACCGGCTTCCCTTGAGCCGAGCTGCTGACGGCCAAATTTTCGCCATACCTGACCCGATCGGTCGACGCCACAGTGAACCTTCACGATCACGCTCATGCTCGTTGCGTGTCCATGCCGATCGACGCCGTGCGTCGGCGCGGGTCGGTTCGCGCTTTCCAGACAGTATGGGCCGTCTCCGGCGACATCATGTCCGACGATGCCAGGTCGACACGCCCCCATGAGCCACCACCCGGATGCCGATGCATGATTCCCCGCATTGCGTCGGCAGCCTGCCGCAATTTGTCGGCAATGCGGTGCGCACGCATCCTGGTCAGTGGAATCGAGGTTCGGCGTCGGGAACGGTCGAGGTTGTCGCCATCGATGAATCCACGCTCAAGATAGTCGCGCGCACGCCGGGAGGCCACTACCCGGACGGGATCGCTTACGCGCCCGACGTGCATAAGCTCTATGTGTCGGACGAGACGGGCAGCACCGAGACCGCCGTTGATGTCGGAAGCAACCAGCGTGTCGCGACCATTCCACTTGGTGGCGAGGTTGGCAAGGATCGTTGCACGTATCAATCTTCCGGGAGCCCAGCACAACCATGAACTGTTGATCGACTCTCCGGACCGGCTTGCCTTCGTCGCGTGTCAGGGCAACGACAAGCTCCTTGTGTTCGATATGGGAGCACGGCGGATCGTCCAGTCGTTCGACATCGGCAAGGACCCGGACGTGCTGGCGTTCGATCCGGCACCGGGCAGGCTCTATGTGGCCGGAAGAGCTGGCATCGTTTCCATCTTCAGCGTGAAAGGCTCCAATGTCATCGAAATTGGCGAAGGCCGGCTCGGGCCCAACGCGCACGTGGTCGCCATTGATCCTGCCACACACCCCTCGTATTTTCCGCTGAAGAGCGTGGACGGAGGTTCGATGCTGCGCGTAATGGAACCCGCATGATCTTCTGCTTCGACAGCAACGACGGACAGGTTTGCTGACTGGTTCAGCTCAGCAGGAGTGGACATGAAAACGCCTCAACCGTCTCGATGCTCGCGGGACTTCTTGCCGCTACCGCAGCCATTGCTGGTGCCCCGCGCGCAAGTGATGGCATGCTGGTCGACGGGCACGGAATGACCTTGTATGTATTCGACGGGAACGGAATGCCCGATGCGAAATCGGGCGAAGGCGACTGCGAGAGAAATTTTCCACCCGCGCTAGCCGCCCCAGGCGACAAACCGTCCGGGGTACTGACCTTGATGCCTGTGCCCAATGGCGGATCGCAATGGGCCTTCCAGGGCAAGCGTTTGTATCGCGGCCTGATGGACAAGAAGCCAGGCGATCGTTCGGGAGACGGTCTTAACGAGGTCTGGCACAGCGTGCGGGTGCGATGACGCCCCGGATGGGATAGCGTTGGTCCGGCAGGGGCGCCGTGGGTCCTCGACGACTTCCCTGGCTGTCAGGCAGACGAAGGCATAGGCCTTGCTCGCTGAGAGCAATGGCTGGCGTCGACCGATGATGCCCGCGCAGTCAATCGATAATCCGCGACTGTCGCGCGACGGCGCGAGGAGGATAACGTGAAGGCATTGGCGCATCCATCTTCAGCAATGCGAGGGCTACCCGTTGTGCTCGTCTATGCCGGAGGACGCAAGGCAGCTCACGCCGGTCACGAGGTCGACACGCTATGGGCGCTCGCCAGCCAGATCGCTGAACTTAAGGGTACAACGCTTGCGGGCGACTTCAATGCGATGCGCACTTATCCTGCGCATCGTTACCTGGTTCCCGACGACACGCTGACGCTTGCTGAAGCGCACAAGCTTGGCGTGCACTCGGTGCGCGATCTGTACGGTGGCGTCGTGCCATTTCCGTTCGTCGCGACGAAGCTGATCGCACACCGTTTGCCCGATAACGCGCAGATTTCGCCGCCTGGCTGGTCGCGGGCATTCGGCGAGCACACGGCTACGCTGGTTCTGCCGGGCAACTCGGCGTTCTCGCGGGATGATGCCTGCAACGCGGCACGCATGCTCTGGCAGGACGGCCGTGTGCGGATCAAGCGGCCATACGGGATCGGTGGAGCCGGACAGTCACTGGTCGCGAACATGGATGAACTGGAAACGGAGCTTACCGCGCTCGGCGACGCGGTGTTGCGAGCCGAAGGCATCGTCGTCGAGCGGCATCTGGATGCAATTGAAACGCTGAGCGTTGGCCAGGTCACGCTCGACGATATGGTGGCGAGTTACTACGGCGTGCAGCATCTGACCGTCAATAACCACGGCCACCATGTATATGGCGGCACCGATCTGGTCGTCGTGCGCGGTGGCTTCGACATACTTGCGCGGCTCGACGTCACGAGCGACATTCACGAGGCCATAGTCAAGGCGCGCGCGTTCGATGCCGCTGTGCAGAACGATTACGCTGGCTTCTTCGCATCTAGGCGCAATTACGACGTCGCCTGGGGCATCGACGCACAAGGCGTGCGCCAATGCGGCGTGCTCGAGCAGTCGTGGCGGGTCGGCGGCGCAACGGGTGCCGAGATTGGTGCATTGCGCACGTTCAGGGCAGATCCTCAGGCGTTTGCGGTGCGGGCCTCGACACGCGAGGTTTACGGAGACGATGTGCAGATACCCGACGGCGCCTCGATCGTCTATCGGGGCGTCGATGAGCATGCGGGCGCCATCACGAAGTACTACACGGTGGATTGCCATATATTGCAAGGGAGCAGCGACAGATGACAGCCGAACGTTATGGCGTGCAGATCAAGGTCGAGCGCGGACACCTCGACGGCACCTTCCTCGCACCGAAGACAGCCGTGCCAGGTGTTCTTTTCGTGCATGGCTGGGGCGGTAGCCAGGAGCAGTATCTGGAGCGCGCCCGGCAGGCGGCGGCACTTGGCTGCGTTTGCCTGACCTTCGATCTGACGGGACATGGGCGCACGCTGGAGGAACAGCAAAACGTGACCCGGGAAATTAATCTGCAGGATCTGCTCGCCGCATACGATGCGCTCGTTGGGCACCCGTTGATAGACCGCGATGCGGTCGCCGTGGTCGGTAGCAGCTACGGAGGCTATCTCGCGGCCATTCTGACTGAGCTGCGCCCCGTGCGTTGGTTGGGTCTGCGCGTGCCGGCGCTCTACCTCGACGAAGGCTGGAATACACCGAAGCGCGCACTGCATGTCGAACATGATCTCGTCGCGTATCGCAAACGGATCGTGCCGTCGTCAGACAATCGCGCCTTGCGGGCGGCGGCCCGCTTTGGCGGCGATGTGCTGCTCGTCGAATCGGAGCATGATGAAATCGTGCCGCATACCGCGATCGCCAGCTATCTGCAGGCGTTTTTGCAGGCGCATTCGCTCACGTACCGGATCATCGAAGGCGCGGATCATGGGCTGTCGGACGCTGCCAGTCAGCGAGCGTACACCGAACTGGTCGTCAACTGGCTGACGGAGATGGTCGCGGGCCGGCGCGCGGGCGACCGCGGGGCCGCGCCGGATCAGATGAGGACGTAGCCCCCAACATGGATTCCACTCAGCTCAGTACGTTCACATGGTCAGTTGGAAAGTACGTTGACACATTGATTTCACTCCGTCCGGATCCTTATGCAGCAAACTTCTACCGGCTCCGGTCGGCGGCATCGTCGCGAAGTGACAAACTTATTGCCGCAACTGTGATACTTTCAATACGTTCTACGATTGCGGGTCGCGCGCAGCCGGCCACAGAAGCATGAATAGCCAGGGACCGGGACGGAAGGCGCAGAACTGGAAGCCGGACCAATCCAGCCGCCATCGGCGGTTTGATTGGCGACACGTCGACCCAGGCTGAGCGTAAGGCGCGTGAGGCCTGGCAAGGCGCAGCAGCGTACCGTTCACTTATCCGCGGCTGTTCTTTAAGGCATCCCATCGTAGGGTTCGCCCGGCGAGCGCGAACGTGTCGCAGAACTGTATCGACTGCCCGGCGCCTCGCTGTCTGGTTGACTTCGCCTCCAGGCGCGGTACTCCGTCGGAGACCTACCGATGCAGCGGCGAAACAGTTTGCCAAGTCTGTCGCCGCTACCCAGTCCGACGCGACGCGCCACATCATCCACAGGCATCGAGGTTTGCGCCAGCAGTTCGCATGCGAGCTCAAGCCGGGCCCGCCGCAGGTACCTGGAAGGCGAAGTACCCAGGTAGGTCCGAAAGTAACGCAGCAGCGTGCGTTGGCTCATGGCAGACGCGTCGGCTGCACCTGCTATACAGAACGGGCAGTTACAGTTTTCCCGAAGCCACCTGGCCGCCGCGCGGACTCTGTCGGCAGAGGTAACGGTCCTGTCGATCGACGACCCAAGCAACACGTTCGAATCCATGTACGCTGTGCGGCGCAGTGCTTCGCGCGCGATGGATTCCCCAAAATCGGCGCAGATGACGTCGAAAGCCGCCTTTATCGCGTATGCCAATCGCGCCATATGCCGAAGCGGCTGCCCGTGCCCGGCGCCAGCACCCGTGCCGTCTGGCGACCACGACGCGGCTTCGACACGCGACTTTTCATGGACCGCTGCAAGGAACCTGACGGGCGTGCCGTTGGCGCGCATCCGCTGCAACCACGAAGCGTGAGGCAACCTGTTTCGCATCTCTTGCGAAAGCGGCCCGCCAGCGACCAACACGCTGGAGAAACGCATGTCGCGCGTGCTGGCCAAGGCTTCCGTTGCGACGATCAGCGAACCGTCACATTTGACGCATCCTCCGCTTGCGGACAGGAATTGCATCTCGTATCGGACGGGCGCCTCACCCGTCGCCAACGCGCAGGCACAATCCAGTGCTTCGGCGATTGCGCACACCCCGAGCAGGTCGCATGAGTCAGTCAGCACAAAAGCAATCCGTCGTGCAGTCGTGGTGCCGTCGAAGTGTGCAAAGCGTGTATGCGGCCACCCTTGCTGGTCGTTCGCGACGAACATGGCGTCTCCATCGTGTGTATCAATAGAGGCATGCTTGTGCATGCCGTCACTCCCAAAACGATCTGCCTGGCCGTTCACAGAAACGAGGGACACGTCGGCCCGTATGGGAAACGCTCGCGCGCGAACCTCGGTCGAGCGCATCCGCTACCGCTCGTACGATCGCGGCGGGATCGGCCGAGCGCGGAAACCACCGGTCCCATTCCGTCCAGTCCAGACGCGCATCGTCAACGGAGAACGCAATCATGACGGGACGATGGGTGCAGTTCCGCACGCCGAGCACGTCGTCTGGCAGGTCACCGGCATCGACGACACGAAGCGGGCTCGAAGCAACGATGACCCGTGGATCGAGCCGCACGGCTTCGAGCCGGGCTTGCTGTGTCGTGATGGTGGGCATGACCTGCATGCCAAGCGACGTCAGCCTGGAAACCAGTATTGACAAACGCCTGGCATCCGGATCGAACACAAGGACATCGACCCGGGGGGCGGCGTTCGTTGCCGCACGGGCGGGTGTGCGGTGACGCGGTCGCACCGTGGAGCGGATCCAGCGTCTGAGCGGCCAGATGGGCCGATTCAGCTCGTGCAACAGGACCAGTCTGCGCCAGACGTGCGCCGCGCTGAACGTCCGACGGCGGGCCTGACGCTCGAGCAGCCGTTTGCATCCGGGCAGATGCAGCAGCGAACATCCTTTGAACCAGCGCAGATCGCGATGCGTATTGCCGGACCAGTGACGTCCGACGAGTCGATGCGCGCCGAGGTCGATGATCTGATGTCCGTCATCGGCAAGCAGATTGAGCGCCGCGGAAATAAACGCTTCATCACCGTTGTGGTTCAGTTCGCCCATCGCCTGCCTGTACCGCTCAAAGCACGCGTGCGCGCGAGGCACCAGTTCGCTGATGAATCCCGCGGTTGCCAGGAGCGCTTCGCCGCCGAACCATCTGGGGTTCCTCAGGCGGGTACCGGCAGTCGTTTCAAGATCGGCGATAACGCGCGCATCGCCGTAGGCCGAAAACTCCTGATCGGAGATGTCGAAGGCGCCCACGCCGGTCGTCAAGCAACGCCGCAGCACTTCTTCATCCAGTGTTCGAAGGGCGAGCATGTCGGTATCGAGTACCAGCAGCAGATCGCTTTCCTGTAGCGTCGCGCCTAACTGCTCCATCATGTCCAGCTTGAAGTGGGCGCTATAGAACCGCGTGATCTTCGGCAGTGCCAGTGTCGACGCTGCCAGTTGAAAGATATGAGGACGCGAATCAGAATCAACCTCGGCGAGGTGCCGCTCAATCTGGTCGGCGACATTGGTTGCCACGGTCAGTCCGGGGAGACCAACCGCCTTAAGGCTTCGATGAAGCGCGATCGCCTGCTCGAGATAGCAGAACGGATTGGCGTTGGTGCAGTTCGGGCTACCCGTACCATCCAGTTCCACGTAGACGAGCGCACACGGCACCACCCCGACCTTACATCGCGTAGAGCCAGATGAAAACGGTCCCATCTGCCTGAACGTCCGGGCGAAGTCACTGCACAGGGGTGCTACGTCAAACATTCGTCGCCTCCGGTCTGACAGTCGCATCTTTTGGGTATGAGTGCGCGGGTACTGACACAGCACAGCCGCAGTCCATCGTGGATGAGCGAGCAGAATGCATGCCATCGTCAATAGCGTCAGTGATCGAAGATTCAGTGAATGAGCCGGCAGCGCTTTGAAAATGTGTCCGGCGTCGAATGCAAATTTGCGCACCGCGTGTCCCCAAATGCCGCGCATCGTCGCCGATCAGTTGCCGGCCATCAGCTCGCGCGTGAACCGGAGCGCCACATGCGAGGCTCCCGCGACCCCATGACAATCAGCCATTCGCGCAGATCGTCGACGCCCCCGATCCAATTGCGAATCGATTCCAGATCATTGGCGTCGGGGTCGTCCCGGATATCTTCGATCAATTCCTCGACTGCCAATGGGACTTCGTCACGACGGGCCACGAAGGCACGCGGGCCGCCGCAGTCCTCTGTCGGCGCTCGGCGCTTGCCACCGATGCAGCACGGATAGATGCGTTTCTCCTCCAGCCCGAGGCGTACCTCCACGCGTGGAACCGATAAATCCCGCTCCCCGGTTCTTCGTCCATGATCACGCAAGCTTGCCAATATTCAGGGCCATACCTTCCAGCCCCACTTTGTTCCGCTCCCCTTGACGGCGTGCCTCGCGATCGCGCAGCGTGATTGCGAAAACATTCCCAGATCGGCATGAGCGGACGGGAGGCGCGGATTCTGGGCGAGGACGAGAGGAGGCGCACATTTGCGGGAGCGGGCCGCGGCGTTATTCTCTTCATTGCAGCGACGGCAGTGCCACAAACGATCTTCGTTGTATGCTGCGCAGTAAAGGTTCCTGCCAAACGGGTCCAACACAACACTTGGAGAATCCCCCGATGAAACAGTCTCGTCGCACGTTTCTGATTACGAGTCTTGGCGCCGCTTCGGCGCTCGCCCTCTCGCGCCAGGCGTTCGCCGATGCACCGCACGTTAGCGAAAGCGACCCGACCGCGGTAGCGCTCGGCTATAAGGAAGACGCGACCAAGATCGACAAGGCCAGGTACGGATCAAAGTACGTGGCCGGATCAATGTGCAGCAACTGCTCGCTGTTTTCGGGTAAGGCGGGCGACGCCTTTGGCCCGTGTGCACTGTTTGGCGGAAAGCAAGTCAACAGCAAGGGATGGTGCAGCGGCTATACCAGGAAGGTCTGATCTACAGGAAGACTGCACGGGCGCGCATTGAGGATCACATCGAGCATCTGCTTGGCGTTTCGATCCGAATGATGGGTACCGCGATCGGCGTCGCGCGTGTACTGGCTTGCGACAGGAACCGGTTGAGCGCGGCACGATGACACACGGATTTTTCAGGCCGGTCAGGATCCGTCCGACCCGACCGGATCACAATCGTGCCGCCGCTAGCGGCCGTAAATGCGGCAGATCACGCGTGAAGCGTGACTATACCTGCCACGGTCTGGAAATCCAGGTCGGTGTCGAGACGGATGCCGTCAGCGCGCGTTCGGTCGCGCCGGGATATGGCACTGGCTATCTCGCTGTCGTGAAAAATCCCAGAGCCGGTTCGCCCGCTTCCTCGTTCACACCCAGCGGCCGGGAGCGGCGGATGGAAGATCAAGATGGGGGATGTTCGAGGGGAAACAGGAGGTGCTTCGCCTGGCCGGATGCGTGCTCGCGCATCGTCCGACGTCTGGCGTGTCATGGCGGCCTATAGGCAGTAACAAAGGGCTTGCCGGAGGCAAAGCACACCACGACGGAAGTGATTCCGGACAGAACAGCTCATCGAACGCTGCCGGCAACGGGGTCTTGCGTCAGTAAGGATGTCCCGGCGGTGACGCATCTCCGAGGGGCGGGAGGTCAGGTTCATGTTCGGCGCCTAGCCCCCTTCCAAACCACGGCACGTCCGCGTGCAGGTCTTCGACGTAGGCTTTCCAGCCCGCCTCATTGTCGGCGAACAGATCATGCTCAACGAGATGGGCGAGCGACCGTCGGTTCAGATTCACATCGAGCAGCGCCTTGGGCCATAGAAAATAGGCACCGGCAGCTCGCGTCACGAATTCAAGCGGTGTCATCTCTGGCTCGACCTCCTGCAAGATGGAAAAGGTCATCAGCGATTCCTCCTGCCGGACGGCTTCGCCGATGGTGTTGTAGCGGTGGGCGCATTTCGTGACGCAGGCAATCGCCTCAATCACGTCGCCCAGATGAAGCAGCAAGGCTCTGCGTTCCATGCCATCCGTGGCGCCAATAGCAGGACTCGCGGTCTGTCCCTCGAGTTCGGCAGGTGGAATCCGCTTGGCGATACAGCGATAAAATCGCGTGTAAACATCGCGGTCCTGCTCGCCAATTCTGACGAACTGGTCGAATTGGTCGGGGGTCATGCATTCGTCGGCTGCGCTTCGGATCAACGCGTCGCGGTCGATGTTATCTGTCATTGGCAGTCTCCATCTGTAGTCAGTCCTGGCTGGGCCGCCGGCCGCCCTCCCCGATGACTGATCGAGCTATTGCTCGCTTCACAAAATAAACCGTCGGCGTCCAGCAACGACCGTTGTGGGGAACGCAAATGCAACCCGGCGTGCGTTGCCTGCTGGAATTCCCCGAGTCGTAGTCATTCCGATGCCCGTGCGACATTCCGGCACGATCCCGACGCACTAACGCAGACCGGTTGGTTCATCCCGAGCCGGGTTCAACGGGGCACTGGTTTGAGCAGGCTTCTGCTGCGGTGTCTCACGTTCCAAGGCGCGGGCCATGCGCCAGTACTCGTCCTCGCAGCCAATGTTGCATCGGCCATTGTGCTCTCCAGTCTAGAGAAGGTGCCCAGCTTGCACACGGGTTTCGGCGAGCTGTGGCTGGTCGCTCTCCAGCCCCCACAAACAGCACACCTGAGTAATCTCCGGCCCTCGTTTCGTGAGTTGACGAAGCAGGGGTATGCCTGCGCTCGTAGCGGGATTGCTTTCCCCGTATGGTTTCCGGCCATGCACCCATCTGCCTGTATGCCAGCGGTGGCCGGGCGGTTGTCCCGCAACGTGGCGCTTCGCGAAGCCGGCCGATGACGCGCCAGGAAGAAAGCGTTTCCCGGCAGTATCCAGGTAACCGCGGGACCCACGGCCGTTGGTCCGCGATCCCGGGAAGGGGTCAACAGGCAAAGTTTGCGTATGCGATACGCCTGCGCCGCACGTCGATCACGTATCAGGAAACATGATGGGTGACCTCGCCTGCTGTCAGATGTCGTCCGTCAATCGCCTCCCGCAGCAAGTCGCGTGCCGCAGTCGGTCCGCCCCCAAGGTGCTAGGGCGCTGCTTCCAGGCAGTTGGCGCTTCTTGATTCGACCGCGGGCGCGAAGCGGACTTCCTATCGTGCCTCACGAGTGGGGGCGAATATCAGCCGGCGCCGGTGAGACGAGCCCCCGCCGGTGTTAATCCCTGGAAGGGTTGCGTAAAGCCGTCCAGAAAGGATCCCTGGTACATCTGTTGCTAATAATGAGCAGACGTCCTCTGCGGTGGATTCATTGCGCAGTTCGACGCGTAGTCTGATTTGCAGGGAGGATCAAATGCCCGCAAGATCGAAAGCACAACAGATGGCGGCCGGCGTGGCACTGGCCGCAAAGAAGGGCGAGAAGCCTGTAGCAGAACTGAAGGGCGCCGCGAAATCGATGTATGAGTCGATGACCGAAGAACAGCTTGAAGAACTTGCATCGACCAGCCAGAAAGATAAGCCCACCCATAAATCAGGATCTGAATAAAAAGATTATTGCCCCGACCGCACTGGCGGCCAGCGGATCAAGGGCGCACGATCTACATCGGCCCGGTTGCGGTACGTTTCAGGATCGTCGTCGTAGGCGCTGCAGGCGCCTAACGCTCGAACACATAGGTGCCGGGTGCGTCGCAAAGCACCTCTCCGGCGGTCATGCGCGCGGCGCCCTGTCACCGGAATGCGCCACGAGCCAGTGTTGCCAGCGCGGCCACCACGAGTCCTCATGCACGCGGGTCCGCGCATACCACTCGTCCGGGCCCAGGTAGGGTGCATCCCTGGCCCGCGTGCTGAAGCGATAGTTGCGGCCGGCGTGCCCCGGTTCGGAGAAGATAATGCCGGCATCGTGGCCACCGGACGTCAGTAGGAAGCTGATCTCCGCGTTGCTCAGCAGGTGCAGCTTGTAGACCGAGCGCCACGGCGACACGTGATCCCGCTCCGTGCCCACCACAAACACCGGCAACCTCAGATCGCTAAGCGCCACCGCACGGCCGCGTATGTAATACCGTCCCTCGGCCAGCGCGTTGCGCAGATACAGCTCCCGCAGTGTCTCACTGTGCAGTCGGTACGGCAGGCGCGTCGTATCCGCGTTCCATGCCATCAGGTCCGTGGACTTGGTGTGCTTGCCGAGCAGATACTCATGCATCATCCGTGACCAGATCAGGTCGCGCGAATGAAGCAGCTGGAAGGCACGTGCCATCTGCCGACCGTCGAGATTAGCCTTGGTCCCACGGGCGTGCGGTCCCCAAGGCCGCGTCGCCGTCGTGGCGCCGCGTTCTTACTGTTTGCGACGCCACAGCGCGACAGTTCGGAGCGGTGCAAACAGAGCAACTTCCGGTTGGCTGGGCGGAATCGTTAGCCGCCCCCGCTTGAACTGCCTCTTCGCGAACGATGACGAAACAGAACATGCGTGACATTGCGCCTCACAGCAGCTCCATTTGTCACCGGCATGTCGCTCGCAGCACCGTCAGGACTGGACACCGGTGCGCCTGAAGTTGACTGTTCCATAAGTGCAGTCCGGGCACATCAATGTCGCATCAATCCTCGTACGCGGCCATCACAATCCATCGATTGCGACTGTCATCGTGCACCTCTGCAGCCAGTGCACACGTGTCATGGCTCGCACGCCTGCTCTAGCGCATTGCGGGCCTGCTCCGACAGGGAATGTCTGGACCGAAAGGAGGCGGACTTCATTCTGGCCTTCGAACATCCGTCGATCTTTCCGATAAACGAGAGGTTCTTTTTCCATTCGCGGAAGGGTTCACGAACATGCTGCAAATCCCCGCCGCAGACATTAACCTCATATCGAATCCGTGACGGCATCATCATCATCAAGTAACTCAGCGTGAACTGCTATCCGTTACGATCGCAACCGGTCGCTGAGTTCAATTGTTGTGCAGCCTTTTTCATGAGCGCAATTGCGCTCCACGTGCTTCCGTAGAAATTGCAGCGCTATGTAAAGCGTTCCAGTGTGCGCTTACGCGATTTCGCGCGACCGCAGAGGACGTGAAGGGTGGAGAAGCGGGGCATGGGCCGCGCGGCGCCGCGATACTGGCCGCGGTCGAAGAGGCACAGGAATTGCACCGTAAAATGCGGCCTTCAGACTTTGCGCTCACCAGGCCAGAAGACCACCACGCCAGGAACGATAGCGCGAGACGCATTGCGATTGCGGCGTCCGTCGTACTTCTGACTTTAGGTGCGGCGGGCTGCAAGCGCGCTGACAGCAGCGCAAGCGGCGTAGCGCCGGGCAGTAGCGGCGCGGCGATGGGCAATCCCCCAGCAGCCAGCGCGACGGGCGCAAGCCAGTAACGGACAACGTCGGCAACGACCGGACGGCGACCTCGCTCGATTGCCGCGTCAGCGACGCGCCCAGGCCGCCGGGCGCGACGACAGCCGCGTTATTCCCGCCCGTAGGGCGGATTGCATCGAAAACCTGAGTTCCGGGGGCAGCATCTTTGCCCGATCAATTGGAAAATGCCAATCAACGCAGCCTCGATATGTCGCAAAGGCCGGTTAGCGCGGGCATGGCCCCGTGCAAGGCCGACTGCATGTCATCGCGTCTATTCTCAATGGGACAATGGGAGCGAACCTATGACGACCAGTGTCATTACCCTGCTGAACGTGCTGATCGAAACGTCGAATGACCGTGAGCGCGGCTTCATGAAAGCAGCCGATCAGGTACAGCATGCGAGCGTGAACGATGCACTGCTCGAAAGTGTCGAGCTGTACTCGCGTGACGCGCGAATTGCAGGATCTCGTGTTGAAGCTTGGTGGCAAGCCGGAAGGTGGCGGCAGGCGTGTCGGGTGCGTTGCATCGCGGCTGGCTCAGTTTGAAGTCTGCGGTCGGCCGCCGTCCTGATCATGCGATCCTTGCCGATTGCGAAAAGGATGAAGATGCCGCGGAGAAGCGGTTTCACGACGTACTTGAGGAAGATCTATCTGCCTGCCGAGGTGAATGCCGTCGTCGAACGGCTCTATGAGGCCGTGGCGCAGGATCACGACCGCATTCGCGCGCTGCGCGATCAGTATGCGCCTAGGTCCTGATCGAAACGACGCGCGCGCCTCTGTCAGGACTGGTCACGAGCGCCATCACGTCCCTGATGGCAGCCGGGTGTTCGGACAGGCGGACATCCTGAGGAATCGTCGCACCGTGCTTCGGTGCGCTGCGGCGGCCTTGCTTGAGAACGAAACGCGACGAATCGGTGCGGATGGCGTGGCAAGCGAAGCGGAGCGGTTCTTTATCATGGACCAGCGATCCGTACGCGTTCGGGTGAGCGAACCGCATTCGGCGCACCTGCGTTGAGTTCGTTGGCGCGCGACAACCAATCGCTCAGCGCGCAGGCGCTTCACGCACATCGACAACGCGTGCGGCACCGATGATCGCACCATCGGGCGCTTCGAGCAGTACCACCAGATGCTCGCCGGTGACGGCGTTGGCACGCAACGTGAGCGCCGTGCCGGACCACTGGCCGATTGGCGCAATGCTACGCACGATGTTCGATTCAGTGAGCATGTGGCCCGCGTTCTCGCCGCTCCCGATCGCCGTGACATGGCGCGCGTCGTAGCCGACCAGCAGCATGCGCGCGCCTCCGCTGCCCGGGCCGATGGACACCGAAACGCCGCCACCTGCGCGCGCGGCGCTCACTGTAGCGACCGTGACGCCATGGACTTCGCTTGGTCGATGGCCGAGTTGGCTGCACTTCGATTCGAGCCGACCACTTCGGCCTTGCCGTCGATCACCATCTCCGGCGTGTACGCGAAGTCGCGAAACCACTGGGCGTACTGCGCCTGACGCGTATCGGCGCCGTCGAATGAAAACGGATCTTTCCAGCCGAGCCGGTTCCAGTATGTGACGTGAAAGGCCAGAGGCAGCACATCGGTGCGTGTGTCGCTCAACTCAGACAGAAAGCGATCGGCCGGCGGGCATGACGAACAGCCCTGCGACGTGAACAGTTCGACGACGACCGGGCGCGGCGCGGCGGCGAATGCATGCGATGCGAGCAGCGCCGCCGTGCTGGTGCAGATGACGGCAAGAGAACGGACCAACGTGTCCTGACTCCAGATGACGACGTTATCAGTAATTCGCTCGCCGGCACGAGCGGGTTACAGCTGAAGAGTGCCCGCCGCGTCCGGTGAGTCCCGTCGATCACTGGCTCGACGATTCCGCAGCCGCGCTCGCCGCATCCTTGGCAGTTCATCGCAAGGCTATGCCCAGACCCCGGCGGACTTAGGCTTCTTCGATGACAGCTGCGCACTGAGAAGGCAACGACTGAACTCACTTCGTCGGCTCGAGTGACTTCGATTTCCGAAGAGGGGAGATGGGAGTGAAGCAACCTCCTATACGCGCGTGCGACAGGACTTGCGGGAAGGCGCAGGTCGTCAAACAATTCGCACAGTCACTTTATTGTTTTACAATAGAGACTATTGAATATGCATAATAGGGGTGGCAATGACTGCAACAGCGACAACCCGGACCCTGACCGCTCAGGTACCCGTGGCGTTGGCCGAGGAAGTTGACGCCTTGGCCGAGCAGATGGAGCGCCCGAAGCAATGGATCATTAAAAAAGCCTTGATCGCGTACCTGGCGCGTGAAAAGGAAAAGCGACGTTTGATCCAGGAGGGCTTGGACGACGTTGACGCGGGCCGCGTGGTTTCGATGAAGGAAGCCGAAGCGTGGGCGGATAGCCTCGGCACGCAAGGCGAACGGCCGGTGCCGCGCGCATAACCGTGCCGGTCGAACTGACCAGCAAGGCCATGTCCGACCTTGCCCAGATCGCTGAGCATGTCAAGCTTTATAACGACGTCTCAGCGGCGCGAACGGTCGTTAAGGCACTCTTGGCCGAAGCGAACAAGCTGGGCGAAACCCACTATCACCGGCTCGGGGAGGAACTGGACGGGTACGATGGCCCGCCCCCCCGCGAGGTTCACAAGTGGGTGTGCCTCGGGGGGCGCTACGAAATGCATCTCGAAATCAAACCCGCATACGCCGAGCCCCCCGCCACAATCTTCGTGCTCCGGGTTTGGGACACGAGGCAGGACCGCTGAACAGTTCGACGGGCGGAGCGATGTTGCTAATCTATTCCACTCCGACGAGGAGACGACAATGATGACGACGGCTTTGGGCCTGCGGTTAGCGTCGGCAGCTGTGTTGGCGATCGGCCTCGCCGGGTGGGGCGGTGGCGGCGATTCGGCCGGTACGGATGCCGGTGCATTGGGAGCATCGGCACAGGCGAAGGCGTTAGCTGACACGTCGAGCCCTGCCGCGGACGCGTCCAGGATCGAAAAACTTCAGCGCTATCAGATTGACCCGAGGAAGGTCTTCGTCGCGGGTATCTCGTCTGGCGGTTTCGCGGCGGTGCAGATGCACGTTGCCCACTCTTCGACCTTCAAAGGGGCCGCTGTCTACGCTGGCGGAGTGTACTGGTGTGCCGCCGCCGGACGAGCCGCGACAGCTTTGGCAAACTGTGGCGGCTTGACGCTTCCGTCGAATCAGGCGTCGTACAACAGCACGCTTGTGGCATCCGAGACGTACCTGGACGCGCAATCGTCCCTCGGCACCATCGACCCGGCGACGAATCTGCGTGGACAGCCCGTCTACCTCTGGTCCGGCACGCAAGACCAAGTCGTTAATCCCCTCGAGATGGCCGACCTCAACTCGGAATACCAGCGTTATGAAGCCAATGTTCACTTCGACAATTCGTTTCCCGCCGAGCACGGCTGGGAATCGCCTGACGGCGAACTTGCATGCGGCACACTCGGGAGTCCCTACATGGTGCGTTGCTCGGCGAATGGCGCAGTCTACGATTCAGTAAAAACGTGGCTGACGATGTTCCTCGGTCCATTGAAACCGCGCAACAACGGAAAGCTGTCGGGTACGCTGTCCGCATTCGATCAAACGGAGTTCGGGGCGCCGCCAAACCTTTCTATGAGTCCGCCTGGGAGCGTTTTTGTTCCCAAAGCCTGCGCGCAAGGGAACAAGTGCGGATTCGTGCTCGCCCTCCACGGCTGTCTGCAGGAGGCATCACTTATCGGCAACCGCTGGGTCGCCGAGGCGGGCATCAATGAATGGGCCGACACGAACAAACTGGTGGTCTTGTATCCCGACACGATTGCGTCGTCTGCGCCAGGACCGACGAACCCGAATGCATGCTTCGACTGGTGGGGCTACTCCAATCAATACGACCCGAACTACGCACTCAAGAGCGGCTTGCAGATGTCGGTGCTACGCGATGGTGCAGCGCGTGACTGGCCGACCGTAGGACCGTCGTGGCACGGTTAGAATGGGGCGGCCGGTCGCCGCTGGAAGCACGGCTTATCAGGGTGCCAAATGGATAAAGGTGGGACCGTCGAGCGCCGGCTTCACACAATGGCTGCACCTCGTATTTTCGGTGCCCGGTTCGCTTTTGGAAAATAGATTGGTATCCTACGCACTTGACATAACTAAAGCTGGCGTGCGCGACAGACAGACAGGTCGAGCCGGTTGTACTCGTTGAACGCGGGCGGGCCGGACTTCGCGCCTGCAAAAGGCGTCGTCCCGGGCGCCCGCGGGCTGCATCATCTGGTGGTGTTGCGAATTCGCGAGTCACGGTGACAACCGTTTCCCCTCTCACTGGGACTCATGCAATTCGGCGCAAATCCAGACAACGTGGCGCTCACAACGGATCAGCGGCGGCATCGTTGGTCGATCGACGCCGCCAACGACTTACAACAAGACCGCTTGCTGTAAAAGTTCCAGCGCTTTCAATTCGTCCAGTCGACCCGTGCGTGCCTTACCTGCCAGCGTCTTGATCAATGCTTCCGCTATCGGTTCAATACCGTGAAGATTGTCCAGGCTGGTCACGGAAGCGAAGGGGAGCGGTACCGGGTTTCGCTGCGGTACTGCGGGGGCGGGGAGCGACTCATCGGTTGCCGGTGTGCCTGCCGGTGCCTCGCCATTACTTTCTTCAGGTGGGCGGCCGGCAAGGTCGTCGGTGAAATCATTCACATGAACTTGCGGGCTGACGACGATCGTCTCTTGCTCTGCTGCGGCATCCGCCGAAACAGGTGAGGGGCTTTCCGGATCATCCCGGACGCCCGCCCGTGCGCGCCCCGTACGCGCCTTCGCAGCGGCGAGTTTCCCAGGCGCGCCATCATTTTTTGTTGCGGCCGCATGCGGCTCGTGTCGTTGCACAGATATGCGGCCGCGTGCGGCAGGGGTAAGCATACGCGACACCGACTCTGGAATCTCGGCTTCGGAGCGCGGCGTGTCCAGCCAGCCAACTGGCAAACCCAGTCGCTCCGTGAACCGGTTCGCTTCGACACTGTCCATGCGCTTCTTGCCGTGTAGCCGATCGGCTATGTTGAATCCACTCATCTCCATGACCACGCCGAGTCTTACTTTCGATCCGTTGCGACTCGTGAGAAGGTGGAGGTTTGCGCGCCGGATGTTCTCCACCTCGGCGCTGTCGCTCAATGCCAGCGGTTGCTGTTGGGGCGTTTCAGGAGACGCCTTGTCTTTCGAAGGCGAAGCGTTGAGCGACGCACGAGGTTCAGGCTGTTCGGCCATTTCGCTTCGACTGTTCCTGACGGCTCTGGGCGACCCGCCCGCTACTTTCTTCGGCATTTGCGCTTCCTCGGACAAACTATCTTCAGGAACTGGTTGCTGGTCGACGTTCAGGGCAGAAGCCGGCTCAAGTGCTTCGGACTCTACGTCGGGTCCGTCGTCGATTTGAATGAAGTCGAGCGGTGACTTCAGAGCGATGGTCTCGGGCGCGAGCGCAGGATTGGGCTGGTCAAAAAAGCCATGCGGTAACCCAAGCGTGGTTTCCATGTGAAAGGCGGTCTCGGGCGTGAACCTCTCGCCTTTCATCAGTTCGGCCACGCGCGTCATGTTCGATTCAAGTGCTATGGCGATATTCTCTGCGCCTACCGCATCGACCAGAAACTGAAACGATCGTGTTTTGAAGATGGAGGCAGTCTGGGCGGCGTCGCGGGGAGGCGCCTTCACATACGGTGGTCTCTGGCGGTTGGGCGGAGCTTTACTTTCGTGGCGAGGATGGTGTTGACCCCCGTCCCGGGATCCCGCATATCGCCCGCGGGCTTGACTCATAAAGTACAACTCCATGCGATGTTGATATTCTGAATATCGATTATAGGGGAGGCAATGTTGTCATCGGGTGCGTCAGTCGCTACATATGCGGCTCCCCTGGACATCCAGCGCCAAAACGGCCGTCCTCATGCTGTCATATTTCGACGTTAAGCGTTTCCAGTGACTGGCGTTCGGTGACGACCCACAACGGTGGATTTAATACCGAGGGCGAAAAGCCTTCAAGGACTCCGCCGATCACATTGCCGATCGGGACGAACTGGGTACGTTGCTTGAACGCCAGCTTGTCGCACTGGAGCGACTCGCGGGCGGGGCAGTACGCCCCCGCATCAAGGAGGAACGGAGAGTCTCTTCTCCGTCACCTTGCCTTTATCCATTGATGAGAGAAATCCGTCGGCCGCCTCTCAGGATCTTTCACGCGCCCGACCCGCAGGCGGTAGTGCCTCAACGCAGCGCTTCCAGACGGCGTTGGCAACGTTTGTCATCGCCCCCTCGCCGATAGCTCTGCATGGCCTTTGTGCGGTCCGGGACAACGCTCCTGTCTTCTGCACCCCACACGCCCTCCCAGAAAAGTCCGAGATTGTGTGCTGAGGCTTTGTGTCCCAGTTCAATGGCCTGCTCGTAGAGCGAACGCGCACGGTTCACATCCGCCTGCGGCCCCGCCCAAGCCGTGCACTGTCGGCCAGCGCGGCGGCGGCCAGGCCGCGCAGACGATCCTCTGCGGTTTCATCCTTCATCACGTCTTCAAGAATCGCGTTGCCCCTCGCGAAGTCCGCCTCCCCTCCGGTTGGTGTGACGAGCGAAATGGCCATGGCCGTACGCCAGGCCGGATGGCGGTTCGCGCCAATGCGCTACAGTAACCAGCGGCCCAGATAGGGTGCATGGCTTGACGTGCTGGTGAGCAAGGGAGTTTGCGATTGTGGCGAGCGACTCCGGTGACAGGAATCCAGTCTTGTTTGCCGCAATGACGTGACGGGAGAACTTTTCGACATCCAGTGTCGGGTCGGCGCGGCGCAACTGATGCCATTCGCGCTCGATTGCCCCGACCCAGCTTTCCATTTGCATGGTGAGCGATCCGGTGGTGAAGAATGCGCCTGATTCTAGCTCACCTTTTGCCGACTGCAACCTGCGGATTTTGTTGCGCCTTTAGTCGCAAACGTGTCTACGCCAATGGTGTTCGGAATGCACTGGATCCGAAAAGCATGCGATGCACAGGTTTTAGAATGAAAGTTGTTGAATAGATGATCAGGTATAGATACCTGCGTATTTATACCTCCATATATGGCACAATCCCGGCAAAGCGGGCGACGGCGCGCAGGCTGTACGCCGCGTGGTTCGCTTCACCCGTCCCGCCCGGGCGCAACACGACGTCACAGAAGGGGAGTCTGATTCACGATGGCCGATGCATTCGAACTCGTTGCGCTGGCGCTGCCGGTGACACCGCCCCCGAGTCACTGCCCGCGACCGTCCGGCAGTTCGTCGCCGAGTGCTGGCCCGGCATGAGCCGCGGCCAACTCGTCGCTCGCGCGCGTCGCCACGCGCTGCGGCCATCGTTGCGCGCAGGTCGTTTGTGTGGTGCGAGCGCGCCGGGCGAGGTTGGCCTGTTTGCCCTGACGCTGACCGCGGGCGCGCAGGTCGTGTCGCTGATTGCCCATCTGCGCCGGGTGCCGCAGCGCCGCGCGTCGGCGCGCAATCGCAAGGCGACCACCGCGGCGCGGCCGCCCGTGCGCGATCCGCGCCAGGCGTCGCTGTTCTAGGAGGCGAGCATGGGGCGTCCGCGCATCGAGTGGAATGACGCGCAGCTGCGCGCGATCATGGGCGCGCTCGCCGCGCTCGAGCGGGACTTCCCGCTGGACAATGCGCGTTTTCTGGACGGGCTGGTTGCGGCGGTGCGTGCGATCACGGGCCGCGTCTATGGCGCGATGACGTACGGGCGGCTGCCGCGTGATGTCGCGCCGCAGTCGGGTGTCACCCGGCGGCCGAGCACGCCAACCATCCAGGCAGCCGTGCTGCGCGCACAGGCCCTCGAGCACGGCGCGGTCGAGGCCGCGGCTGAAGCGACGGCGCTGGTCCCGGTCGCGTCACGTTTCGCGTCGACGGGTGGAAGCATGCTGCGCCCTGCGGCAGCACAGGGCCGGGCAGGCGAAGGCGCCAGCTATCCCATCACCCTCAACGCCGATGCACTGCGCGGGGCGCTGGCGCCGCTGGTGCGCGAGCTGCTGCGTGAGAGCATCGCGCCTGTGCATGCGCTGCTCGTCCAACCGGGGAAGTCCGCTGTTGCTGGCAACGGGGACGGGCGCCAGCTGCAGCTGACGACGGCGGCGCTCGAGGATGCGCACGCGCGGATCCGCCAGCAGGAAAAGGAAATGGGGGAGCTACGCCGCGAACTCGGCGCCGCGCAGGCCGCGCGCGATCTCGCGGGTGAACACGTCAATGCCATGCTCGCGGACCTGCGCGAGACGATCGTGGCGTCGGGTCGGGATGCGGAGTTGCTCGCCCGGGCTGCCGGGCAGCTCGCCGGGACCGAGAAATTCCTCAAGGCGCAGAACGACGCCGTACGGCTGCAGGTGTCTGCCGAAGCGGAAGCGCTGCGCACGCAGAACCGGCAGTTGCGCGAGCGGATCGACCACCTCATTGTCGACAACGACCGGTACCGGCGCGCGATCGCCGGTCGTGGGACGAAGCGTAGCTGATGTTCCAGTCATTCGGTTGCGCCGAACAGTTCGCGGGAACGCGGTCACGCGACGTGTTGCGGGAAGCGGACTGCGTGAACGGCGCGCTTCCGGCGACAGCAAACGCTTTTGCGGTGGCGCGAAACAAGCGGGCGGTCCGGCCAACGGAGGTCGGCTGGCCGCGCTGTGCTCAGAACCCGACGCCGACGCCCACCCCCACCCCACCGCCGAAGCTGCCGCCTCCCACACCCACGCCGATGCTGGGACCCGGCGCGTAATAGCCTGGGCCGGACGCAGGATCGCTGTAACCGTACGGCGGAGCAGCCACGCATCCCGAGACGGCAGCCGCTAGTGCCAGGATGCCGAAAAGTCTGAGCATGATCGTCTCCCGTGCGCGAATTGAGCACCAAGACCTGATCCTGTGTCCGGACGGATCAGTCGGGCTTCCAGCGTACACCTCACGAGCGCGGTGCGCCGCATGGCGCTGGGGCGCTCTCGCAAGCAAAGGCGCGTCCGGCTGGGCGCCCCTGTCAGACACCGCGGCGACGCGGCCAATGCTGACAATGCACACCTTTGCGGCCGCACCTTTACCCTCTTTTACCTGATTCGACAGCGGAATCGGACGAGTCTTCGTTGGCACGGCGACAGGCCGAGAGACGCGCAAGGTACGGTTGGCGGGCACGAATACAGCAGCGTCTGTGGGACGGAAGAGGCGCTGGAGTGCTTTGCAGATATGGTTTAACGCGCGGTTGCCGGACGAGTTATATGCGTGCAAGGCCTCGACATGGCATTCCGAGACCGGGCACGTGACATCTGATTCAAATTTTTTCGGAAACGAAATGCGATTTCGATCTTGCCGGATCGCGATGGCCTGCTCTCGCAGGCACCCGTTCGGTTCTGTTCGGGCGTCGCGTCTGGATTAAAATAATATTTTCTCTTCGCCGCTAAGGTATTCGTATTCGACAAACATCGCAGGAACATCGCTTGCGGGATTAGCTTGCGGCATAACGATGTCAATGTTTGGTCGTAGCGTGCGGCGAACCTGCGCCCGCGGATTCCAGGAGTCGGCGGTGGCTGTCGACACGCTGTGAGTATTCGGCCTAGCTGGGACGCGGCGTCGATTCGCGCGGCGGACCGGTCCCCTCCGATCAGTTCGCGCGAAGAACACAGAACTGTCAAATCGAAGGCATTTCGCTTTTCCATGACGACCGACACATCCACGGATTCGCCTGCTGGCCAGCCTGCCCCTGGGCGCTCAACGCTCGACTTCCCGGTGGTCGGAATCGGCGCATCCGCAGGCGGCATCCAGGCGCTACTTCGTTTTTTTGAACAGATGCCGCGCGAAGCGGACATGGCGTTCGTCATCGTGCTTCACCTGTCTCCGAAATACGAGAGCCGCGTCGATGAAGTGATCCAGCGCGTCACCACAATGCCCGTCACGCAGGTACTCGAGCAGACAAGGATCGAAAA
>NZ_JAWRXV010000619.1:0-279 GCF_046534875.1 Paraburkholderia sp. SIMBA_054 | reverse complement strand
GAAGTCGACGCGGGCCCGGAAATCCTGCAAGAGAAGATTCGTCGCGACGCCTGCCAATGGCAATGGAAGCTCTTGCGCATGTACTCGAAGCCGACCATCGCGATGGTCAACGGCTGGTGTTTCGGCGGCGGCTTCTCGCCGCTCGTCGCGTGCGATCTCGCGATCGCAGCCGATGAAGCGGTGTTCGGCCTCTCCGAAATCAACTGGGGCATTCCGCCGGGCAATCTGGTGAGCAAGGCGATGGCGGATACGGTCGGACATCGCCAGGCGCTCTACTAC
>NZ_JAWRXV010000618.1:0-279 GCF_046534875.1 Paraburkholderia sp. SIMBA_054 | reverse complement strand
CTCCAGCCGCGCAATTCGCGGATCACGTCGAGGCCGTCGGTATCGGGCAGGCCGAGATCGACGATCACGAGGTCGGGCTTGCGCGTCGCGGCCTCCACGAGACCCTGCTTGCCGGTCTCGGCGTCATGCACGACGATGCCCTCGTCTTCGAGCGCCGTCCGCACGAAACGGCGGATCTGCTTTTCGTCTTCGATCAGAACGACGGTGATGCTCGGGTCACTCATGGGTCGGTTTGGCAAGCGGGTTCGGGTTCATGTTGTCGGCGGCTCGGTCTTCGGC
>NZ_JAWRXV010000094.1:0-31254 GCF_046534875.1 Paraburkholderia sp. SIMBA_054 | reverse complement strand
TGACAATGGCGGAATTGGAAGCGCTTGGAGTGGCCTTCGTGGTACCTGGCCAGATTGACATGAGCACACCAAAGTGGATCGGATGCAGGCGCAATTGCTCTCGGCGGTCGCGGAATTCGAAAGGGAGCTCATTCGGGAACGTGTCCGCTCGGGCCTGGCCAATGCGCGCGCCAGGGGCACGCGCCTCGGCCGGCCCAACGCGACACCGCGTCTGGTGAACAAGGGCTTGTCCCTGATCAGGCAGGGAATCACCTACCAACAGGCAGCCGAGCAATCGGGGGGAGCATTTCCACGCTTCTGCGCGCCCGCAGGAAAGGCAAGGCCGCCTGACAGTCGAAAAGTCGGTCGGTGACGCCAGCCCCCGGAATGGCGCGCTCTGCTGGAAGCAGCGTTGGACAATCTGCACGAGGCGTTGATGGGCTTTGCAGTCCAGAACGACGCGCTCTTTTAGCTGTTGCTGGTCGCTCCTGCGGCCGTTGCCTACTTTTTCGCATATTTAATCGTCCGCTACCGTGTGCGGCCTGCCCGTGCCTTCATGCACGGGCGCACGGCTGTGTCTACTGGACTCTTCGCGTTGTTCCTTACGGCCAGTGACCAGTATGCATTGCCGCGTGTTCTACGCGCACTCTCGTTCGACACGATGTGCGCCGCCATTCCGTTCATAATGCTGGTCCTTGGCGCGTGCTGGGGTGTATTCGTGGCAAGCGTCATGGGGTGGTGGCGTACGGATGCGCGCGTGCTTGTTGGCGACGGCCACCAGCGTTCGATACCAACCCACGCGTGCCTGGAGCTGAACGATCCAGCGCGAGAGCCGGTCGGTTCGTCGATGGGCGCTCGTGACGGCCGAGCGCGCGCCTTGGAACAGCAGCGTGCGCAGATACGTGTTGCCCTGTTTGGTGATGCGGCCCAGCCGGGTCTTGCCGCCGCTGCTCGCTTGTTTGGGCATCGTGCCGAGCCAGGCGGCAAATTGGCGTCCGTTCTTGAACAGGTGAGCGTCGCCGACGGTGGCCACCGCGGCCGACGCGGTGAGCGGCCCGATGCGGATGACCGCCATGACGCGCTGCGCGTTGCTGTCGTGCTTCACGTGCGTGGCGACTTGCGCGTCGCACCAGGCGATTTGCTGGTCGAGGGCCTGCAGGTGCTCCCAGCCTCGCAGCAGCGCAGTGCGCGCGACACCGTTCAGTTCAGTGGCCCGTCCTCCAGTGCCTCGACGAAGTGGGCACGAAATGCGTCGATGCCTTGCGGCAGGAACACGCCGAACTCCACCAGCTCACCGCGCAGCCGGTTGACGAGCGCGGTACGCTCCTCAACGAAACCGTCCCGCATCCGGTGCAGCACCAGCACGTTTTGCTGGTCCGTCGTTTTGACGGCCACGAAGCGCATATGCGGTCGGCCCGCGGCCTCGCAGATGGCCTCGGCATCCAGCCTGTCGTTCTTCACGTGCTTGCCGCCCTTGCGGTATGGCGCGGCGAACTGCGGCGCGATCATCCAGGTACACGGCGTGGACAGCATGGAACGCGTGGTGGTCAGGAAAGCAATCTCGCGGCAGAAGAGTTTCTCGAATGGTTTGCCAACCTCAAGCCATGCCTGGTCGCAATGGAAGCTTGCAGCGCAGCCCACTACTGGGCACGCAAGCTGCGCGCGCTCGGCCACGAGGTTCGCCTGAAGTCATGGACAAGATTACTCGTATCGGCGTGGATCTGGCCAAGAACATCATTCCCCTTCTCAGATGGGTTGCCCAGCACCAATCATCCTGGCATATCGCTATGCCACGAGATCGGGAAAGTCCTTCTAATTCGGTTGCCCTCTGACCCGCGCAACGAGCGGTCGTATAAACCGCTATGCGCCAACTCAAGCTTAAAGTGATAAGTATGGGCCTCTCGTATTTCCAAATGTGCGCCGGAACGAACGACCCAGCGCACGAGAGCTGGGCTCGTCCGGTAGCGGCCACGTCGCAGTGTGGCCGGGCCGCATTAGGTCGCCACGTCGTGCGACCACGCGTGTTCAACGTTCCTTCAAATTATTGCTTCGCTGCCTTCACCGCCTATGCCCCTTTCTCAACTGCCTGGTCAGCCGCTTCGGTCACCACCGATGCGGCTTTCGTTGCGGCTTCCACGTTACTTTGCGCGACTGCGACGGCCTGCTTCGTAGCCTTCTGCACGGCTTCCTGAGCGGTGTTGGCCAGCGTGATAGCTTGCTTCATAAATGCGATTGCGGCTTCGGAGCCGACCGGGGTGTTTTGCGCGAGACTCTCGACGAACGATTGAACCTGGCGGCTGGCCTCCTGGTATCGGGCATTGACGACCTCTGCCAGCTGCGTTTGCGTGGTCGTCGCAATCTCGGCAACCTGCCGTTCGTACGTCAGGACCTTGTCCGCCGAAGGCAGCGTCAGCGCGTCTTGCAAATCACCAACTTCCTGTTTGTCCTTTTTCGCTATCCCGTCTTGCACGCGTTGATACCAATCGGCGAACGCCGTCTTCGCCGTCTCAAGATTCAGTCTGACGAGCTTTTCCTCGCCTTCCAGCATTGTGCCCGCCAGGCCGAAGAAGAAGTCGAGATTAGCTCGCTGGGTTGTAGCAGCTTGTCCCTGAAAATCAGCCATGTTCGCCTCCTGAAGATGTATGCCCAACGCCCAGCATGTTCGGCAACGGTGACCAATTGATGAAGCGCGTCGTATCGAAGCTCCCGTGTCGGCTTCATTTTCGACACTCGCTCCACAGGCGTATGGGTCTCAGCCGCGATTGCCCGTACTACATCCGCCGCGCTGGGCTGCGGAAGGGTGCTGGTGTGGGCATCGACAGGTGCTGGCGTTGCCAAACGACGAAGATTCCATTACAGGACGGCAGCGGTCGGGGTACCAATTGAATCGACCTATCTGAAGCATCCTTGAAGTGTCTTTTTTCTCTCGCCGCCACCCAATGAATGCGTCTACGCCCCTTATTGCGATAGCGCTTTCGCCCGGCGACCATCATCACGATGGTGACGAGGGTCGTGGAACAGCACTTCGCTCGTTTCCACGCAACCCGATATTTCGCCAGTGAAACTTCCCGGGGCTGCCGGCGACAAAAAGCGGGTGATGCCAAACAGGCCCGAAGTCGTGTCACATCTTCGCAGCTTGAAGTAATTACTAACGTTTGGTCTGGATGAGTTACACGGAGCATTGCACGCCATGAATCGCCGTCTGAATCCTGATGTACATCTGCAAGGCAAATGCAATATGCGGAGTACCTTTTTGATTTGTCTGTTTATATGATCTACATATCGAAGGCAATGCATGCTCTCGCCGTGCCGGTGCGGAGGCCGTGGAAGCCATGATGGGCGGGGGCATAGGACGATTTATACGAACGGCGCAGCGGCGCGCCCCTATTCTAGGGCGTTTACAGGCCAGAATTCTCTTTCCAGGCGTGGCCGCTTATAACCTGAAATTGCGAAATATTTATTACATCGCATGCCAGTCGCTTATTTTCAGATTTTTGACCAGCGAAAAGACTCAATAACCATTGATGTCTCCCGCTGTCGCGATGGACCAGGAGATGTCGGCAAAACCATATCGGATCACTACACTTCATCATGTCCGGTTCCGCCACTGCGGCACGGGACTGCTCCGAGATGCATCAATAGGTAGTCCTTGATATGCTGTTTGCATGCCGCGCAAAGTGGGTTCGGCGCTGAAGAGACAATCCGTGAGGCACCGCCGCTCTGACCTCGCTTTGGAGTACGCCGGTCCTCGGCGTCCCCCACAAATCACCACCGCCGCCACAGCCGCGCGAAAGCGCCCGGCGATGTACCCTTGCCACATAGCATGGACCTGCCCCGCTATCGAGCAGCGTCCGCGTGGTTCCGGATCAGATCGTGGATGGCGGGATAGGCTTCGGTCCGCCAGTGCTGCCCCGAGAAAAGATCGTAATGCCCGCAGTCTCGCAACGTCAGTTGCCGCCTGTAACGCGCGGCCATGCCCCGACACAGGTCGTGCGCGGCATGCGTCTGGCCACGGCCGGAGATGTCGTCTGTTTCTCCTTCGATGGTGAGCAGCGCGGTCCCGTGGATGTCCTGCGGGCGCACCAGCTGATCCCCGACTCGCCAACGTCCACGGGCGAGGCGGAATTCCTGGAACACGGTCTGTATGGTATCCAGATAGAACTCGGCCGGTATGTCGAGCACGGCGTTATACACATCGCAATCGCGCTGATGCGCCCGCGCACTGTCGACGTCGCCGCGAAGCAGATCGACGTAATAGTCCCAGTGGCGACCCACGAGGCGGTCCGGGTGCGCCGCGACAAGGCCGGCATGCTGCAGAAAGCCCGGATACACCTTGCGCCCGGCGCCGGGGTATTGCTCCGGTACCGGGTGGATCAGGTTGTGCTGAAACCATGCAAGCGGGTGGCACGTCGCCAGACGGTCGATCGCGGTGGGGCTTCGTCGCGCGTCGATCGGGCCGCCCATCAGAATCAGGCTTTTAGGGGGCGACTCACCGGCGCTCGCCAGCAGCGAGACGGTCGCCAGCGCGGGTATGGTTGCCTGGCATACGGCAAGCACGTGCAGATCGTGCGCGCCGATATGACGGATAAACGCCCGCAATTGCAGCACATCGTCATCGAGGTGGAACGGCCCTTCGGCCGCCGGCACGCGGCGCGCATCGTTCCAGTCGGTCAGGTACACGTCATGATCCAGCAAAAGCGATTCGACGACTTCATGCAGCAGGACCGCTGATGACCTGCGAGCGGTGCACAAACCAGCACGACCGGCCTCTCACGCGGCCCGGTGGTGGCGCAGTTCCCCACCGTGTCGTGGAAGAAATGACGAAGACGACAGAATGGCCCTTCAAGCGCGACCTCTTCGATGACCGGAATGACGCGGCCGTCGAGATTAACAGAGGTCACGCCGAAGGCTGGCTTTGGGTACGCTTTCGCAAACGTCCATAGCAGTCCGCTGGCGGCAGCCATGCATTGTGCACCCGGGAAATGGGCGAGCGCGCTGTCGGGGCCGACCAGTGCGTTCGTGACTTCCGCAGCGCAGGCCGCCCACGGTGCCAGCAGCGCGCGCTGATATTCGACGATCTGGTAAAGCATAGGGATCCCGGCAAGAACGTCAGGGCATCGCGAGTGTCATTGGTTTCGTTGCGGTCAGGGGTGATGAAGTTCCGCGCTTGCCCCGGCGCGATGCAATGGGTTGTTATGTGGCTCGTGGCCGGGACGCGGCAGTCGCTGGATGTGCCACGAGTCCGCGCGAAAGCCCGGCTTGCCAACTTCAAATATAGGTTGAGCGAGCTTGCCCGCAAGAGCTCAACAGCAATCCGGATGCGCCCGCGAACGCGCGTTCGTCTGTTGCTTTCACGCCGGTGCCAAATGGTGTGCACCACTACTTGCTTGGCATATTAATTGCGTCGCTAGTTCATTGAGGGCCGCGACAGGCACCGCGGCGATGGCTCGTTGACCAATCAATACCCGTAGCACCACTGGAGTGACTGATGGCCGACATCGCGATAAGACCAGGACCTTCTGAAGCCTCCTGGCCGCCGGAGACCCCGGCAGACCCGGACGGCGAGACGCGACAGCCGGAAACTCTTTCTGAGGTGCTTACGCAGCTCGACCGGACCGTGTTTGCCGCGCTTGCCCAGGCTGCGGGCGGTGGCTCGCCCGCCTCGCTGTCGCTGGCATGGTTCGACTGGGCGCTGCATCTGGCGTGCTCACCAGGCAAGCACGATGCGCTCGCGACCCGCCTTCTGACGGACTGGCACAGCTTCCTGACCGGCGCGCAGATGAGCAACGGGCATGGCGGCGACCCGCGCTTCGACGATGCGCAGTGGGACCATTGGCCGTTCAAGGTGCTGCGCGACACGTTTGCCCAGTTTGAATCGTTCTGGCACGAAGCCACCACTGGCGTGCCCGGGGTTTCTCCGCACCACGAGCAGGTGGTGAGTTTCGCCGCGCACCAATGCACCGACATGCTGTCACCGGCGAACTGCTGGTGGCTCAATCCGGTGGTGCTGCGTGCAGCCGCAGAAACTGGCGGTCGTAATTTCCTTGATGGTGCGCGCAACTGGCTGGAAGACCAGGAGGATCTGCTGTCGAAGTCCGGACCTTCCTCAAGGCGTGGGCACATTCCCGGCGGTGGCGTCGGACGGGACGTTGCGATCACTCCGGGCAAGGTCGTGTACCGCAACCGTATCATCGAGCTGATCCAGTATCAGCCGCAGACCTCAACGGTCTGGCGTGAGCCGGTATTGATCGTTCCTTCGTGGATACTGAAGTACTACATTCTCGATCTTTCGCCGCACAACTCGCTCGTTCGCTATCTTGTCGAACACGGGCACACGGTGTTCATGATTTCCTGGCGGAACCCCCGCAACGAAGCGCGGGATGTCGGCCTGAACGACTATCTCGAACGGGGCCTGTTCGAGGCACTGGCGCAGGTGCGTCGCATTACTGGCGGGACACCGGTGCATGCGGCAGGCTATTGCCTCGGCGGCACGCTACTGACGATGGGCGCCGCCGCACATGCTCGCGAAGCCCGGTCCGGGTCTTCAGTCCTGAAATCCATGACGCTATTCGCCGCGCAGACCGACTTCGGCGAGCCGGGCGAACTTGGTCTGTTCATCGACGCGGGCCAGCTCGTCTATCTGGACGCATTGATGTGGAAGCAGGGTTATCTGGATGGCGAGCAAATGGCCGCTGCGTTTCAGCTGCTGCGCTCGCGCGATCTCATCTGGTCGCGTCTGGTGCGCGAATACCTGCTTGGCATACGCACACAACCCACCGAACTGATGGCGTGGAATGCAGATGGCACACGGTTGCCATACCGGTTGCACATTGAGACGCTCAGACACCTGTACCTCCACAACGATCTGGCCGAAGGCCGTTATTGTGTGCATGGAAGACCGGTGCGGATAGCCGGGCTGCAGCTGCCGATTTTTGTCGTGGGTACCGAACGCGATCACGTATCGCCGTGGCGTTCGGTGTACAAACTCCACGCGCTGACCAATACGGAGATCGGTTTCGTGCTCACCTCGGGAGGCCACAACGCGGGTATCATTTCGGAACCCGGCCACACCGGACGCCGTTACCGCTTCGGCATCCGGCGCGATAGCGATCCGTACGTTGACCCGGACACCTGGTTGGCAACGATGCCAGCGCAATCCGGCTCATGGTGGCCGTCTTGGCAACAATGGCTTGCCGCGCGCTCCAGTAAACAGATTGCACCGCCGTCAATCGGCGCGGGTACGACACTGGATGATGCGCCCGGCAAGTATGTGCTCGAACAGTGAGCGCTCCAGTCGGTGCCACATTCATATCCCTGTGCCATGGCACAGGGTTGTCGGACTTGACCTACGGTCCCGCGGCCGGAGTTCGGGGCTCCCCCGTCGCTGCCCCTCGCGCACATGCACGAGCCAAAACCTTGGGGCAGGCGCCGGGGCGCCGACGTCGCCGTGCGCGGCGCACGACCGCTTTAATCGCAACCAGGTTCGGCTAGCCGCGCCACCTTGTGTCATCGGCAGCCTTGCATATGCTCCGGAGCAAACGATCGACGATCGTAGCCGGAGGCCGACCTTCTGACGAGGGAAAGCCTCGTCTATGCGGGCTTTCCACTCCAGTCGGCAAGTCAACCGCTCAGGCTTCGTACTTGAACGACAAGGACACTCGCGCGCGGTATTCAACGACCTTGCCGCCATCGACCTTCATGTCGAGCTTGCAGACTTCGGCGACACGCAGATCACGCAGCGCCTTGGCGGCTGTTTCCACGGCATTTTTTGCCGCCTCCTCCCAGGAAACTGCGCTCGTGCCAATGATTTCCGTGACACGATAAACTGACTCGGTCTTCTTCTTGGCCATGGTTCTCGCTCCTTCGGGTCAGGAGGCGCGAGTGTCGCACCTCGATGATTCCATCATAGGTCGGTTGCGTGTCAGGCATCTCCGGGATTCGGTGGGCGTTGGCAGTCGCCCGCACTCCACCGGTCCGCGGAGCGAAGCTGGAGCGGAACCCGCAAAGGCTGTGGGCTGACCCAGGCAGACCCTGGCGTGTCCAGTCTTGCGCGATCCTGATGCGATCGCTGGATACAGTTCGTGCCGGCGAACGACCCACTCGAGTTGGTGGATAACACTACGCATCTCCCGTGCGTTCCACAGCGCCTCCGAACAAAGGGGTGAGCATCCAGCAGCGAGCTGCGGTGCATTGCGCTCGCGCGGTGGTACGTCGAGTGTCTTGCGCGAGAGTCAGCAGCGTCTCCCGGACCCCGCTGGCGTCCGCTATCCGTGAAGCTGATCTGGCGCTACGAGACACCCGCCTCAAGCGACAGATCGAGCGACCTTTGACGACATGACCTGCTTCGCGGGTTTGCGTTCCTTATCGAGCTTATCCACGCAGTTCATCAAGTCCTTTGGAATCGACGCGTCGGCGTGGCAGGTCCGTGATGCCTCGCTGACGGTTTGCTGCAAATGAGTGCGTTCATCGGATTTCCTGATCAGCCGATGACTAGTACTAGTACGCCATAGGTACGTACGTCACCCGTCTCGCTACGCGCGTTACGCGTTCCGGTGGAAAACGAACCGAAGCCGATCAGCTGGATCGGTCTCGCCGGTCGTGACGGCGTCAGTGACCGACGCGATGACGCGTCGACTGCCTCGCTGGTTGCCGCGTTGCTCCCGCCCGTCGCAGCCGCGACCGCATCCATCAGTTTCTGCTCATTCATGACTGGTCCCTTTGAGCCTGCACCCGACCCGATCTCCCCGCCTTCGCGGGCTCGCACTGTAGCATGGACGTACCACAGGAACTGGCCATATCACGAACGACCCCGCCAGCAGGTTTGCCGATGTCGCGGACTATCTCGCCGGACACCACCGGGAACTGACCCGCCGCTAGCCGCGTGCGGTCAGGCAGCAAATACACATCCGTCCCGTTAGCCGGGACGCGACGGTACGGCTCATCAGCAATCGTCGTGGAACGATAGTCGGCGCCCATGTCAAAGGTTCTGTATGGCCGTGTCAGGATCTCCCTCACCGAAAGGAGTGCAACGATGGAAAATTCGTTTATGCATAGAGGCTGCGCGGTCTCGATGAACGCAGTCGAAAGGGAAAATGACGGCGAGCAGCCTCACGTCGATGTTGCGATGTCGATAGAGGAAGTCGCCACCGGACAGGTTCTTTTCCGCCAGAACCGACGCATCGAAGGGATGGAGACGGAACCCATGACCGTCGAGCGCGCATTGAATCACTGCGCTCGCGAGGCGCGTCAGCTCATCGACGGCAGGCGGGCGAGCTGAAGCAGAGCGGCCCGCCACGTCATCTCAAGGCGTCTACCCCGATCTCGACTACTGACGCGGCCACTGAGACGTCGATCCTCAAGATGGCTGAGCTGATCGAAATACTGTGCGATTGCGCGAGTCTGCGCAAACAGGAAGCGAAGGAGATGGTCGAGGCTTTTCTTGAAGTGATACGCGGCACGCCGGAATGCAGCGAAAAGGTGAAGCTGTCTGGCTTCGGCAACTTTCAATTGCAAGACAAATCCCAGCGTCCCGTACGGAATCCGAAAACTGGCGAAACAGCTACCATTTCGGCGTGGCGCATAGTTATGCTCCATGCAAGTCAGAAGCTAATGGCGCGGCTTGAAATCGTCCGTGAACGTCGGCCTTATGGAAAGCGTCGCATTGGCATGGAGCAGGTAGATAATGGAATGCGAGGAGCTCGCTATTCGAGTCATTTGCTTGACCGTCCTCTTGCGCGCACACTCCACATCTGTAGGGACCGCCCTCAAAACGGAGCTCGGCGATGACCAGGCCTTTTCAGCAGTGGAAAGTGTTGCCCCATGGCAAGCTCACAGAAGTCGACGAAAACGTCCTCACGGTGACCGGTGAGCTCCATATGCCGCTTACCGACCTTCCGCGACGCATGACCGTGGCGCGTTTGCACGACTCGCGACTGGTCATATTCAGCGCAATTGCGCTTGATGAGGTCGAGATGCTGGCGCTCGAGGAATACGGACAGCCCGCCTTTCTGGTGGTGCCGAACGACCATCACCGGCTAGACGCGAGAGTCTGGAAAGAGCGCTACCCGTCGATACAGGTTGTTGCGCCAGAAGGGTCCCGGGCGAAGGTGGAAGAAACGGTGCACGTCGACACGACGGACCCCGGCTTCGGCGATCCGAATGTGCAGTTCGTGACCGTTCCTGGAACGCGTGGACATGAGGCGGCGCTTGTCATACGTACTCCGAACGGTATGACACTGGTGTTGAATGATCTCGTCGGTAATATTCGCGATGAATCGGGGTTCGGCGGCTGGCTGCTGCGGATGATGGGTTTTGCCGGAGACGAGCCGCACATCCCGAAGCCAGTGAGGCTGGTCCTCATCGAGGATAAAGAGGCACTGCGCGTCCAGCTTCTGCAATGGGCATCACTTGAGTCGCTGAAGCGCATTCTCGTGTCCCACGGTTCGCCCATCGAAGATAATCCGAATCAAATCCTGCGCGCTCTGGCGAATTCATTGGGTTAACGGTCGGCGCACGACAACCCCGACGGGCGGCGACGTCACCATGCCGGAAGCGATCTGAGGCTGACGACGTGACGACGGCGCTTGACCGGCGCGGGGCGACGTAAAAAAGTGCGCTTGCGGACGCCCGGATCCAGCGAGCTTCATACGTCTACCGTTCGTGCCGCATTACGGCAATGGCACGATCCAACGATCACGGTCCGTCCGCGCACCAACGGTCGGCCGTACTTTGCGCGTCACAACCGATTTTCCTGTAGATCCTGAGGATCCCGGAAGCGGAGAAACCCTGGCGCCGCATCAACGGGCTCGACAAGGTCGCGCTATTGTTGCAAGGCATTGCGGCCGCCCGCGTCCAGAATGTCCCTCACGCGTCGCGCGTACGCCAGGATGTCCAGACGCACGCCCTTGATGTTCGCCCCTCGTGCGCGAGCCGCTTCGACAGGTCCATGACCTCGCGCGCTGCGGCCTCGGTGTCGTAGATTTCATGAGCAGGATCGCATTGTCCAGTTCCGCGAGTTGGGAGTCAAGGAAGCCGAGCCCGCACAGATAGTCGAGGACCAGACCTGCCCCAATCAGGAAGTTTCGCCTCGCGGGATGCGCCAGCGGAAGACGTGAAGCGATGAACCGGTCCTGGAACAAACATCTTGCTGACGGACCTGTACGAACTCACGCCTGCTTCAGGCGTATTTCGGCAGTGGCATGAAGTGGCGACGTTTGAGTTCTTGTCCGCAGACCATCTGCGGGCAGTTCCGCCACGGGCTTCCCTGAACGATGCCAATATGTCCTTCATGTCATGCCATCCATATGTGCACGCGCTGCCCCAAACACCGGTTCTTGCCATCCCTCCGAACACTATCCCGGCAGCGCAGCCTCAGGTGATCGGGGTTCGCCGTCATTCCAGGTAAAGCGTTCGCCGACCTCGGCAAACCGCCCTGTTAGTAGCCGTGGGTGTCTAGCTATAGGTGTCGCGTTTCTTCCCTGAAAGCCGTAGCGCAGCGGAGGTCGTCGTTAAGTGGCTGGTAATCCTGTCGGGCGCAACGGGCGACATCGTTCCAGAACTGTTCCATGAACACGTGACCCAGAAGGGCTGGAGCACCATCGCATGCGACGACGTGACGGGCGATATGGTCGAATTGCGCTGCGGGACCTCAAGACCCTGGTTCCTTACAGCGCCATACTGACCACTATCGCTGCGCAGTCCGGACATTTCACAACAGGAGAACGGCCCGCGAGGGCGAATCCGACTCGCGGGCCATCTCCCGTGCCGACGACAACTCGTGCCGGCTTAACGGGTAAAATGTGTGGTGCTACTTCACTCACTGACTCGCACCTGAGGCGCCGCCTGTTGCTGCGCCGCTCGCCGCGACGGCCGGGGCGCTCATGCCAGTATCGCTGCCCTGTGTACTGCTGTTCTCGGCGCGTTTGCAACCTGCTGCTGACAGCAATGCCATCAGTGCGGCAAGCACGATCGTTGTGACGTTGCGTTTCATGTCATGGCCCTCCATACGATGATCCACCATCTCTACAGCAACCTCCGTGCCTGAGCGGACAACGTTGTCGCACCCGTTTGGAGTACCAATGCATCCGAAGCCACGCTCTCGTATAAATATAGTAGTATTAAATAGCCATTTTCGTTTCTGCGGGTATCGCGATGTCGCTGGATAGTTAGTTATGCTATTCTCACGCAGCAAACCGCCTGTCTGCGCCCAAATGCTCGCAGCTGAACCTCGAGAGTTGAAATTTCTGTGGAACCGGCCTGAACTGCAGGAGATTTTTGAGATAGCAGGAATCGGCGTTCCGATATCCCGGCAACGCCGCCCCCACAGACTTCCGCGCGCCGGCATTGCATATCGGATGTCGACGAACAGGGACAAACAGTCAACAACGAGCGAAAGACTATGAGCGAATCCGTTTACGGCGAGCAGGCAACCGGACGGGTGACCCACAGCCTGTTGCGACTCAGCACGGCGATGCGGGAGCCAGGCGTGGCAGTGGGCGGAAGGCGCAGGTCTGACGCCGACGCAGGGCGAGATCCTGGTGCTGCTGATGCAGCGGAACGGCCCGATGCGTCTGGGTGAGATCGCGCGCGAAACCGCGCTGACCGCCGCGACCACGAGTGACGCCGTCAGTACGCTCGATAGCAAGGGGCTCGTCGAAAAGCGCCGCGCACCCGACGACGGACGTGCGCTCGCCGTACGGCTGACGGCTCGCGGCCGCACCGCCGCCAGGCGCGCCGCGCAATGGCCGGATTTCCTCGCGAAGGCGGTCGGCACACTGCACGCCGAGGAGCAGTCGCTCTTCTATCGCACGCTGCTGAAGACGGTGCGTCAACTCGAGGTTCAGGATCATATTCCGCCGCACCGGATGTGCGTGACGTGCGTGCACTTCGAACCGGGCAAGAATCCGAAGAAGACGCGGCACCATTGCGAGCTGCTCGACCTGTCGATGGCGGATGCGGACTTGCGGCTGGATTGCCCGGTGCATGAAACGGCCGATACTGCGACGCAGAAAAAAACCTGGAAGATCTTTGCGCAGCAAGGCTGAGCCGGCACTGCGAAGCCGGCCGCCGGCGGCGCGATGCGCTGTCTGGCCGGCTGATCCTGTGCGGTTTGCCCCTGGTCCGCCTCGCGCAGGATGCCGTCCGTCGCGTCGTCGCCGACTCACGTCAGTTTTCGGATCTGGCCGGATCAGTGTCATCGGCGAAAAAACGTCTGTCGCGCGGCGTCGTACGGCCGATAACCGCGCTCAAGATTGGTGGTGACGACTCATGTCGTCCGGACTGACGACCAGCCATTCTGGACCTACCCTGGTCTGCGCGAGAGGGGACGAGCGCGTGGCGGGCCGCCGGCCGCCGTGCCCACGATGATTATCGAACATCGCAAGCGACTCGCGCTTCACCCGGAAAAAAGCCCCGCAACAGCGGAACTCGACGGCCGTTTGAGGTCCTACGCTTCAGGAAAGTCAGATTGTATTACGAGGGTCGATCATGGCGTCACGAATACACTATCAGGTCAACGTCTGTGGCGGGGACTTCCAGCATGTGCGGAAATGCTTCCGCACGTGGAAGGAGGAGCCGCTGGTGTACCGGAAGGGTCGACGGATGTTCGAAGACCAGAACGAAGTCCGGATACTGTCGGGTCACACATTCGATAGCACGGAGCACGCCCGCAATGCGCTCAGGCAGGCGTGCAGACCACACGATCTCTATGCACTGGCGGCAGAGGTGCACGATGACAGTCGCAATCTCTGGATCGTTATGGCCGCGTATGAGGAATGATGCCATCGATGCTGTTTCGGACCACTTCGGGGTTGACCCGAAAATTTCGCTGAATCCCGCGCTGATCCGCCTTTCACTGGCGCGCACTGCATACGCCGGGTAACGGGCGAAGGGAGTTTCATCCTCGTCACGCGCGGACATAAGGAGGGGGCCATGGGGCTGTTCCATTGGGGCCTGCTGGCAGCTGCCGTGGTCTGTTACGTGCACCGCGCAATTCCGAAATTCACGGCCACCGCGGCACGGCGCACCGGCGCGCATGGCGTGCTGTTGCTGACTGGCTGCGCATTCGGCATTGTCACAGCACTGACACCCAGGCTCGACGTGCCGCAATGGCTCGCGTTCGTTGCAGGCTTCGGTGCGGTCGATGTACCGGCCGCGGCAATACTGCTCGTCAAAGATCTGCGTGGATCTGGACGGTCATAAGAAGGAGGCTTTTCGGGTCCCCTGGTCATCCCCTCTCCTGTTGGGAGGCGAATTGTACATACACACCTGCGCCATCGCCTTCCCCTTGTATGCGATGGGCGATGGGCGATGGGCGATCTGCGTTCGAGCACATCTTTAATGGTGGTAAGTCTCCATAGCCGCCACGCCCAGCGGAGCGGCTTGGCTCAAAGAATTTTGAGCCAAGCCTACGCCCTTAACTTTTGCAAAACTTGGCGCTCAGCGCAGCAGTCGGTGAACGTCGCCCGTCCCTCAACGAGGTTCACCTGGCGGCCAGGTTCTCTCTCGAGGTCGCAATTGCGTAGCCACGCCGAGTCGACGCTCACCGCGGCAACATGACTGTATTCGCGAACCCGTTCGTCTGAAACAGACTGGGGCAGCCGCGCGATGTCACGCTCTATTTCAGCGTCGAGCTGTTTTCCAAGTGAATCCGATCCCGGATGCCACTCGACGAGATGCCCTTATCCAGCGGTAGCACTTCCCTGACCATGTTCGTCGCCTGCCGTTGGAGCAGACCACACGCTGCTCCGTCCGCGCAGTCCCTTGACACGCCCACGACCACAGCCGCGGGCGCTTCACTGTCACCTTGCCATAGACGGCGCGTAGCACCGTCGAGCGGCTGTCTTTTATGCCTTAAGGCCGCACCGCAGCTCTCGCAATGGGTCTGGCCTGCGCGTCTACGGATGCTGAGTGCTGCTCCCCTTCGCAGGGCACGCCGCGCAAGGGCCGTCAGGTTCGCTCACTGCGATGACGCCGCCCCCTTGACCGCGTTCACCGCCGCAGCCGCCGCGGAGGCCGCGGACGCCACCGATTCGGGAGGGTTCTCGCGCTCGTATTCGCGCCTTTCCGTGATCGCGTTGTAGAAAATCGTCGCGATCACCAGCAACACGACAACGACGATCAATACTGCGATGCCAAGTGTCGGGTTCTTCTTGCGCGGATCGTTCATGAGTCGGGCTCTGCTTGCAGGTTGATTCGACGAAGCGGGCATTCTATGCCGAAGCACCCTGACCAGGGTGTCGATCACCGAGCGGCCATCGCGGATAGCGTCGACCTGTGAGGTTAGTCCCTCTGTTGTCGCCTTGTCTCGAAAAATCTCGTCCGGAACCGCGGCGAAGCGGTACAGCGAATCAAACTCGAAACGTTTCATGAAGCTATTCGCGAGAAATCCGGCTCGTAGCTTCGCTTTACGGCACCGACACTAGCGACTACGCTGCTACGAGAGGCGCGCGCGGGTCGGCCCTGAGGTCATTCGCAACACCTTGCGCCTTGCCTTGGAGCAGAACACGCGGCGGACGCCGAACAACTCTATTCAAGTCTGGAGCTTCGTCGATGAATCCCGAAATCTATCAGCCGTCTATTGAAGCCTGCGATGCTTGTGCCGCTGCCTGCGATCGCTGCGCATCCGCCTGCCTCGATGAACCGGGCAGGGTGAACATGGCCAAATGTATTCGCCTCAACGCCGATTGCGCTTCGCTATGCCGCCTCACATCTGCGGCGTTGGCTCGACAAAGCCATTTCGCACCCGAGTTTTGCGAACTTTGCGCACGAATCTGTGACGAGTGCGCCGATGAATGTGCGCGGCATGCGCCTGAGCACTGCGGCACATGCAGCGACGCGTGCCGGAGATGCGCGGAAGCCTGCCGGGCAATCTAATGCTTGCCCAGCATCAGCGCGCCCGCGAGAATGACGGCGGACGCGTCGCATCTTCCTGCTCGGAGAGCAAGTCCATCAGCAGCGTTCCGATGCTGGCCCGGTTGAGTTCGGTGGCCACATACTGGGCAGACGGCACGCCTCTCGTTTGGTTACTTCGGCGCGAGCACGGGCGCGGCTGCGGCGATCCGCGAGGCGCACGTGTCGTCGGTCCCGATTGAGGCGATCGTTTCGCGAGGCGGCAGGCCCGATCTCGCCGGACGCGACGTCCTCGCCGCGGCGCAGGCGCCTATGTTGCTCGTGGTAGGCGGGCTCGACGCCACTGTCATCGAAGTCAACCGGGAGGCTTTCGCTCTTCTCGAATGTCCGAAGGATCTTGTGATCGTCCCCTGCGCGACCCACCTGTTCGAAGAGCCCGGCACACTGGAAGCCGTTGCGCGGTACGCGTTGCAGTGGTTCGAGCGTTATCTCGGCGCCTAAGCGCCCGCACGCAGTACGAGCGTGTCGTTAGCGCGGCGCTCCACCGTGGCGCCCAATGGCTGACTCTCCCGGTTCAGCGTTTCGTGTAACCATCGAATGCCTTCTACAGGTGCCCGGTTGATCTGGAAGTGGCGTGTCTGCGTCGGCGTCATCGACAGTTCGGCCAGCGTGCCCGATTCAAGGTCGAGCGTGGGGAAATACATCAGCGCGAGGTCGCTGCGAAACGCTTCCTGACCGCCGATACCTTCATAGTCGTTGATGAAGTCCCCGGCACCGTACAGGACGAGTTTGCCTCGATACAGCTCGATGCCCTTCACGTGGTGCGATGAATGGCCGTGTACGAGATCCACCCCCGCCGAATCGATCAGTTCATGCGCGAAGTATCGCTGCGAAGCAGGTATGTCGAAATCGAAGTTCTCGCCCCAATGGATCGAGACGATGACGATGTCGGCTGCCTGCCTGACCGCTCGCACCTGCGCGGCAATCCTGCATACGGTGTCAGCCGAAAGATCAGAGAGCCGGTTCACGCCGGGGCGGCCTCGATCGGCGGCCCAGTCCGCGCGCACGCCGCTGCATTCCGTGGCAACGGCGAAGATCATCACCCTGCCGCCGCCCGCCAGTTCGATCACGGCAGGCGCGGCCGCCTCGACATCGTCCTGCCCCGCGCCAGCCGTATGAATGCCGGCTGAGCGCAAGGCATTCAGAGTTTCCTTCAACCCGCGATAGCCCCAGTCGAGTACATGATTATTCGCGAGCGCGCAGCAGTCGATTTTCGCGGCGCTCAAGACGGGCGCGTTGGCGGGATGCATGCGGTAGTGGATGCCCTTTCCGGGCCATGCATCCTCGCTGGATGTGACGGCCGTCTCGAGGTTAATGATGCGCGCGGCAGGACTCATGCGCTCCAGTTCGGGCAGCACATAGTCCCACACGTAGCCGAACGGGACACACTCCGGTAACGGGCCGGTTTTCGCTTCGGCGAGGCTCACATAGTCTCTCGCCGAACGCACATAGGGCTCGTAAAGATGGGGCCGGTTCGGATGCGGCAGGATCTGATCGATACCGCGTCCCAACATCACGTCCCCGCACAGAAACAGCTTGACGCAGTTCATCTTCGCCGGCCTGTCCGTCAGTCACATCCGTAGCGTGCCCGAGAGACAGCGACGCCTTGTGGTGAGGCACCCACGCCGCAGGTCAGTTCCGGGACGGCAACTGTATCCGGAAACCTGAACCGATTGTCAGGGCCGACCGGTGCGCCGCAAGTCGCGTTGATCGGCTTCGGCTGGATATTGATCTCGAAGCCGCGCTACTGGACGCTGTCCCACAAGACCATGAGCGCCCCTCGATTCGTTGCCTGCGAGAGATTCATTGGCGCGGGGCCGTCTGTTTTATCCATCGGTTGCCCCGACCAGGCCGTCGATGAAGGTGTGGGCCCGACGTTCACCGTACGAAAAGGCGGAACCCGGTGACAGGAAGTCGAGCCGTTCCGGAAGAGCTTCGATCGAAGAAACGGTCGCATCAGTCGATACTATCGTCCAGAAAACAGAGTATCGGCGCTCTTTGCCGTTAAGCGAGGTGACGTTTCTGGTGATGACATGGACATCGATATTGAAGCCACGATATGACTTACAGGACTGTGTATTCACGGACTGTCCCTTTCTGGGCAACGATCGTCGCCGCGCTGGACAAGCTGCAGGCGCCCCACCGCATCTGGACCTATGTTCACCAGCATATTTCGGTAATCACAGTCGCGACAAATAAAAAAGAATCCACTTTCGTCGGTCTGGGTTTCGATTTCATCGAAACCAAATGCGCATTGCAGTTTCGGCAAGTCCACTTGGCTACCTCCGCCGCGGCTTTCGCCGCTTTACGAGTTGCCCGGACTCCGAGGGTCGGCGCGGCAACTCAGGACGCCTGTTCTTCAAGCGGCCTGTTAGCGAGGGCGCGCGCGTCATCTCGCGCCTGGTCTTCCCCAGCAGAATCCCTGTCGGTTTCGTGCGGATCGCTCGATCGCGCGCAATTCGTGGGATTGCAAAGCCTTGCGGCTCGGCGCCCTGGTGCACAATTCGCGTGACCTTGTCCTGTCCTGAGGGGGTTGCGCATTGAGTTCAGTTCGGTCAGGCGAAGAACACAAACGGCAGTGTCAGCATCAGGTAGATCGCAAGTCCGGTGGCTGGCAGGCCGGTGACGATCGCGATGGCCGCGACCGCGCTTCCGATTAGCGCGAGCGCAACCAGCCAGCGTGAGTCAGCTCTCTGAGCGCTGACGTCGGCGCGTGGGCTTGTATCGAGGCGATGTTCTTTGTGCCGCGACATGCATTTTCGAATGTGCAGGTCAAGCATGGCTACTACCCCCAAGATGTATTCGTCGCCCCACGAACGCGTGTCCGTCGTGACATCGGACTGGAACGTCAAGAGCGTCTGCGGATGCAATCGATATCGATGCTCTCATGATAGCCGTCCGCGCACTTGAAAGTGGAAGGGCGCGAGTCTCGCGATCTGCAATCAGCTAATGCAAGACCTGTGGAGAGAAGCAAATCCGGCTGGGTGGGCGGTTGCACGCTGTCAGTTTGTGGTCGCAACAAAAACGGGAACAGGCCGCGCTTGCTCCGCATTGTGCGCTCGCAACAGAGCGGCGACGCAGCACGGTTGCAGGAACCCTTCAGGGGCGGCAACGGATCGTACCGCCGCACCGTTTTCATTTTGAGCGTCGGGCATCGAGCGGAGCCCGTCAGTGATGAAGTGCCTTCGACTCGAATGTGTCAGGGTTCAGAAAACCTCCCTTAAGGCGGGGTCTGGCTGGTGATCGCACTGGCAATGTACCGTCACTGGTCGATCAGCGAGGTGCTCGACGGTCTCGATCTGGCCTTCCCCAACGAGGCCGCGCCGTTTGTCAGGAAGAGCGCGGCGGCGCAGGCACGCCAATGCATCGGCGAGGCACCGATGGCGTGGCTGTTTGAGCAGACAGCACGGGCGTGGACGACTCAGGACGCGGCTCACCCTGCCGAAGGCAACAATACGCCGGCGACGACTTCGCAGTCGAAGTGGCGGTGATAGAACAAACGATCGGTGATCCAAGGCCTAGGCTGTTCAAAGGCGGGAAATGCAACATCACGATTGACATCGCGCTTGTATATAAACCGCTGCAAACGAAACTCGCTCGTCATCAGTCGGCGCGGGTGGCGAACTCCGGGTCCTGATCGTAAAGACGCATGGCGTCGGTGGAGGAGACGATCCGCAGTTCGCAGTCACTCGTGCAGCGCACCGTGCAGGTGCGCCGTGGTCCGGCCGGGGAAGCCTTGAATTCACGGGGTGTTCCTGCGCGCCCTGCCCTAGTCCGGCCAGAACATCGGATCGAGGACCTGTTCCATCGGCCACGGGCAGCGCTCGGGAAAAAACGCAAACCCGATATTCGTTTCCTTGCTCGCTTCCTGGCGGGCATCGACCCACACGTCCTTGATCCACTCGTCGTCGGCCAGAATCGGCTGCAGACTGGGTGTGCCCCTCAGCTGCGCCTTCAACCGCTCGCGCTGCACACGGATCATCGAACGCAAACTCGGCGAGCGCAACTCCGGCTGGTACTGCCACCTGAGAAGCCACGCGGTCAGGCCCGCCATGCGGCGCGTGATGTCACGTATTTCTGCTCTGGCTACGTCCTCGATTTCTTCGGCTATGTGCCCAACGTCGATTTCCTCGAACCGCCCGGCGCGCAGCAGCGCTGCCTGTTCCCGGGCCCACGCGATAATGTCCTGATCGAAGCTTGTCATGATCGTGATCCTCCGAAGTCCGGCAGTCAGTGGAGCCTGGCGACGTACGACGCAAGTGCTGCTACGCCGGTGGCGCGCGCGACGATGCTCCGGACGACGGGAACCCCGGTGAAGCATCCAACTGCGCGCGCTGGAAGCGCGCGTGATACCGTCGCTGCGCATTGCTTTTTAACAGGTAATGTAGCACCCGGCGGTCTTCAAAGCAGGGACGTGGCGGAGAGCTTCAATGGGCCGGGGTGTTATCCATCTTTTTTGTGTGCGAGCGCTCGATGAGTACACCAGGATTGTGCCATGAACCACGCTTCGTTTATTCGGCGGCAACTTGACACCTGGATGACAGCGAGTGCGGCAGAGCAACATGTATCCGCGCAGTTCGCTCGGCGAGCGCCGCTCGCCAATTGGTGTTAGCAGCGTGAGCGTGGAGTGCCAGTTGAGCCAGGCGAACAGCCGGCATTTCCGGGGAGCGTGTCAGGATCACCTGCTGCAACCGTCGCCACTTGAACTACGAATGCAGTTCCACGACGTCTGAATCGGCCACCGGATGATCGGCGCCCACCTGTTGGCCGCTGAACTGACCGCTCCCCCAAATGCGGGCGAACCTGAACGTGCGTGCGAGATCAGGATGCACCCGCAGGGCGACATCCAGCACGGTGTCGCCGCGACGCATCGTAAAGGGCCGATTCCGGTCGACGGATTTCCCGGGGGCCTTCGTGTAGATGCGCACAATGCCCAGAGCTCTGAAAAGAAATGGTCCGATCTCGGCCAGTCCTCGTCCGCCGGTGGCCGAGGTTGCGAGCAGCGGAAAGTGTACGCCGAGCAGGTCTTCGAGCACGGCCGCGTCTTCCGGGTTGGCGAGATCGGTCTTGTTGGCCAGCAGCAGCGTAGGGAGGTAAACGCTGAACGGGTCAACGGGCGACAATACCGCCGTCCCCGCGCGGTCGCTACCCTGACCCGGCCAGCGCTCCGTTGGGATGATCTTTGCCGCGACGAGCCGCTTCAGAACCAGCGCCAATTGTTCTATGCAGTCTGGCGCGCTCAGATCGACCACGAGCAGTGCGCCGTCAGTCGACCGCAGTATGCTGGTGAGTTCAGGCTGCATGAATTCGGCCGAGACAGGCGGCAGATCAACCAGTTGAAAAGAAATGTCCTCGAACGGCAGCATGCCGGGAATCGGCAGCCTGGTCGGGCGGTGGTAGGGCCCGAACTCCCTATTCGATCCTGTCAACCTCGCGTGCAGGCTGGATTTTCCCGCGCCGGGCGGGCCGATCAAACAGAGTTGGGCCGCGCCATCGGCATGGACCGCATGTGACGGCCCTCGGTGTGCCGCCTTCCCGTGGCTCACAGATGCCTGGGTGAGCTCTCTCATCCGCGACTTTATATCGGCTTGCAGACGCTCCGTTCCCTTGTGCTTTGGGATGGTGCGGAGCATCTCCTTCAGGCATCCAAGCTGCTCGCGCGGCTCGCGCGCCGCCCGATAGGCTTGTTCGGCCCGCTTGTACTCGGGAGAGAGGTTTGCTGGCATGGGTCCGTCAGCGCAGAGGACCGTTCTGCGCCGACAGTGAAACACTAGCATGGCGTCAGGCGCTTCACTATTCTGGACGCTTTTTGTGGCTGCCACCGCAACGACGGTATAAGACCGTCGTATGCCCCTGGTTGCGCAAGGGCTACGCGCATTCTCACGGCTTTCGCGCCCCTCGCCTTACCCGCTCCAGGTATTTTCCTGAAGCGACCTCGATTCGCACAGTGTCCCCTTCCTTGATGAACTGAGGAACGAGAACTTCCATGCCGTTCGCGAGCGTGGCGGTCTTGAAGGTGGAGGTTTCATGCTCGTGCAGGCCCGGCGGCGTAGACACGATGCCTAACTCGACCGCAGGGGGAAATGCGATGGCGACGGGCTCACCCTCATAAAGTTGCACCGGGATTCGCATAGTGGGTTGAAGAAACTTTTCGTATGCGCCAATGGTTTCCGAGGGCAAACTGATCTGTTCGAAGGTATCGGGATTCATGAAATGGAAAGCGATACCATCTGTGTACAGGTATTCCATCTCCACGTTATCGAGCGCGACCTCTTCGAGCTTGTCGTGCGGGTGCAACCGCAATTCCTTGACGTGACCGGACTTCAGGTTCTTGACCTTGGTAAAGACTGCGCTACCCTGCTGGCCGCCGCCGTGGTACCCGGCGCTCACGACGCTATGCAGTTCGCCCTCAAGCATGACGACCATGCCCGGCTTCAGTTCCAAAGCTTCGACCATTTGCTTGTCTCCGCCTGGTCGGCGAGATGACGCCTTGAGCCTAGCACTGGCGCGGACCGCCAACAACCGGCCCGCCGCGACAGCGGCAATTCATTCAGGGTTAGCTGAAACCGGAAATACCAGCGCACTGCGCAACTGATGACGGCTGCTGGAAAGCGGTGGCCATGATAAAGCGGTTTGCATTCTTCATCGCGCCGGGATCTGACCAAGATAAGCGCTTATGCTCTGCAGCAGATAAGCGCGTATCGTGGTCAGGGGCCAAGTTGCTGTATGTTCATTGACGATGGTCCCCGCTAGCCCCAAATCAGCCTGCACCCTATGATGCGTTAGGAAGAACCCGACGCAACCTGAGATTAAGTGTTTTCCCTAAGCATTGGTACCTGACAGCTGATGTCAGTGTAGCCGAAGGGTGGCAAGGTCTCGATCTTCGATTCCGGGCGTTACCGCTCGATAGGTAACGCCCGAGGCGCGCAATCTGAGTAATTTTATTTTGCAATCCAAAGTAATTGGCATTTTGCCGAACGCTGTGCAATGCGACGCGGTGCGGGCATCAGGCCCGTCAGTTACAGAGGCTTGGTCCAGGCCGGCTTCTGAACGGAAGTGACCGCCGCTTGCCCGTTCTGGTAGCGTATCCGGAGCAGCTTGTCGCCCGGTTGGGCGTTGCGACCCAACTGTTCAACATCGTGTATGACTGCCTCATTGTGTGCAATACCCTGTACCGCGTGTTGCTCGGTGAGATGGATAATCGGGCCGCAGTATTCGCCTCGGGTTGTATCGATTTGCCGCAATGTGAGGCTATGGTCCGAGGCGAACGCCTCGGCCTCATTTGCGGATCTCTGCCGAGCTGCGCGCAGTTCCGCAAAATATGTCCGCGCGACGTCGGCTGCCTGCTCGAATGTTGGCGAGTAATTCAACATCTCGATTGAGGCGAAGCGCTATTTCATCGCGACGGGGGGCGCGTCGAGTGCATCAGCAAAAACATCCAGATGACGGTACATGAACGGCCTCGCATGCTCCAGCGCAGCGGGCTCCCGCTTGACGACCATCGACAGGTCAAACAGATCGCGCGCGGATCCCTGGTTTCCACGGTGATACATCTTCTTGGCGACAATTTCCGCCGCAGTCTCGACACGGACAGGACACTGGAAAAGCTCCCACGTTTCGAAGGCATGGGCGTCAGGCAGCAGGTTAGGTGACGCAACGAAGTCGATTTCGCCCGCTTCCAGGTGCAACTTCACGAAGTTGGACGCTTCCGTGTACTGCGAGTCGCACAAGGCATCGGCGACAGGGGTAGGAGGTGGTAGCGTCGGCGGTGGAGTAGGCGTCGGCGTGGGGTTCTAGGCGCTGCGTGCCGACGTCTGGTTGGGACCGAGCGCCCGCGTGCGGCGCCGAGCGGGCGGGAGCACATAGCCAAAGGGTGGCTGCTGTCCGAAAGCTCGTCGCCCCGATCTGCGAGTCGGGACAAGTGGTGAAAAAATCGACGGCGCGTGCCGTCATCTGCAGGGTGTCAAGGCTCCGGACTTTTCCAAGGTATCGCGGTCATCAAGTCCGTGATGCCAGGCAGCCCCGTCCGGTGTCGCTGGAGCCGGCAGAATCGCCGCGCCTCTACCACTGGCTGCCTCGTACACTGCCGTGCGCCCATGCTGTCGGCTGGTAGCGAGATCAGTCAGGCGCTCCGACGTAGCCCGGCAGGCCGAGGGCAGCTCTGCTTTTTGCAAGCTTGACTGCTTTCGCGACGAGCGACCCGAATTCTTCGTCGGTCACGGGGGGCGGCAGACGATGCCTGAAAAAATCCGCCCACCGGAACTCTTCAAGCGGCACGGCCGTCTTTTCATATCCACCCGCGTCACGTACGGATGCGGAGAGGCTGCGGAATTCATCGTCCTCCAACTCCCACACATGCTCGCACATGTCTGCAAACGCCACTCTTCGACCGTCGCGATCGTAGGGGTATGTCCACCGGTGGTTTTCCATGGTGAGCCAGAACTCTGCCAGCGTGAGAGACGACAGGTCTCTTGTCAGCACGACCGGAACGCGTGTGATCCCGGCATGCCAGAGTGCCGTCGCCACATGATGATGATCAATTGCATAGGGCGCACTCGCAGGACCGAGCACGATGGGAACTGGCTTTTCGGCGATGGCCATCTCGAGCTCATGCCCGCTCAGGGAGCGATATGCTTTGGTCTTCTCACGAATTTCGCGCTCGCCGTGCGTCACCTGGGTCGGGCGCAACCGGGCGATCTTTATCGTCTTCATGCCTGTTCTCCGCGCGCGAGTGTGATTTAGCTGGGCACCCCTCTCGCCGGACTAATGCCAACAGGCGAGAGGGTTTCGATGAGTTCGCAGCAGGGAACGTGCCGTCACATCGGAAGGTTCTCGATGCACCGGGCAACCGTGCGCCTTCGCGTGCAGCTCTGTGCCGCTGATTCGCGCAACGCTCATTGCCGGAGGTTGATGCGGATCGCGTAACCATGATATCCATGGGGGCGACGTAAATTCCGCACATATTTCATGGAGATACGAATGAACTCGCAAGACAGGACAAGCGGATCGGCTGATGCCCCCGCCGCATCGGATGCGATCGCATTGCTGAAGGCGGATCACCGCTCAGTGGAGAAACTCTTCGATGCGTTGGAAAAGAAGGGAGACGATGATCTGGAAGCGAAGGCACGCTGGCGCGACGCGCATGCGAAGAACTGACGGTGCACGCGATTATCGAAGAAGAGATTCTGTATCCGGCAGCGCAAGCGCTCGAGAAACAGGATGAGCTTGATGTAGACGAGGCATACGTCGAGCATTACCTGGTCAAGACATTGATTGAGAAGTTCGATTCGTTTCGGCCCGGCGATGACGGCTTGATGCGACATTCAAGGTGATGTCCGAACTGGTCAAACATCACGTCGAAGAAGAAGAGTCCGAGCTGTTTCCGGAACTGCGCGAAAGCGGAATTGATCTGGTCGCCTTGGGTGTAAAGCTGACTGCGCAAAAGAATGAGCTTGTGAAAAAGCTCGACGCCGTGGGTAGCAAGCTTGCCGGCGACCGAACACTGTCGTTCATACGGGCCGCTTGACCATATGCAGATTTGTGGGTGTCCGACGGGCGCGGCGTTCTCCTATAACTGTAGACCAGTGTCTGTTCATTTCGTCATTCCAAATTGAAGCTGCCGTTTCGGTGCGAGGAAAAGATCAAGCCCGAAGCCGCCAAGCGGTGCGCCATATGCGCAGGCTTGAGGTCTGACTCGTCCCGAAACACCATTCCATTCGTCGGGAGTGGACGATACCTTTACTGACAGAAGCGAGGGACAATCAATCAGTCGTTGCCACACGTCACGGTTCCGTTCCCTTACCCATCCTCTACGCCAGATTGCATGGGAGCGGCGACCTGCGGCTTTCATTACAGGGCTGACGCGATACTCTTTCGCCGACATCCCTCGCACATCAGGCAAGAAAGAAGGTGTGGTGGTTACGTGCTTAATGGCCTGCTCAGGTAGTGAGACGTCGATAGGCGTTCAGATGCCTGAGCAAGCCCTGCGGGTCGCCGCGCTTCTCTAGCAGGATGGCCAGGTTGTGATGCGCATCTGCGTGCGTCGGGTCGATTTCCAGACTGCGTTGATAGCTTCGCTCTGCGTCTTCAAAACGACCAACATCCTCTAGCGCGATTGCACGGTTAAAATGCAACACTGCATCCTGCGGAAAGTGAGTCAGCGCTTCGTCGAATATTTCGAGTGCATCGTTACAGCGCGCTTCGAGCTCGCATAACAGCACGCCAAGATCCACATACGCCGCATAGTAGGGGCGCGGGGAGAGCGCGATAGCCTTCCGGTAAGCCTGCTCTGCCCCGTTGACGTCGGATGCTCTGAGCTGCTCCCCGAGGTCGTACCACTCCTCCGCCTGTCGCTCGCCATTGCGTCGTGCAGGTGCAGTGTCGAGGAATACGACATCGCCCTTGATTTCGGCGACTTCGAAGTCCAGCAACAGCTGGCCCGTGACCGCGTCCCACTGCGACGGGCCTGTACGGACTGCCACGTCGTTGCCGACCGCCGACACGCGAATACCCGTGAGCGGCAGCTCATCGGGCAACGTCGCTCTGAGCCGTGACAGCGCGGCAATGATCTTGCGCGGAGGTATCTGTGCGCTCCGTAACTGCAGGGCCGTGCGCAGCAGAACGGCATCCTGGAATGTGAAGCGCCAAGCATTTCGCGGGCCACGCGATGGCGTCACAAAACCCGATGCGACAAGACCCGAGAGCACGCTGCGGGAAACGCCGAGCATGCCTTGCAGCTCGCGCATCGATACCTCGCGTGCCGGGACGCTTGACGTCACTTCCGCGCCCGGACCTTCGCCGGTGGCTCAACGGGCGTCTTCGCGGCGCGCGTTGCCGGCTTTCGCGAGCGCGGCGCCACGGGAAGCGCGGTGACAGGCTCTGCGCTCCTGCGCTTCGGTGCGGCGGGTGTAGCCGCGGCGGCCGCCTTGGGCTTTCCACCCTTCAGGCTTGCGCGCAGTGCATCCATCAGGTCGATGACCTGCCCTCCACTGCCCGTCGCCTCTGCCGGTTCGTTCGCGATGATCTGCTTGCCTTCAATTTTCTCGTCGATCGCGGCGAGAATGCGCTGCTTCTCCTCGTCCACGTAGGCTGTCGGGTCGTAGTTATCTTCCGTGCCCTGCTCGATAATCTGAAGGGCGAGCTTCAGCTCGCTATCGGACACCTGGACGTGTTCGATATGCAGGTCACTCAGCGAACGCACCTCATCCGCGTAGAGCAGCTGCTGGAAAACGAGCCCGCCTTCTTCGGGCCGTACCTGCACAATCCGCGTCCTGCCCCTGAACGCCCATTTCGCCAGTGCACAGCGGCCACTTTCGGCAAGCGCCTGTTGCAGCAGGCTGTACGGTTTGCCACCGCGCTTGTCGGGCGCGATGTAGTACGCCTTGTCGTAAAAGACCGGGTTGACTGCCTTCTCCGGGATGAACGCCATGATCTCGACGACGTGACTCGCGCCATCCTCCAGCGCTTTCAGTTCGTCTGCAGTGAACACGACGAACCTGTCCCGTTCGAACTCGTAACCCTTGTTCATACTGGATCGTTCGACGACGGCCCCGGTTTTCTCCGAGACGTACTGCTGCTTGACGCGCGAACCGTCAGGAGCCAGCAGGTTGAAGCGCACGTCAGACGAACTCTCGGTCGCCGCATAGAGCTTCACCGGGATCGAAACGAGTCCAAACGAGAGTGACAGGGAGGCAATAGAGCGGGCGGCCATGGATGTCTCCTGACGGATAGCGCGTTCAGAGCCCACCTCGTGCAAGGCACGTGCCATCGCGGGGACGATGGTGCCGGGCTGGGGCGCTCATATCATTGTAGGCGCCTGATCGCCGATGCCAGTGACTGCACCGTGGTCCAGTAGGCTGCCCAGGGATCCTGGGTCTGGAAGCTGAGATACTCGCGCGCCGTCTGGACGGTCCACTGGGCGCCGCTCTTCAGTTCGGGCAGCTGCTCCCACGAAACCGGCATCGACACGCCCATCCGGCGGCGTGCCCGCGCGGAGAATGCGGCCGCCGTGGTCTGCGCCATCCCGTTGCGCAGGTAATCGACATACACCTTGCCGATGCGGTTGGAAGCGCCCGATGTCGCCGAAAAGCGCTCGGGAATCGTCTTCGTCAGATGCCGGACGAATGCCTTCGAGAATGTCTTCACCGCGTCATAGTCGAGCCGTGGTGTGAGCGGGACGACGACATGCAGCCCCTTGCCGCCACTCGTCTTTAGCCACGCCTGCAATCCCAGTTCGTTCAGTAGTGTCTGGACGAGCAGCGCCGCTTCCTGAATGTGGGTCCACTTCACGCCCTCGCCCGGATCGAGGTCGAAGATGACCCGGTCGGGTTTATCAAGCCGGCGGACAGTGGAGTTCCAGGTATGAAACTCCACGGCGTTCATCTGCGCAGCCGACATTAGCGCCTCGATGGTATCGATGGTCAGCAACGGCGGATGATTCGGCCAGAGCTTGCGGTCATGGGCCTTGATCCCAGGCATGCCCGTCCGCTCGTCGTGTTTCTGGAAAAACTGCTCGCCCTCGATCCCGTCTGGCGCTCGCACCATCGCAACGGGACGGTCCTTGAGGTGCGGTAGCATCCACGCCGCAACGCTCTCGTAGTACCGCGCGAGATCAAGCTTCGTCACACCGCTTGACGGGTCGATGATGCGCCCCGGGTGTGTGACCTTGATCTGGGATACGGCCAGTGCGTGCGTGAGTGTCCGCCCGCCTTCCCGGACGACCCGGCGCGCCGGCTTATCGACTCGCAAGCCCTTGAACGACGCCTGCCGCACGACGCCGTCTGCTGTCCATTCGGCAAATTCCACCTCAGCGACGAGTTCGGGGCGCACCCAGCGCTCGCTACCCGCCGCGCGCCGCGACCAGCGCCGGGATTTTGTGACGGCAATGTCGAACGGTGCCGAATCGATTTCGAGCGGCGCAAGACGCCGCCACAGATCCCGGCCCGTTCGGGCATCCCAGCCTGTGCCCACACTGCCTGCATCGTGAAGCCTGCTGCCCCCTCTTTTGCCCTGCTCGCTGCCCTCGTAATAGCCAAGCAGCAGGCTGCCCACTTCACCCTCCCTGCCACCGCGCGCGGTGAAGCCACAGATGACCAGTTCCTGCCGCAGCCGGCATTTGGCCTTCAGCCACGTCTGTGTCCGTCCCGATTCATATCGCGCGTCGCGGCGTTTGAGCATCAGGCCTTCCAGGCCCAGTCCGGCAGCAGCCTCGAAAACCCGCGTGGGTGGCGCCTCGAAATCCTGACTGAACCGGATGCGTTCCCTGTCTCCGTCGAGTAATCTGGCGAGCAACGCGCGCCGCGTCCACAGCGGCACGTTTCGCAGATCCATGCCGTCGAGATACGGCAGGTCGAACAGGAAAAAGACGATCTCCCTGTTTGCGGCGTTGTCGATCGCATCCTGCAGCGCACCGAAATCCGGTAGCCCATCCCTGAGCACGACGATTTCGCCATCGAGCCATCCGCTCGACACGAGAAGGTTTCCGACCTCCGCTGCCAGACTCGCAAGTTTCTTCGTCCAGTCGTGGCCGCCGCTCGTGAACAGCCGCACGTGTCCGTTGTCGACCCGCGCGAGCATCCGGTAACCATCCAGCTTCGCCTCAGTGATCCAGTCGCCACCCGAGGGCAGCGACGAAGCCAGCGTCGCGCGTTGCGGCTCAAGCTTCGCAGGCAACGGGGCAGCGATCGCGGCGGAGAGATCCAGTTCTGCCTCCGCCCTGCTCCTGGCGCGCCCCGCCTTTGGCTCGCGGTCTTCGATCAGTCCCAGCGGGTGGGTCGTCACGCTGTCTGGCAGCGCCTTGATGACGTCGAACTCGGCGAGCGGCCGCGCCCATTCGTCGCGCTTCTTGAACAACATCCACTGATCCTGCCGGTCGCCCGGCTTTGAGATGCGCACCAGTTCCCACAGTCCGGCGAGCTTTTCGCCGTGGAGCCGGAAGACCAGCTTCCCTTTGCTCATGCTGTCGTGTGGATCACCGAGGGGTTCCCATGTACCCCGATCCCACACAATCACGGTGCCTGCACCGTACTGCTTCTTTGGAATCGTTCCCTCGAAAGCCGAATATTCGACGGGGTGGTCCTCCACATGGATGGCCATGCGCTTTTCCGTCGGGTCGTAGCACGGGCCTTTCGGGACGGCCCACGACAACAGCACGCCATCGTGCTCCAGCCGAACGTCATAGTGCAACCGGCTGGCCCAGTGCTTCTGGACGACGAAGCTCAGATCCCCGCTTGTGGTCAACTTCGACGCAGCGGGCGCCGGCTCTGGCGTGACCAGAAAATCCCGTTTTCGTCGGTAGCCGGAAAGCGGCGGCGACGCCGGGGCGCGGTCAGATGCCATGACAATTGATGAGGAAAACAGTTTTCTAGCCGATTGGCATTCAGACAGTTCAGTAGCCTGCGACTTTCCGCTCGTCTTTCCTGCGCCTGATTACGTTAGCCCACCCAACGGAATACGGCAAATCTGCGGCGAATTCCCCGCGCGAAGAGGTCACTCAACGCAAGCCGGTGGTCGATCCGTCGCCATGCAGACAAAAAAAATAGTTGCTCTCCGGTGGCGTTACTCGGCTTCACTGGCTGGCACCCGAGGGCACCGCGCTGGCCATCGAAGAGGGTGTAGCAACGGCAGGTGCCTCACGTGAGGAAGGCGGCGCAGTCGCGCCGGCCGCATTCTCGCTCGCGCTTTTCGCTGCCGCACTCTGGCCCGGCGCACCGCTCACGCCCGCCGTGTTGGTCATGACACTGCTGCTTGCTGAACTCATCGTGTCGCTGCTTTTTTCGTCGACTTTCTTGCAGGCGCTCGCGCCGAACATGAGTGCCGTCGTCGCCAGTACTGCGGACGCGTAACGTGTAACCGATCGCATGGTCGAGACTCCCTCGCTGGACAGGGCCGACCTGTTGATGCGCCGGCTGGTGGGTATGTATCACGCGTAGCAACGTCCATTCCTTCCGGGTTTGCGTCCGCCAGTCGCTGCACCGGGCCAGAATCTTGCACGCGCATCGACGGAACGCAACACGCTGCGAGGAATACGATGACCAACAGGACACGCATGCCACGCGAGCCGCGGCGACGGCTTGGCGAATGGTTTCCCGACAGTGAAGAAGCAATTGCACGCTTCCGGCTCGATCTGGCCGAACGCGCGAGAGAGCGAAAGGGTGAACATAAGGGCCGCGTGCCGATGGCACCTGTCGTTCAGGATCTCTCGACCCTGCTGCAGGGTGACCCCGTCCTTCGCATGGACCTCACCAACGCGATCGGCGAGGCGCGCGATGCCGGTTTTCAGCTCGGGTACTGAGCGTGAGCACGTAAATCGATGGGGCAATGAGCAACATAAATGATGTTCGAGGGACGAAGTAAAACGGGAGCGAT
>NZ_JAWRXV010000617.1:0-279 GCF_046534875.1 Paraburkholderia sp. SIMBA_054 | reverse complement strand
CTGGTACGCCATGCTGTTTGCGCGAGTCGCATGTCGTGGCGCGCGTCACGCTGGTGACGTTGATGGCGTTCGTGACGTCCGGGAGTTCGTGACGTGCGTCGCGTCGCGCGCGGTGCTGCGGCATCGCCAGCACGCGCAGCCCGTTCGTGAGCCGCCCGGTGCACGAATCGCGGCGCGGAGTAAAAGCACTTCATGCTGCGCCGATGCGGTGGTGCTGCCGCGCCTCGCTCGAGCGCACGGTGGCGCCGCGATTGCGTCCGCCGACGATCGTGCATTCGA
>NZ_JAWRXV010000616.1:0-279 GCF_046534875.1 Paraburkholderia sp. SIMBA_054 | reverse complement strand
TCGGGTTTTCCTCCTTGCCTGCACCAATGTAGGGGCTGTACTGCGACTGGCCGCCTTCTCGCTGGATATAGACAACCAGACGTTTGGCAACGCGTACCGCCATCTCGTGTCCCCAGTCTTCCGCCACTAACGACAAACACAGGTCGATGCCCGCCGTCACACCGGCAGAGGTGAAAAGACGACCGTCACGAATGAAGATCCTGTCGGGCTGTACTCGAGCAAGAGGGAAGTTGTCCGCGAGGCGCCTTGCATCGGCCCAATGGGTCGTTACCTGCTTGC
>NZ_JAWRXV010000615.1:0-280 GCF_046534875.1 Paraburkholderia sp. SIMBA_054 | reverse complement strand
ATGGTGGTACTGCCGATAGACGGGATCTTCCTGCATGTAGTGCAGTGTGTCGTGCATCCAGCCCATGTTCCACTTGTGGCTGAAGCCCAGCCCGCCCTCGGCGACCGGCGCGGTGACCCCCGGCCAGGCGGTGGACTCCTCGGCCATCATCATCACCCCCGGGAAGCGCGCGGCGACCTCCTCGTTGAGGCGGCGCAGGAAGGCGATGGCCTCCAGGTTCTCGCGCCCGCCATGGGCGTTGGGGATCCACTGGCCCTCGTCGCGGCTGTAGTCGCGGTAG
>NZ_JAWRXV010000614.1:0-280 GCF_046534875.1 Paraburkholderia sp. SIMBA_054 | reverse complement strand
AGCCGCAGCCCTTGCCATTCTCGACGAAATGCGTTCCGTTGCCTAGAGCATTTCCAGCAAAAGTGCGAAGCGGTTTTGCGTCGGATAATGCGAAAAACAAAGAAATAGAGCATTTCCAATGATTCAAGAAAAACAGGGAATGCTCTAGCGCCCTGAACACACAAGCACCAATTGGAGGAAACCATGGCTAAAATGAAAACAATTCTCTTCGCTTGCGGTACAGGTGTAGCGACATCTACGGCAGTGAATGCAACCGTCACCGAAGAAATGAAAAAGCGTG
>NZ_JAWRXV010000613.1:0-280 GCF_046534875.1 Paraburkholderia sp. SIMBA_054 | reverse complement strand
GCCTTGCCGACCGCGTCCGCCTCTGGTTTACACCGTCGCGGCAAGCCGCTTTTCCGTCAAAGTTTTCTGCTGTGTTGCCGTAAACCAGTTTAACGACGGTCACCGTCGCTTCTTTGTGAGGGCTCGGCAGTGCTGATTTTCGTGGGAACACTCGTGACGCTTTTGTCCGTTTTCGGCGGTTACGCGCTGGAAGGCGGCCATCTCGGCGCGCTGTTGCAGCCCGTTGAAGTGCTGATGATCGTCGGCGCAGGCGTCGGCGCGTTCATCCTCGGTAACGGGA
>NZ_JAWRXV010000612.1:0-280 GCF_046534875.1 Paraburkholderia sp. SIMBA_054 | reverse complement strand
CGAGTGGCAGATCCTCGGCAGTGATGGCGGCGGGCAACATAACAAGGCGGGCATCATAACAACCGTGATGCCCAACTCGTGCGACGTTTACAAGCTTCTCGAGGCCTGAATTAAGCGCGATTCAGGCTCTTACGCGACGCGCGTCACGGCGACGGCGCGATGAGGTTCGCGCGCTGGAATCTCTATTCCTTCGAGCCATGCATTGAGCTCCGCGAGCGTGAATCCACGTTGCGCCAGCGCTGCGGGCGATGGGAAATGCCCATGTTCAAGCCGCTTATAC
>NZ_JAWRXV010000093.1:0-31317 GCF_046534875.1 Paraburkholderia sp. SIMBA_054 | reverse complement strand
AATCCGCTCGCATTGCCTGAATTCAAGATCACACGACCGCCTTTGTCTTCAAACCCGATTTATGCAACAACGCCGCATTGCCGTAGCCGCCCTGCGGTCCCGCGTGAATCACGCGGCCGCCCGCTGCGGCGAGAATCGGCGTGTCCGGCAGCGCGACGAGATCGACGCCCGGATGGAAGCTCAGGTGATGCGTGAACGGATCGACGCGATTGCCGAACGGCGAGCCGAACCGCGCGCCGTCGACGGGCATGCGGCCCGGGAACGACTCCCAGTTCGCGACGTGCAGCGTCGCTTCCTGTTCGAGCGCCGACAGCGTCGTGACGAGGCAGGCGATCTGTTCGTGAATCGCAAGCGCGTCATGCGCCGGGTGGCCGGTCAGTTCGTCGCAACGGCGCGGCGGCAGCGACGGGCCGCCTTCGCCGTTTTCAGCTGCGGTTTCGCTGGCCTTGTCGAGTGGCTGTTCGGCGGGCTTCCCCGTCGACGGACCATCATGGTCGTCCGCATCGCGCTTCGGCGCGGCTCGCGCGGCGCCCTTCGCCGACGGCCTGGTCTTCTCCGTCTTCTGTTGCGCGACGTCGGTCACGTCGTCGCCCGCGTCGTCGCCGAGCACATCGCTCGCCGACAGCACGGGCGGCGCGAACACGGGGCGCGGCAAGGTCTTGATCGTCTTCAGACGCGTTTCGAAATCGTGCAGCGTCGCGACCTGCGAGGCGAGCTGCGTGAGGCGCGGCTCCATCTGCTCGATTGCCGCATTCAGCTTGCCGAGTTCAGCGATCGTGTAGTCGCGCGCGACGCGGTTGTCGCTGGCTTGCGTGGCCGCGTCGCGCTTCGGATGATCGCGGCCGATCACGATGCCCGCCGTCAACGCCAGCGCCGAACTGCCACAGGCGACGAGCGCGGCGATGGTCAGCGCGGTGTGCCGCGTGACGAAGCGAACCGAGCCGTTCGTCAGGCTCCTGCCAGTTCCCCAGATCAGCGACATCAGCGGCCGCCCTGCGTTCCGACCGCGACGATGCACGGCGGCATGCATGCGAAAGACGAACACGCGGCAAGTGTCGTGGTACGCGCGGCGGACGGCGCAGAGTTGCGGTGAACCAGCATACGCAGGATGACGAATCGATCTCGTTGATGGGGAAAAACGGTGGCGCGAATTATCACGCCATCCGCCAGGCCCGCATCTCAAATTGGACGACATCGGATTCGTCGCATGTCCGCATGAGGTTCAGCGCGCTTTCGCCGTCACACCAGTCCGCGAGACACTGTGCGCGGTCGCCGCAGACGGCGACCCCAAACCGTCGAGCGAACGTCAGACGGCAAGCAGTTGCTGCAAACGCTCGCGCAATATTTCGCTTGCATGCGTCATCGGTGCGCGCAAGTCGCCTTCCATCAGACCCTGCACGGCGAGCGCCGCCTTCACAGGCGCGGGGTTCGACTCGGCCGTCAGCGCGCCGATCAACGGCACGAGCGAATGAAAAAGCGCCCGCCCTTCGTCGAGACGCCCCGCCTTCAACGCGCTATCGAGCGCGACGAAACGCTCCGGCCACACATGCGCCGACGCCGCGATCGCGCCGCTGCCGCCCATGCAGAGCGTGTCGAAGATGCGGATGTCGTCGCCAGCGAGCACTTGCAGCCGGCCGTCGAGGATCAGCGCGTGCGTGGTATCGAGCGAGCCCGCGCAGTCCTTGATCGCCTGAATGCGCGGGTGCGCGGCGAGCGAGAGCAATGTCTCCAGCTCGATGCGCACGCCGGTGCGCGCGGGAATGTCGTACATCACGACGGGATGCTCGCTTGCGTCGGCGAGCATCGTGAAGTGCGCGGCGATGCCCGCTTGCGACGGCCGCACATAGTAAGGCGCCGAAATCAGCACGCCCGCGAGCGGCAACGCATTCAGACGCAGCACGCGCTCACGCACGGCGCGCGCGTTGTTGCCCGACACGCCGACGATCACCGGCAGCGCGCCGCCCGCCGCGTCGAGCGTGGTCGCGAGCACGGCTTCCTGCTCGGCGGGCTCGAGCGAAGACGGCTCGCCCGTCGTGCCGAGCGCGACCACACCCGCGACGCCTGCGTCGGCGTAGCGCCTGATCAGGCGGCGCAACGCATCGTGATCGACGGCACCGTTTGCGGAAAACGGCGTGACAAGGGGAATCCAGATACCCGAAAAATTGAACATGACTTTCCTCGAACGCGACCGTACGGGAACCGTTCAGCGGCGAGGAAGCAGGATCGTAAGCGGGAGTTTCGAGGACCGTTGATCGAGGCTGTTCCGTCGCACATCTGACGGAACAGCAGCTCCGGTCAGATGAGCAACTGTTTTTTGGCTTTGGAAGCGGCGCACGCGATCGCGGCACGCAGAGGCGTACCTGTTTCCACACGATCACGAAGCAATGAGCCGTTTTCCATGTCCGGCAGTGTAACCGCAAAACTGCGCTTGCCACCGCGAGCGTTTCGCCAGCGCAGGCGAAATCAGCCGCCCGGACGAATGGATGCGAGAAATTCCTTGACTTCCTCGCCCAGCGAATTAATATACGCACCGCGTATATCCATCCGATCTCCTGACGAAAAAAGAGGCAGCCCATGAGCGTCCCGCAACAAGCTTTTCTCCGTGACGCGATGCGGCGTCTGAATCTCACCCGCGATGGCTTCGCGACGCGAATCGGCGTGTCGAAGCGCGCGCTCGACACGTGGCTGTTGCCCGACGATTCGCAGGAATCGCGCGCGATGCCGGAAATCGTCGAGCGCTTCGTGTCGGAAATCGTCGTCAACGGCGCACCCGCTGAAAAACATACGCAGAGCGTAGATTCGCAGTCGCTGGCCAGCCAGATGCTGTTCGAAGGCAAGCCGCAGCTGCTGTCCGTCGATCAGTTCTCGCGCGACGCCGTCGAAGCGCTGTTTCGCGTCGCCGACATCATGCAGCCCATCGCGCGCCGCCGGAAAATCTCACGCGTGCTCGAAGGCGCGGTGCTCGGCAACCTGTTCTTCGAGGCCAGCACGCGTACCCGCGTGAGTTTCGGCGCGGCGTTTTGCCGCCTGGGCGGCTCGGTGTGCGATACGACGGGCTTCACGTTTTCGTCGATGGCCAAGGGCGAATCGATCTACGACACGAGCCGCGTGATGTCCGGCTACGTCGATGCCCTCGTGATCCGCCACCCGGACCAGGGCTCCGTGGCCGAATTCGCGCGCGCCACCAACATTCCCGTGATCAACGGCGGCGACGGCCCCGGCGAGCACCCGAGCCAGGCGCTGCTCGACCTGTACACGATCCAGCGCGAGTTCTCGCGTCTGGGCAAGATCGTCGACGGCGCGCATATCGCGATGGTCGGCGACCTGAAGTACGGGCGCACCGTGCATTCGCTCGTCAAGCTGCTCGCGCTGTATCGCGGCATCAAGTTCACGCTGATTTCGCCGCCCACCCTGGAAATGCCCGCGTATATCGTCGATCAGATTTCGCGCAACGGCCACGTGGTCGAACAGACGCACGATCTCACCAACGGCCTGCGCGGCGCGGACGTCGTCTATGCGACGCGCATCCAGAAGGAGCGCTTCGCCGATGAGTCGTTCGAAGGCTACACGCCCGACTTCCAGATCAATCAGGCGCTCGTCGATACCGTGTGCGGCCAGGACACGCTGATCATGCACCCGCTGCCGCGCGACAGCCGCCCCGGCGCGAACGACCTGAGCACTGATCTGAACCACGATTCGCGCCTGGCGATCTTCCGCCAGACGGACAACGGCATTCCCGTGCGGATGGCGATCTTCGCGGTGCTGCTCGGCGTCGAGAAGCTGGTTCAACATTCGATGCGCGATGCCGCGTGGCGTCCGCCCGCGTATCTCGGACCGGACGATGCGGTGTTTCATGGCATCGATTGATCGGCTCACAAGCTGATTTACTGCTGGTTCATATGAGACGCGCGTCGAGGTTCGACGCGCGTTTTTGTTTTTGCACCGCGCCTAGTCGTTCGACGCATGGCGCCGACGCCATCCCTCCGCCATCTTCGCGCCATCTACCCGTCACGGTTGCGCCACGCCGGATATGCCACGATCAACACTTGCTTTCAACGCTGCACCCCGCGCGCCGCAACCCTTTACGTTGCGCCGTGCCGAGTGCAGCGTGAAGTCGTTTGAGAAAGCCGTTCGCCGCGTGTGCGGTCGTCCCGTGATGTTCTGCACCGGCGGCATCGAAATTGCTCAATGACAAGGCTTGTCATGCACCGGGCGCCCGCTTCGGGTTCGATGCGGCGCAAGCTTGCATCGAACTTCCACGGAGCAAGCAGAACATCATGTCCCACCACAACGACTGTCAGGGTTCGTGCCCGCAACACGATGCGCACACGTCCCGCCAGGACGAGGATGACGTCTCTCCATCCAGCACTTCACGCCGCCGCTTCCTGCAATCTGCCGCCGCAGCGGCCGCAGTTACCACTGCACCCTACACGCACGCGCAGACACAAACGCCGCCCGCAGCACAGCCCGTTGCACGCACAACGGTGCCGCCGCGCGCAGTGAAGCTCAACATCAACGGACGCGACTACACGTTGCAACTCGAGCCGCGCGTGACGCTGCTCGACGCGCTGCGCGAATACGCCGGTCTCACGGGCACGAAGAAAGGTTGCGACCGCGGGCAATGCGGTGCCTGCACGGTGCTCGCCAACGGACGGCGCATCAACTCATGTCTCACGCTCGCCGTGATGCATGAAGGCGAAACGATCACAACCGTCGAAGGGCTCGCGAGCAGCGGCACGCTGAACCCGGTGCAACGCGCGTTCATCGAACAGGACGCGTTCCAGTGCGGCTACTGTACGCCGGGGCAAATCTGTTCGGCGACGGCTTTGCTCACGGAATTCGACGCCGGCACGGCCAGCACGGTCACAGCAGACGTGCGACGCCGTCCGCCGCAACTGACCGATGAAGAAATCCGCGAGCGCATGAGCGGCAACATCTGCCGCTGCGGCGCGTACGTGAATATCGTCGCGGCCGTGCAGTCCGCGCATCGCGGCACGGTCGGCAGCGGCACCGACTACACCTATTCGACGTTCGTCATCAAGACGAGCGACGTCGCGTAACGAGGAGACCATCATGGATGCCATCTCCTACGAACGCGCCGCCGATATCACCAGTGCCGTGCGCGCCGCGCAGCAGCCGGGCACGATGTTCATCGGCGGCGGCACCAATCTGCTCGATCTGATGAAAGGCGGCGTGACACGGCCCGTCAGACTCGTCGACATCACGCGCATACAAGGGCTCGATAGCGTATCGACGCTGCCCGATGGCGGCCTGCGCATCGGCGCGCTCGTACGCAATAGCGACGCCGCGAATCATGCGCTGGTGCGCGAGCGTTATCCATTGTTGTCGCAGGCGCTGCTCGCGGGCGCATCGGCGCAACTGCGCAATATGGCGACCGTCGGCGGCAACCTGATGCAGCGCACGCGCTGCCCTTACTTCTACGACACCGCGTTCACCGCCTGCAACAAGCGCGAGCCTGGCACCGGCTGCGCCGCGATTAACGGCCACAACCGGACGCATGCGATTCTCGGCGCGAGCACGCAATGCATCGCCGTGAATCCCTCCGATATGAGCGTCGCGCTCGCCGCACTCGATGCGAATGTGCGCGTGAGCGGCCCGCAAGGTGAGCGCGTGATTGCGTTCGGCGAGTTTCATCGGTTACCGGGCGAGCGAGCGGATCTCGACACGACGCTGCGTCCCGGCGAACTCATCACGTCCGTCGATCTGCCGCCGCCCGTTTTTAGCGAGCACGCGTATTACCTGAAGGTACGCGACCGCGCGAGCTATGCGTTCGCGCTGGTGTCCGTCGCAGCCGCGCTGCAGATGGACGGCAACACCGTGCGCAGCGCGCGTATCGCGTTGGGCGGCGTCGCGCACAAGCCGTGGCGCGCGACGGCAGCCGAGCAGATGATCGCGGGCAAGCCGCTCGATAACGCCACATTGAAAAACGCCGCCGCCGCGGCGCTGAACGACGCGAGGCCGCTACACGACAACGCGTTCAAGGTGCGGCTCGCGCAGAACGCGATCGTGCGTGCGGTGAACCAGGCAGCGGGAGGTGTCGCATGAATACGATGATCGGACATCCGCTCGATCGCACGGATGGCTTGCTGAAGGTGACGGGCGAAGCGCGCTACGCGGCCGAGTTTCCCGAAGCGAGGCTCGCGCATGGCGTGCTGGTGACGAGCACGATTGCAAAAGGCGCGATTGCCTCGATCGACACAAGCCGTGCGTCGGCATTGCCCGGCGTGCTGCTCGTGATGACGTACCAGAATGTGCCGCGCCTGCCGAACGGCGGACGGCCCGCGCTCTCGCCGCCAGCGGGACGGCATCTGTCGCTGTTGCAGGACAACCAGATCCATTACAGCAACGAGCCGATCGCAGTGGTAGTCGCGGATACGCTCGAACATGCAACCGATGCCGCGCGTCAGTTGCGCGTTACCTATGCAGCGCAACCGGCGGCGCTCGATTTTACGCAGGCCAAGTCCAGCGCGCATGCGCCCGACAAGCCGCAAGGCCGGCAGACCGACACCTCGCGCGGCGATTACGACGCGGGCCTCGCGGCGGGCGTGGTGCGCGTCGACGCCGTCTACACGACGCCGATGGAGCATCACAACCCGATGGAGCCGCACGCGACGATGGCCGTATGGGACGGCCCGCAACTGACGCTCTACGACTCGACGCAAGGCGTGACGGGCACGCGCACCTCCGTCGCGAAGACGCTCGGCATGTCGCCCGACGACGTGCGCGTGATCTCGCCGTTCGTCGGCGGCGGCTTTGGCTGCAAGGGCTCGGCGTGGTCGCACGTGGTGCTGTGCGCGATGGCCGCGAAGCAGACGGGGCGGCCCGTGCGTCTGGCGCTGGAGCGTCCGCAGATGTTCGGCTCCGTCGGCGGGCGGCCATTCACCGAGCAGCGCATGGTGATCGCCGCGAAGCGCGACGGCACGTTGACCGCGATGCGGCATGACAGCTTCTCCAACACGTCGATGATCGAAGACTGGACGGAGACCTGCTGCATGGTCACGCGGATGATGTACGCGGTGCCGAACCAGGTGACGACGCATCGTCTCGTGCAGTTGAACGTCGGCACGCCGACCTTCATGCGGGCGCCAGGCGAAACGACGGGCTCATGGGCGCTCGAAACGGCGATGGACGAACTGTCGTATCAGTTGAAGATGGATCCCATTGCGCTGCGCCTGAAGAACTACGCGGAGAACGACCCGCAGGAAAACAAGCCGTGGTCGAGCAAGGCCTTGCGCCAGTGCTATAGCGTCGGCGCGGAACGCTTTGGGTGGTCGCGCCGCAAGCCCCAGCCGCGTTCGATGCGCGACGGCAATACGCTGATCGGCCTTGGGATGGGAACGGCGACATATCCCGCCAATCGCAGCGAAGCGGCGGCGCTTGCGCGCATTCTGCCGGACGGTACGGCGATGGTGGTTTCCGGCACGCAGGATCTCGGCACGGGCACGTACACGGTGATGACACAGGTCGCGTCGGATGCCCTCGGCATTGCGCCGGAGAATATCCGTTTCGGCCTCGGTGATTCGTCGCTGCCGAAGGCGCCTGTGTCGGGCGGCTCGCAGTCGGTCGCGAGTGTGTCGCCAGCCGTGCGCGATGCGTGCGATCAGGCGCGCGGCAAGCTGGTGGCGATGGCGCTAGCCGATCGCGGTTCGCCGGTGTTCGGTGTGTCGCCGGATGATGTCGTCGTGCAGAACGGTTGGGTCACGAGCCGTGCCGATCCCTCGAAGCGCGATCCGATCGCGGCGGTTCTTGCGCGCGCCGGCGGGCAGCCGATCGAAGCGACGACCAGCACGAAACCCGGCGACGAGAAGCAGCGTTACTCGTTTCATTCCTGGGGCGCTGTGTTCGCCGAAGTACATGTCGATGCCGATCTTGGGTCGATTCGTGTGGCCAGGCTCACCGGCGTTTATAACGTTGGGCGGATGCTCAATGTGAAGACTGCGCGTAGTCAATTGATGGGTGGGCTTGTTTGGGGAATCGGTGCCGCGCTCGAAGAGGCGACGATGCTCGATAAGCAGTATGGGCGGTTTATCAACGCCAATCTCGCTGAGTACCACGTGCCTGTGAATGCGGATGTTGGGGCGCTCGATGTGCTTGTGCTCGATGAGCCTGATCCTTTTATTAATTCGCTTGGGTCTCGGGGGATTGGGGAAATTGGAATCACTGGCGTGGTGGCGGCTATTGGGAATGCTGTTTATCACGCCACCGGCGTGAGGGTTAGGGATTTGCCTATTACTTTGGATAAGGTTGTTATGGTTTGATTTTTTTTGCCGCTGCGCGGGGCGCTGGGCTTTGCGCTGGCATCTGCGTTTTGCCTTCGTGGCGCGCGCGGTTTGGTTTGCTCGTGTTTGAGCTGGCATCCGCGTTACGGTGTTTGCCATTCATGCGTCGCCCCTGTGCGGGGCGGCACCTACTTTTCTTTGCCGCCGCAAAGAAAAGTAGGCAAAAGAAAGCGGCTAACACCGCCAACATTTCTTCTTGCCTGAGGGCCCCCAAAGGGTCTTACGCTTCACACGGCAACGCACTCGTTCACGCGCGTTGCCAACGCTTCGAATGAGCGCCTCACCCACTTCAAACACCCGAACAAGAGCTAGCGGCAGCGAATGGTTTGCGCCGCCCAGGTGGCAAACTGTGTGTAGGTTGTCCCGGCGTATAGCTTGGCGCTCTTACAGGGTGGGACGCGTGCGCTATCGGTCCGGAGTGAGACGTGTGTGGCGCAACGGCCTACACACAGTTTGCCACCTGGGCGGCGGAGGAATATCCGGCGCGGCACGCTGCGACGCGGGCGTGCGAAGCGGGTGAGGCGCACCGCAAGAGCGCTGGCAACAAGCATGAGTCACGTGGTTGCCGTGTGAAGTGCGGGACCGGTTGGGGGCCCTCAGGCAGGAACAAGAATTAGCGGTGTGAGCCGCTTTCTTTTGCCTACTTTTCTTTGCGGCGGCAAAGAAAAGTAGGTGCCGCCCCGCACAGGGGCGACGCTTGAAGCACGAAGGCAAAGCGCGGATGCCAGCGAAACGGCAAGCACTCAGCGGCAACACTAGCGCCGCAAACCCACCTCAATTCCGCCAGTTAGCCTCATAAAACCGCACATACCCACTGCGCAGCACAACACATTGAGCCCGAGTCTCGGATAACAACCGCCGCGTAGCGGCCTCAATCCTCTCGCGATGCGTCGAAAACGCACCCATCATATCTTCGAGCCGCGGCGACGCGGCCCCAAAGTGATCTTCGAGAGCCTCGGCGGTGATCGTGCATTCCACCCTCTGCCCATCGACCATAGCCGGAAACGCCAGAGTCAGCTCGCGCCCCGAGTACTCAGGGACTTCTTTCGGGAAAATGATCTGCATGGGAACACCTTGGTCGAACGACACACCGCCGAGGACCGCGCATGCCCCTGTTCGAGCCTCCGTTATGGATCGCAGCGCGGGCTGTCAGCCGCGAACACACGCCTTTATCGCGCGCGCCCGCAGTTGATTCCAACACTGTAGACGACTTCCGGCGCGCCGCAAGTTTTGTTTCGCCACACGCCAGCATGGTGCCGCCATGCACTGCGAAACGGCACCTAACCCAAACAAAAAGGCGTCACCAACCCCGGACAATTGCCCGCGCGACAACCCTCAAAAATGCGGCAGTGCAGCGTAACGACGCGCCTGAAACCTAAAACTGAGTCGGCAAATGAGGATGATGTTCGTGTGGCCCGACATCGTCGGCGGGATGCTCGGGCGGCGTCTTGCCGGGAAGATCCCGGGGCCACAGCGTCAGCATCGTCACGCACCCCACGATGCCGACCACAATCGCGATCACACCCATCCAGATCTCGTCATTCAGGTAGTACAGCGAACCGTGGATCGACAATCCAATGCCGCCCAGTGCGATGAAGATCGCAACCGTGGCGAGGACGACTCTCAACTCCATGCGCACCATGACGTTCTCCTCGAAATGGCGCTGTCCGGGACTAACGAACGTGGTCCCAGCGCGGCACGCAGCGCGAACGCATGCCTGTCTACGATCATTGCACTTCTGTACCAGAAGGCAAGCGGAACACGCGCCGCGCGTCCTCCTGTAAGATGGACCGGCATGAGTCGGCACAGACCGACGGCCTCCCCGGCTGGCGCAGCCTGACTGCGCAGCTTTCATCAGGCATGCGGTGCTGCAGTGCAAAAGCGACCACTCGCGCGATTTGTCTGCACGAAGCAGCACGCAGAATGCACAACATCGGAGACATGCAGTGACCCAACGTTCCGTCACGCCGTCCGTCACGGGCCGCGCCGATGCGCTCGCGCAGGCGCATGCGCGCTCGCGCGACTTCGGCCTGCGCGCATCCGAGGCGCCCGACTTTCATCCGCTGCGGCCACTCGCCTTGCGCGATCTCGTCGACTGCAACCGCTCGCTGTATGCGCACGCCTTGCCCGTGATGGAAACGCTGCATGCGCAGATCGTCGATACCGACAGCATGGTGCTGCTCACCGACAGCAACGGCGTGATCCTGCACAGTCTCGGTGACAGCGATTTCGTCGAGAAAGCGGAGCGCGTCGCGCTGTGTCCGGGCGTGTCGTGGTCCGAGGCGCATCGCGGCACGAATGCCGTCGGCACCGCGCTCGCCGAAGGCCAGCCAACCGTCGTGCACGGCGGCGAACATTTTCTGCAGGCCAATCGCATCCTGACCTGCTCGTGCGCACCGATCGCCGATCCGTACGGCCGCACCATCGGTGCGCTCGACGTGAGCGGCGACCCGCGCGGCTTTCACAAGCACACGCTGGCGCTCGTGCGCATGTCGGCGCAGATCATCGAAAACCAGCTGTTCGCGAACCAGTTCGGCGATGCCGTGCGCGTGCGCTTTCATTCGCGCAGCGAGTTCATCGGCACGCTGTTCGAAGGGCTCGCCGCGTTCGGCGCCGATGGCGCGCTGCTCGCCGCGAACCGCAGCGCGCTGTTCCAGTTCGGCCGCCCGCTCGACACGCTGTTCGGCCAGCCCTTCGAGATGCTGTTCGGCACGGCATTTCCAGCCGCCCTCCAGCAGGCGTTGCGCGCGCCGGGCGAATGCCTGACGCTGATGCTGCCGAGCGGAGTGCGCGTGCTCGCGCGCGCCGAATACGCGGCACGCCCCGCGTTTTCCGCAGATTCAGGCGGCCCGCGCACGGCCACGGCATCGCCTGTTGCGCCGACGTCGGGCAAGCCGCGCGCTGCCGCCATCACCTTCGCCACGCTCGACACGGGCGACGCGCGGATGGCCGCCGTCCTCGACCGCGTCGAGAAAGTGCGCGGCCGCGACATTGCGCTGCTCGTGCTCGGCAAGACGGGCACCGGCAAGGAATGGCTTGCGCGCGCCATGCACGAAGAATCGCCGCGCCGCGACGCGCCGTTCGTCGCCGTCAATTGCGCATCGCTCCCCGATACGCTGATCGAAGCGGAACTGTTCGGCTATGAGGACGGCGCCTTCACGGGGGCGCGAAAGCGCGGCAACGTCGGCAAGATCGTGCAGGCCGACGGCGGCACGCTCTTTCTCGACGAAATCGGCGACATGCCGCTCGCACAGCAGGTGCGTCTGATGCGCGTGCTGCAGGAACGCTGCGTCGTGCCGCTCGGCGGCACGCGCGCGGTGCCTGTCGATGTGCGCGTGGTCTGCGCGACGCACCGCAACCTGCGCGCGATGATCGAAGAAGGCACGTTCCGGGAGGACCTCTATTACCGGATCAACGGCCTCGTCGTCACCCTGCCCGCGCTCGCCGAGCGCACCGATCTGCCCGTGCTCGTCGAGCGGATTCTGGCGCGGCTGCGCAGCGACGAGCCCGACAGCGAACGGATGCCCACGCGCGTGTCGCAGGACGCGCTCGAATACTTCACGCGATGCCGCTGGCCGGGCAATCTGCGCCAACTGGCAAACGTGCTGCGCACGGCGGGCATCATGGCCGAAGGCGCCGCCGAAATCGGCGTCGAGCATCTGCCCGACGATTTCCTGCACGACTGCGAGCCAGCAAGCGACGAGCCGTTGCGCGCGCTGCCTGCCGTCGAGTCGTCCGCACCGTCGCGGCCCGCGCGCATGGAAGAGTTGCAGGCGACGCTGATCGAGCAGACGCTCGCGCGCAACAACGGCAACATCTCGGCGGCCGCGCGTGAGCTTGGTCTCGCGCGCAACACGGTCTACCGCTACATGCGCATCCGCACGACCCACTGAACGCCCATTCCGCTCCCCTGCCCGCAGCGCGCCGACCCGCGCTGCGTTAAGCTTCGTCCTGACCCCACCAAATACCGACCGACTCCGGTCGCGCATCGACGGATGGCCACCCGGCACGAACTCAAACGCTATCGCACGAACCTCGCCGACGAACTCGACAGCGCCGCGCTGTACGAAACGCTGTCGCGCGTCGAAAAAGATCCGCAGCGCCGCACGCTGTTCACGCAGCTCGCGAGCGCGGAGCGTGTGCACGCGAACCTCTGGGCGAACAAGCTGCACGCGAACGGCGCGCGCGTGCCGCCGCACCGCTACAGCGTCAAGACGCATCTGATGCGCGGCCTGATTCATACGCTCGGGCCGAAATTCGTGCTGCCGTCGCTCGCCGCCGCCGAATATGCGGACCGCGACAAGTACGCGAACCAGCCCGACGCCGCGCAGCTATCGAAGGACGAGCAGCATCATGCCGCCGTGATGCAACAGATGGTCGCCGACGTCAAAGCTCAGAAAGCCCTGCCGTCGAAAGGCGCGCAGATCGCGGCCGCCGAGTCGTGGCACAGGAACGTGACGTCGGGCAACGACCTGCGCGCGGCCGTGCTCGGCGCGAACGACGGTCTGGTGTCGAACTTCTGCCTGATCATGGGCGTCGCGGGCGCGGGCACGGGCAACAAGGCAATCCTGTTGACGGGGCTGGCCGGGCTGATCGCCGGCGCGTGCTCGATGGCGCTCGGCGAGTGGCTGTCGGTGACGAATGCGCGCGAACTCGCGCGCACGCAAATCGCGAAAGAGGCCGACGAAATCGAGCACACGCCCGAGGCCGAGCAGCACGAACTGGCGCTGATCTTCCAGTCGAAGGGAATCGATGCCGACGAAGCGAAGCGCGTCGCCGCGCAGATCATGCGAGACAAGCAGAAAGCGCTCGACACGCTGACGCGCGAAGAACTCGGCCTCGATCCAGCGGAACTGGGTGGCAATCCGTGGACGGCAGCGGGCGTGTCGTTCTGTCTGTTCTCGCTGGGCGCGATTTTTCCGGCGATGCCCTTTCTGTGGACGCACGGCACAGCGGCAATCGCGCAGTGCGTCGCGTTGAGCGCATTCGGCCTCGCCGCTGTCGGCGTCTTCACATCGCTCTTCAACGGACGCGGCGCCGCGTTCTCGGCCTTCCGTCAGATCGTGATCGGGTTGATCGCGGCCGCCTTCACGTTCGGTGTCGGGCGGCTTCTGGGCGTATCCATTTCGTGAGCGCGATGTCCAGCGAAGAACCGCCCCGCAGCGCGCCGCTGCATGAATCGAATGAGGAACGGACCTTCACGGTGCATGTCGAGCCGCTCGGCCGCACGTTCGATGCGCCCGAATCGCTCACCGTTCTCGAAGCCGCGGGTTTCGCGAATCTGCATCTGCCGCGCATGTGCCGCAACGGCACCTGCCGGACATGCCTGTGCCGGCTGGTATCAGGCAGCGTGCGCTACACGGTCGAATGGCCCGGCGTCAGCGCCGAAGAAAAGACGCAGGGCTACATCCTGCCGTGCGTGGCCGTCGCACAGAGCGATCTGGTGCTCGACGCGCCCGACGCCGCCGACATTCCATCCACGCCGGCTACGCCGCCCATCAGGCGGTTCTAGTCTAGCGGCGCTAGTTGATGGGTGCAAAACGCGGCACGGTCTGCCCTTCGTGCTCGATCATCTCGAAGAATACCGACGCCGGCCGCGTCCAGATGGTGCCGTTGTCGGCGCGATAGACGATCATCGTGACGCTCGGGTCCGATTCGAGTGTCGCCTCGCAGATGAACTCGTAAATGCCGCCCTTGTAGTGTCGATAACGTACGGTCACAGTCGTTTCCTCACAGATGCATGATTGGACAAAGCAGCGCGAGGCACGCAGCCGCACGCGTCAACTCGCGCCCTCTTTCATCTGCTTCAGGTGCTTATAGACTGTTGCACGCCCCATGCCAAGCACGTTCGCGACATAGTTCGCCGAGCTCTTGCCGCGAAACGCGCCTTCCGCATAGAGCGCTTCGACCAGTTCGCGCCGGTGCTCGCGCGTGAGTCCGTTGAGACCGACCTGCCGCTCGCGCAGCCATCCGTGAAGGAACGTGTTGATGCGCTCCTGCCAGTCGTCGCGGAACAGCTCTTCCGGCTGCGCAACGACGCCCGCGCCCTTGATGAACAGATCGAGTGTCGAGCGCACGTCGTCGAACACGGCGATGTTGAAATTGATGCACAGCATGCCCGCCGGCTGCCCGTTGTCGTCGAATAGCACGTTGCTCACGCAGCGCATCCGGCGGCCGTCCCAGTTGAGCTTCTCGTACGGGCCGATCACGCGCTCGCGCGCCGAATGCTCGGTTTCCTCGAGCGCGGAATCGTCGCCGATTTCCCGCTTCGACAGATTGTTCGCGAGATACAGCACGGTCTGATCATGCAGATCGTGGATCACGACTTCCGCGTACGGGAAGAACAGTGCGGCGATGCCGTCCGCGATGGGCGCATAGCGGGTCAGCAGCAGATCCTTGACGGGGGACGTATTCTTCTTGCGCATCGGCGGGCAGGGGCAGTCTTCGCGGGATATTCATGATGCCGCTGCGGTTGTTACGCTCGACCCGCAGCGGCGGCTGATCGCCATTGTAGCTATTGTGCCTGGTCTCCACGATCCGTCAGATGGCGGTAGAGCTCGCTGGCGATCGCGACGTCTTCGAGGCCGAGGCCGATCGAGCGGAAGAACGCGTGCCGCGCGTACGCGGGCTTCTCGCACGTGCCCGCCAGCAGCGACGGCAGATCGCCCTTTACTTTCTGCGGCGACCAGCCGTGCTGCGCGGCGAGCTTCATCTCACCGGCGCTCGCGGGCGTCGTCGCGCGATAGTCGCAGTAGACGTCCATCTCCGGCAGCCACGCCGGATCGATTTCGTGCGCGTTCACGGCATTCGTGCTGATCGACGTGATAAGCGCGGGCTTCGTCAGTGCGTCGCGCGGCAGCACGGGCGTGCCCGACGACGTGCACAGCATCACCACGTCCGCATCCTTCACGCACGCTTCGATGCTCGTGCTGGCTTCGGCACGCGCATCGGCGGCTTGGACGGCGGCGCGCTTCGCGTCGCTGGCGGCGAGATCGGGCGAATACACGCGAATCGATTCCCACGCGCGCAGCGGCGCGACATGCCGCAGATGCGCGAGGCCAACCGCGCCTGCGCCGATGATCGCAAGCCGCTTCGCATCGGTACGCGCAAGCTGGTCGACGGCGAGCGCCGTGGTGCCCGCCGTGCGCTCGGTGGTGAGCAGACCGGCGTCGCACCACATCAGCGGCTGGCCCGTTTCCATCGACATCAGCGCGGTCCAGGCGGTGATGACCGGCTTGCTGCCCGTCACGATATACGGCGACAGCTTCGCGCCGAACACCTTCGCGTCGGCGAGCACGCCAAGATAGGTAATGAAGTCGCCGGCGCCGTTCGGGAACAGCGTCAGCGTTTGCGGCGGCTGCACCGCATCGGCGGAAGCGAGCGCGCGAAACATCGAGGTCAGCGCGCGGCGCACGTCGAGCGCGGGCAGCGCGGCACGGACGGCCTGTTCGTCAACGGCAAGTGGCAAGGCGGTCATCATCGAAATCATCTCCTCAGTCGACGCGTGATGCGTCAATTGCAATTCCTTTCCGATCGACGATCCGACCGAAACGTAGACTTATAGTCTACTTGAGACTTTGCCAATTTGGACAGAAAAGTCTCGTTTTGGACGTGTGCAGCGTGCGCAAGGTGACCGGTATAGATAGATTTTTCGCGGCTCTCGCCCTTTCTGTGCAAGGCTCCGTAACAAATAGAACGGTATTTTTGATCACTGGACTATCGTATTCCCTATAGTCCATACTGGACTTTCAGTCTATATTTCAACTGCACCGCCGCTAGTCGCGCGTGGTCCGATCATCAACGACAGGAACCGTCATGAACCTGAAGCTCTCCTTCGCCGCCGCCGTCCTTGCCATGACGGCGGGCGCCGCCTGTGCGCAATCGTCCGACACGTTGCGCTTCGGCATCGAAGCCGCCTACCCTCCGTTCGAAAGCAAGACCGCGTCGGGCCAGCTCGAAGGCTTCGATGTGGAGGTCGGCAACGCGGTCTGCGCGAAGATGAAGGTGAAATGCGTGTGGGTCGAGAACGCATTCGACGGGCTGATTCCCGCGTTGCAGGCGCGCAAGTTCGACGTGATCAACTCGGCGATGAACATCACGGCCAAGCGCAAGGAAAGCATCGCGTTTACGCCGCCCATTTACGTCGTGCCCATCGTGATGATCGCGAAGCGCGGCTCCAATCTGCTGCCGGACGTGAAGAGCCTGCAAGGCAAGCACGTCGGCGTGCTGCAAGGCTCGTCGCAGGAAGACTTCCTGAAGAAGCACTGGGCGAATGCGGGCGTGCAGATTGTGTCGTATCAGGACCAGGATCAGGTGTACGCGGACCTCACCGCGGGACGTCTGGACGCCGCCGTGCAGGAAGCGCAGACGGCGCAAGATGGTTTCCTGAGCAAGCCGGCGGGCGCGGGCTTCGCCATGGTCGGCGAGCCGCTGAAAGATCCGTCGACGCTCGGCGAAGGCACGGGCTTCGGTCTGCGCAAGGGCGACAAGGCGCTGCAGGCGAAAGTCGATGCCGCGCTCGCCGAACTGAAGAAGGACGGCACGCTGACAGCGCTGTCGCAGAAGTACTTCAAGCGCGACATCATCGCGAAGTGATACGCTGCTGAGCCGAAGCCGGCAGCGTCGAAGCCGGCCGCACCGAAGGCGGCCCCCGTCGATCCGATGCGCGAGCGCGTGGCGACACGCGCTCGTTGCGCTTCTGACGCATCACTCAACATCATTTCAATCGTTATGGATTTCGACGTCATCGTGCTGGGCGCGGGCATCGTCGGCGTGTCGTCGGCATTGCATCTGCAGGATCGCGGGCGGCGCGTCGCGCTGGTCGACCGGCGCGCGCCCGGCGAGGAGACGAGCTTCGGCAACGCGGGGCTGATCGAGCGCTCGTCGCTCGTGCCGTACGGCTTTCCGCGCAAGCTTGGCACGCTGCTGCGCTACGCGCGCAACCAGTCGACCGATCTCTACTGGGACTACAAGGCGCTCCCCGCTTACGCGGCGTGGCTCGCGCGCTTCTGGTGGGAATCGTCGCCGCAGCGGCTCGCCACTGCCGCGCGCGACCTGATGCCGTTGATCGGCGCATGTGTCGATGAACACGACAAGCTGATCGCGCGCGCGGGTGTCGGCCAGCTCGTGCACGACGGCGGCTGGATCGAGGCGTTCCGCACGCGCGCCGCGTTCGATAGCGAAGCAAGAGCATCGGAAGATGCGATCCGCGAGCATGGACTGCACGTGAGCGTGCTCGACGCGGCTGCGCTGCATGCGCAAGAGCCGTCGGTGGGCGAAGGCATCTGCGGCGCGATTCACTGGAAGGACCCGAAGAGCGTGCTCAATCCGGGCGCGCTGGTGAAAGGCTATGCGCGGCTTTTTGAGGCGAACGGCGGGACTTTCGTCAATGGCGATGCGGCGACCTTGCGGTCCTCGGGCGATGCGTGGACCGTCGAGACGCAACACGGCACGGTCAGCGCGAAAGAAGTCGTGCTCGCGCTCGGGCCCTGGTCCGATACCGTGTTCGAGCCGCTCGGCTATCGCATTCCGCTGCGCGCGAAGCGCGGCTATCACATGCACTATCGGCCGGCGCGGCAGATGCTGTCCGTGCCGATCGTCGATACGGAACGCGGCTATGTGATCGCGCCGATGGAAGGTAATCGCCTGCGCCTGACGACGGGCGTCGAGATCGCGGAGCGCGGCGCGCCGCCGACGGGCATCCAGCTCGAACGCGTCGAGCCGCTCGCGCGTGTGACGTTTGGGCTGGGTGAGCGCGTCGATGACAAGCCGTGGCTCGGCATGCGGCCTTGCACGCCGGATATGCGGCCTGTGATCGGGCCGGCGCCGCGTCATCGTGGGCTGTGGTTCGCGTTTGGGCATAACCATCATGGGCTGACGCTTGGGCCTGTTACCGGGCGGCTGCTCGCGGAGATGATGACGGGCGAGACGCCGTTTGCGGATCCGAGGCCGTTTCGGGTGGAGAGGTTTGGGTGAGGGGCGGTTCGGTTTTGGTGTTTCGGCCTTTGCGTCGGCATCCGCGTTGTGGTTTTTTGCTGGCATCCGCGATTTGCCTTCGTGGCGCGGGCGGTTTGGTTTTTATGGGTTTTCGCTGGCATCCGCGATTTGTTAGCGTGCTTCACGCGTCGCCCCTGTGCGGGGCGGCACCTACTTTTCTTTGCCGCCGCAAAGAAAAGTAGGCAAAAGAAAGCGGCTAACACCGCCAGTTCTTGTGTTTGCCTGAGGGCCCCCACAGGGTCTTACGCTTCACACGGCAATCACGTGACCCATGGCCGTTGCCAGCGCTCTTGCGGTGCGCCTCACCCGCTTCACGCACCCGCGCTGCATCATGCCGTGCCAGGTAGTCCACGGCCGCCCAGGTGGCAAACTGTGTGTAGGCCCCTTGTGCTCCACACGCATCACTTCGGACCGATAGCGCACGCCTCGATGTAAGAGCGCCGAGCTATACGACGCGACAACCTACACACAGTTTGCCACCTGGGCGGCACATACCGTTCGCTGCCGTGAGCCCTAGTACGGGTGTTTGAAGCGGGTGAGACGCACATTCAAAGCGTTGGCAACGCACGCAAACAGAAAGGCTGCCGTGTGAAGTGTAAGACCCTGTAGGGGCCCTCAGGCAAGAAGAAATGTTGGCGGTGTGAGCCGCTTTCTTTTGCCTACTTTTCTTTGCGGCGGCAAAGAAAAGTAGGTGCCGCCCCGCACAGGGGCGACGCTTGAAGCACGAAGGCAATACGCGGATGCCAGCGAAAACACAAGCAAACCAAACCGCGCGCGCCACGAAGGCAAATCGCGGATGCCAGCAAAAAAAACAAGCACACCACCTGTTCATCTGAGCCTTCAGACCACATCTACCCTGAACGCCGCCGTCAACTCACTCAACCGCTTCGCCTCATCCGCAAGCGCGGCCGCCGTCGCCGCGTTCTCCTCGACCAGTGCCGCATTCTGCTGCGTCACTTCATCCATCTGCGTCACGGCGAGGCTCACTTCCTTAATGCCATCACTTTGCTGCTGCGACGCCGTCGCAATCTCGCCCACGATCTTCGCGACCCGAGAAATCGCGGTCTCGATATCGCGAATGGTATCGCCCGCGCCCGTCGCAATCTGCGCACCGTGCGCGACGCGCGCCGTCGAATCCGCGATCAGCAAGCCGATCTCTTTCGCCGCCGCAGCCGAGCGTTGCGCGAGGCTGCGCACCTCGCCCGCGACGACCGCGAAGCCGCGCCCTTCCTCACCCGCGCGTGCCGCCTCGACGGCCGCGTTCAGCGCCAGAATATTGGTCTGAAACGCGATCCCTTCGATCGCCGTGATAATGCCCGTCATCTTCGACGAGCCGGCGTCAATCAGATGCATCGTCTCGACGAGGCTGCCGACCGCTTCGCGCCCATGCGCCGTCATCGACGACGCGTCTTCGGCCAGCTTGCTCGCGTGCTGCGCGTTCTCGGCGTTCAGTTGCACGGTCGACGTCAGCTCGTCCATCGCCGCAGCCGTCTGTTCGAGCGACGCGGCCTGCTCCTCCGTGCGCTGCGACAAATCGAGGTTGCCCGCCGCGATCTGCTGCGTCGCGGCTGCGATCGAATCGGAACCCTTGCGCACCGTCGTGATCGTCGCGCCGAGCTTGTCCTGCATCGTCGCGAGGCCGTGCAGCAACGTGCCCATTTCGTCCTCGGAACGTATCTCGACACGCGTGCGCAGTTCGCCCGATGCGATCGCGTCGAACTGGCCGAGCGCGTCGCGCATCGGCGACATGATCGCGCGGCGCAGCGCGCGCCAGCTGAGGAACGCGACGCCCAGCCCGACGGCGATGCTCGCGATGCACGCCGTCAGCAGCGTGCGGAACGTCGCGGAAGAATGGTCGGCGGCGGCCTGGGCGGCGTCGTCGAGATACTTTTCCAGCGCGCCCTGGCTGGCATTCATCGCCGAGTACAAGCCGATCAGATGATTCACGCGGCTCTCGTCCATCCAGCTCGTGTCGCCGCTGCCGATCGCCTGAATCAACTGGTCGATGCCGTCGCGCAGGACGGCCGTGCGTTTGGCGTCGAGATCGTCGGTGAGGATTTGCAACTCCGGCGTCTTCGGCAGCGCGCGGAAGTCGGCCCATGCCTTGTCGGCGTCGCCGAGCAGACGCTTCGCGCGGTTCAACTGCTCGCCGAGCTGCGGCGAGTGCGGATTGCTCATCGCCCAGTCGAGGCCGAAGCGCGCCCGCGACATCGCCGTCCCCGAGCGGCCCAGCGCAACCACCGACGCGAAATTGACCTCATACCCGTCGCGCTGCGCCTGGTTGCTTTTCGCCATGCCGAAGATGCCGAGCGCGCCCGTCGCGATCAGCAGCACGCCGAGGAACGCGATCGTCGTCGCGATCCGGGCGTTGATGGTCAAGCTCTTCATATTGTCTGGTCTCTCGCTGTCTTTCTGTTTTCGCCGATGAGTCGGTTGCTTTTTGTTCCATATATAAAACATATATCCTTATATGGAACTTGAGGCGAGTGTAAGGCGAAAAAAATGAGCAGACCACTGCTCATTCAGCGCGCGTCGCGAGCCCGCGACAACGGATCAACCGGCCGCCATCACCCCGGCGCGTGCATATAGAACAGCAGCAGCGACAGCGAAACGAGCGACCCGAGCGTCGACAGCAGAATGGTCTGCGACGTGATGTGCGCCTCGCGTTCATAGAACTCGGCAAGCATGTAAGGACCTGTGCCCGTCGGCAGCGCGGCGAGCAGCACGGCCATGTCGACCATCGGCACAGGCAGCGCGAACACGCGTGCGGCGATCCACCATGCGAGCGCAGGCTGCGCGATCAGCTTGATGGCCGTCAGCACGAACGACGTGACCGGCTCGGCCGCTTGCTCCGCCGGCGTGCGCTTTTCCGCGAGGAACAGCCCGAGGCTCACCAGCGCGCACGGGCTCGCCGCGCCGCTCAGCAGTTTCAGGAAGGTCTCGACGCTATGCGGCAGCGTCACATCCGCGCTCGCCGCCAGCACACCGAGGATCGGCGACGCGATCAGCGGATTCCTCAACAGCCGCCACACCACTTTCGCGCCGAGCTTGTGCGGCGTGCGCTCGGTCTGCAAGCCGATCTCGATCAGCACGATCGCGAGCGCGAACAGCACACAGGCGACGATGATCGTCGCGATGGTGGTCGGCGTGAGGCTCGCGTTGCCGAACGCGAGCAGTCCGAGCGGAAAGCCGATGTAGCCCGTGTTCGGATACGACGCCGCAATCGCGTCGACGCTTGCATCGGCAAGATGCCGTCCGCTCGCGAGCCGCGCCAGCAGCACGACCACGAACACGCCCGCGCAGGCAATCGAGAACGTCGCGATGAAGGCGGGCTGATCGAGCTGATGCCAGGTCGAATGGGCCATCGTGTCGAACAGCAGCGCGGGCAGCGCGAGCCACACGACGAAGCGGTTCAGTTCGGAAGCGGCCGTGGGGCCGAGCAGGTTGCGGCGGCGGCAGAAAAAGCCCGCGAAGATCAGCGCGAAGACAGGCAGCAGGATTTCGAGCGTGGACAGCATGAAGTTGCGGCAACGAAGGTGAAGAGGACGGAAACGCGCAAGGGTAAGCGTTTACACCTATACAATCCAATGCCGATTCAAACCCTCGACGATACTTTTTTTGCATCATGCTCGACGTCAAGCCGCTTCGCTACTTCGTCACGCTCGCCGAAACGCGCCATTTCGGGCGCGCGGCCGCGCGGCTGAACCTGTCGCAGCCACCGCTGAGCCGGCAACTGGCCGCGCTCGAAACGGCGCTCGGCGTCACGCTGATCGAGCGCAGTCCGCGCAGCGTCGCGCTCACGGCAGCGGGCGAGCGCTTCTACGAGGATGCGAAGGCGATTCTCGCGTCGATCGAGCAGGCGGCGAAGAATGCCCGCGCGGCGTCCGTCGGCGACAGCGGCCAGTTGACCATCGGCTTCACGATGTGCGCCGCGTACAGCGTGCTGCCCAGCTATGCACGCGCGTACGGCGATGCCTGGCCCGGCGTGTCGCTGAACCTGCGCGAAGTCGTATCGAACGATCTGGCGTCGCAGGTGCTGAGCGGTCAGATCGACGCCGCGATCATGTTTCCCGGCGCTCAAAGCCAAGATCTCGACACCCGCGCGATCTTCACTGAGCCGCTGTGCGTCGCGCTGTCGCGCGAGCATCCGCTCGCCCGCGCACGTCAACTGAAGATCGCCCAGCTCGCGCACGAGCCGTTCGTGATGGCGTCGGAAGCCGTGTCGCCGAGCCTGCGCGCGACCATCGTCGATCATTGCGCACAAGGCGGCTTCGCGCCCGATGTGCGCTTCGAGGTCCAGTTGCAGCAGACGGTGTTGAGTCTCGTCGACGAAGGCGTCGGGATCGCGCTGGTGCCGGAGTCGATGCGCAAGGCGCAACTGGCGGGCGTGGTGTTCAGGCCGCTCGCCGACGCGCCGACGATTTCGCAGATGCTCGTCTGGTCGCCATTGAACCGCAACCCATGTCTGGCGCGGTTTCTGGAAATTGCCTGGAAGCGGCGAGCGGAACGAACCGGAGAAGAGAGCCGCGCGCCTGCGCATTCGAGCGCAGGCGCGGGAAAGCAGCGTTACAGATAAGCCGAGTTGCGCGCCGCTGCAGCCGACGCGCGCGCGATGCGTTCGCTGCGCTCGACCAGCGCGCCGAACAACAGGCCGATCGTCGCCCACATGATCGCCTGCATGCCGAGCGCCGTGAAGCGGAACTTCCACAGCACGACGGCCGGGAACGCTTCGGGCACTTCGTTGACTGTCGGCAGCGCGATCTGGATCGCGGCGATGATCGCGATGAACACGATGCCGCCCACGATCGACGCGTTCCACAACCCGAGCCGCGGCATCAGGTGCTTGCGGACTTTCATCGAGAACACCATCACGACGAGCGACGTGACGATCATCAGGAAGAACAGCCCCGTGCGCATGCCGATCGTATCCGGGTCGCCGACGGAAGGCGGATTCGCCGGATACTTGATGGTCGGCACCAGCACGACGGCGACATAGGCGCCCACAGCGAGCCACGCCGACAACGCACGCGCGTCGAGCCGGCCGACGCGTCCGTGCAGATACGCGAACGTCAGCGCGAACAGCCCGCCGAACGCCATGCCATAGGCGACGACGCCCGTCAGCAGACCGAGGCCCGCCTGCGTGCCGCGGCTGACGAGCTCTTCTTCGTGATCGTGACCGCCGCTCGCGTCGCCGTGATCGTGCGCGGCTTGCATCTTTTCTTCGAACGAGATCGCCGTATCGACGAGCGGCTCGCCTGCGACCCGCGCGAACGCGAACGTGAGCAGACCCGCGACGATGCCTGCGAGCATCCCTCGCATCAACAACTTACCAACCATGGTGATGACTCCCTTACGCGATCAGTGGCAAGGAAAGCCGAGCAGATGGCGGCCGTCGTGCACGAATTCATGCACGTACATGCCGGGAATCAGCGACGTCGCGCCTTCTTCAGCACCGACGAAATAGAGCGCAAGCAACATCAGCAGACCGCCGAAGACGATCCACGGCATCAGCTCACGCAGCGGGATTGGGGTGATGACGGGTTGATCGGTCTGACCGGCCTGGTCGAGAACAGCGTCGTTCATGACGGACATCTCCTGGGGGTTACGCGCCCCGATAGTCGAATGATGAGAGAGGTCGAAGCTTGGGTCTGGCTTCCGGCTTGTGTACAGCCTGTTGTGTACGCATTTGCTGCCGATTACAGTGGCGCGACCGCGCCGGGCTTGCACCGGCTTCCGCGCTTCGAGTGGCGACTATTCTACGGCTAAACTGTGGAACGCTCTCTTCTTTCTTCCCATTTCCCGGACCCAAGGCCGTCGATGCGCACACGCCTGTTGTTGATCAGCCACCCGGCGACGGCCGCGCAGCGCAAGGGCACGTTCCCCGCCGACGATCCCCTCGATGCGCGCGCCGTCGAAGAAGCCACCGCGTTCCGCGCATCGCATGCCGGCTTACTGAACACCGATGTGGCGCTCAGCAGCCCCGCTGCGTGCGCGCTGGAAACGGCGCAGGCGCTTGGACTCGTGGCGAAGGCCGTGCCGGATCTCGCCGATGCCGATTTCGGCCGCTGGCGTGGCCGCCGTTTGCTCGACGTGGCGAACGAAGAAACGGACGCGCTCGACACGTGGACGCGCGATCCGTCATCCGCGCCGCATGGAGGCGAATCGTTCGATGCGCTGACCTTGCGCGTCGGCAGTTGGCTCGATGCGTTCGAGCATCGCGGCACGGTCATCGCCGTCACCCATGCCAGCGTGATCCGCGCGGCGCTCATGCATGTGCTGCAAGCGCCGTCCGCGACATTCGCGCGCATCGAGGTTCCGCCCCTTTCCGTCGTCGAACTGCAACGTAGCGAGCGTGGCTGGGCGTGGTGGCCAGCGCCTGACCGTCAAACCTGAGACGCCGACGCGCGCTCACAGCGTCGGACACGACAGCACCTGCTGCGGATTGAGCGTCGTGCCCGGCATGCCGTCGCTGGCGGGCGTGCCCTGCGCCGGCGTCGCGATCAGGCGCACGGCATCCGTGCCCGCGTTCGCGAGCACGTAGCGCTCGGGGCGGCCTTGCGGCTGCCAGTACGCGCGATAGATGCCGCCGTCCTTCAACACATGCAGCGTGCCGGGCACCGTCTTGCCGCCCGCGATGAAATCGACGGGCTCGCCGTCGCGCAACGCGAAGCCGCTCGCGGCCGACACGCTCGACGCACCCGATGCACCCGACACGCCCGCCCCGCCACCCGCGCCCGCCAGCAAGCCGCAGGACGCATCGCCGGTTGCCGCGATCGCCAGTTGCGCGACGGTCCATAGCGCGAGCGGCGCGATTGTTCTGAGTGTCATGGCGAACCTCGTGTCGTCTGGAATCGCCTGGAATGGCGAGCCTCATGGAGCCTCATGCGCGTTGCAAAGCGCATACCCAGCACGGCCCGCTGAGGTGAAGCGATATGAATTTTGACCGCGTGGCACCGTGTTTTTTGATGTGCGATAAGAGTCAGGTCTTTCACAAGCGTTCACTGAAAAGAGGCAACCGATGGCTACGCTCGAAGCGTTTCGTACCGTGCTCGACGATGCACGCACGCCCGAGATCATCCGCAATCACATCATCGACTCGCTGCAGTACGCGCTGCGCAACCACGGCCAGGTTTTCACGTCGAAGGAAGTCGAATGGCTCGCGAAGTGGGACGACGCGCGCATACCGCTCGCCGCCAGCCGCGAGCTGCAAAAACGCCTGACGCAGACGACGGACTGAGCGCGCGCAGCGGCCACGCACGGGCGCCGCGCTCCAGACGGGCATGCTCCATCAAAGCGGCCGGGAGAAAGTTTCTGCTACCCAAAGCCCTGTTTTTAGGGCATAATATATTTAACGCAGCGCTCTGCCCGCATCACCCGTCACTTCTTCACCGTAACGCGTCAACGTCTTCTCGTCTTCGCCGCGTTGCACTGATTGCATTGCATCCCAGCCGTCCCGTTATCGCGCAACACCATGCAGCGGCAACCCGGCGGTCTTCGTCACTCCGGCCACGCGCTGCACGCCTGAATCCGACGGGGTGACATTCGCTACGTTCGTTGCCCGCGCGGCATCAGCGTATTTTTCTCCATCCGTTCCGCGTTGATCGCGGTTGCGTTCGAGCCAGCGCATAGGGCTCGCGCGAGACTTTTTCCGTTGCGGCGCGCCCGATGGCGCTGCGCCGCCCGCTGCCTATTCGCCGCGCCTGCCCGTTGCAGTGACGCGCGCCGGCAGCCGCATCACAGGACTTTGTATATGACGACTCAAAGCACCAAGACCTACAAGGGCTACGAAATTCATCCGCTGATCTATCCGCGCCGTACGGCGAACGGCGTGGCGCACCGCAATTCGATCGACAGCGGCTACGACGCGTCGGTTCGCATCTGCCGCGTCGGCGCGAACGCCGCCGCCGATGGCCGCGTGTTCCGCCTGTCGTATTTCCGTCCGTTCGAAGGCGCGGGCAAGGCACGCATGGCCTGCATGGAGCATGCAGCACAAGTAATCGACGGCCGGGTCGACGGACAGACCGTCTCCGACCTTTGATCACACGCGCGCCGCAAAAGGCGTGTATTACTGTCTCACCCGCATCGCCGCGGCAGCCTTCGCGCTGCCGCGCAAGTCACGCTGCGCGCCGCGCGCGGCACCCTTCCCTCATCGACCAGGAGTAATGCATGGCGAAAGAAGAACTGCTTGAACTGGACGGCATCGTCGACGAAGTACTACCCGATAGCCGCTATCGCGTCACGCTGGATAACGGCGTGGTCGTGGGCGCGTACGCGTCGGGACGCATGCGCAAGAATCACATCCGTATCCTCGCGGGCGACCGCGTCACGCTCGAACTGTCGGTCTATGACCTGACCAAAGGGCGCATCAATTTCCGTCACAAGGACGAACGTAGCAGCGGCCCGCGTAGCGCACCAATGCGCCGCCGCTAATGTAGCGGCAATCCACTGAAGCGTCCCGCGCTTGAAACCGGCGCGACGCAACCGATGAATCGACGTACACGGCAGTCGTCGATCACCGCAAAAGATGCGGCATGCGCAACGCATGCCGATCGATTCATCCGCGAAACACCGCACGCGGATCGTCGCTCGCACTGGTCTGCATGCGCGTCACGACGCGCTCTTCCAGTTCCGCGAGATGCGCGCGCATCGCTTCGAGCGCCGCGCTCAAGTCCCCATCATCCAGAGCCTCGATGAGCTGCGCGTGTTCGTCGGCGGAGCAGGTCGTGCCTTTCGACGGATCGTAAAGCGCCTTGTACAGCTCCGTCTTCGCAACGAGCTGCGCGACGAAACCCTGCAACTCCGCACTCCCCGCAATCTGCGTCAGCAGCACATGAAAGTGTCCCGCGAGCCGCACCTGCTCATCCACACGCCCTTCCTTCAGCGCCTTTTTCTCGCTTGCGATGTGTGCCTTCAGCACGCGCCTGTCCTGCGACGACAGCGCGCCGCATAGCACGGTGACGATCCCGGCTTCGACGATCTGCCGCGCACGATAGACCTGCCGCACATCCTCTTCCGACGGCGCCGGCACGAACGCGCCGCGATTCGCTTCCAGCACCAGCTTGCCTTCGAACCCGAGCCGCGCCAGCACTTTGCGCAGCGCGCCGCGCGTGCAGTTGAACGCGGCCGCGAGATCGCGCTCGACGAGTTGCGCGCCAGGGCGCAGGCGGCCTTCGAGCAGCGCCGTGGTGATCGACGCGTAGATGCGGTCCTCGACGTTGTCTTCTTCCGAGGCAGGCGGCGGTGTGTTCGGGCGTGTGGCCATGTTTTGCGATTGGGAAGGTTGCGGCGGCGGCCGTATTTTAGCGGCGCGCGGGCTTGCACGCATGAAGCGTCGACAGCATCCGCCAAATAGCGGCGATAGCGGATTTGCGTCTAATGGTTAACCATTTTACGTTATTATGGTTAACCAAACGCTTTCGACTCATCTGCAGGACGCCCCGTGAACCAGACTCCCGGCATCGATACCCCGCGCATTGCGCGTCGCACGACATCCACGGCTCTATCGTGGCAGGACGGGCTCTGGCTCGCGGTCATCGTCGCGATCGGCGTCAATCTGCGGCCGCTGCTAACGTCCGTGAGTCCGTTGATGGCGACGATCCGCGCGGCCACGGGCCTCAGTTTCTCGGGCGCCGCGCTGCTGACGAGCCTGCCCGTCGTCGCCATGGGATTCGGCGCGTTCGGCGCTGGCCTGCTGACGCGCGTGGCCGGCGAAGCGCGCGGCGTCGCGCTGGGGCTGCTGGCGATTGCCGTCGCGTGCAGCGCGCGTCTGGCGGCGTCGAGCGGCACGGCGTTGCTGATGACGGCGCTCGTGGCGGGCATGGGCGTCGCCGTCATTCAGGCGCTGCTGCCGGGCGTGATGAAGCAGCGCTTTCATGCGCGCGTGCCGCTTGCGATGGGCCTGTTCTCCGCGTCGATCATGGGCGGTGGCGGGCTGGGCGCGAGTCTCAGCCCCTATGTCGCGAAAGCATCCGGTTCGTGGCACGCGGGCCTCGCGATGTGGGCCGTGCCCGCTGCGCTCGCCTGCGTGTGCTGGCTCGCGCTGCAACGCCGTGTATCGGCGTTCGATGGACGAGCCTCCGCACACGTTGCGGCGAGCCCGACACACCCGCCTGTGGCGATCTGGAAGAAGCGCCGCGCGTGGGCCTTGGGCCTGCACTTCGGCCTCGTCAATGGCGGCTACACTACCCTGGTTGCGTGGCTCCCCGCTTACTACCAGCAGCGCGGCGCGAGCGTTGCGCACAGCGGCTCGCTGCTCGCCGCGATGACCGTCTTCCAGGCGGCGTCGGCGCTGCTGCTGCCGCTCGCGGCAGCGTCGTTCCGCGACCGCCGGTCGTGGCTCGTCGCCGGACTGTCCGCGCAACTCATCGGGATAGTCGGGCTGCTTGCGTATCCGGATGCGCTGCCGCTCGCGTGGGTCGCGATTGCAGGCGCGGGACTCGGCGGCACGTTCTCGCTGACGCTCGTGACGGCACTCGATCATGCCGACGATCATCGCCTCGCCGGAAGGCTCGTTGCGTTCGTGCAGGGCGTCGGTTTCATCGTGGCGGCGATCTCGCCGATCATCGCCGGACGCTTGCGCGATCTGACGGGCAGCTTCACGGCCGCGTGGATCATGCTCGCGGCTTGCATCGCCGCAATGATCGCCTTGACCTTCGCGTTCTCGCCGCGCAGTTACGCACGCTGGCTCGGCGCGCGGTAAGCGCTTAAGCGCTCTACGCGAGCAGGTCATCCACGACAGGCTCCGCATTCACTTCTTCGCGCCAAACAGGTGCAGCACACTGAGGCGCGCACTGCCACGGTGCATCAGCGGCATGCTGGCGTGACGGCTCGAAGCTGTGCGCAGCAAACGTGACAGCGATTGTCGATTGATGGCATACAAGTTGCAGTGTTACCGCACGCTCTCCGACAGGTCGGAGCAGACACGCGACTGCTGCCGTCACCCGGCGCGAAGCGCGATGCAGAACCCGCAATCCGACGAATGAAGCTGCGTAACTCCCCCTACTCCATACCGGGCAATCCATGCTGCGTGTTTTGCTCGTAACCGATACCGACAAGCCCATCGGCGAGTTGCGCGATACGCTTGCGCGGCTCGGCTACGAGATGCTCGCCGCCACGGCGTCGCCGCAAGCGCTGCACAAAGCTGTCGAGAGCGAACGGCCCGACGTGATCATCGTCGACACGGAATCGCCTTCGCGCGACACGCTGGAGCAGCTTGCCGTGATGAACGCGACGGCGCCGCGCCCGGTGCTGATGTTCAGCAACGACGCAAACCAGCAACTGATACGCGATGCCGTCGGCGCGGGCGTGACGGCGTATCTCGTCGAAGGTCTGGCGACGGAACGCCTCGCGCCGATTCTCGAAGTGGCGCTGGCGCGTTTCGCGCAGGAATCGCAACTGCGCGAGCGACTCGCGCAGGCCGAGAACGAACTGGCCGAGCGCAAGCTGATCGACCGCGCGAAGCGGATGCTGATGGATTCTCAAAAGATGACCGAACATGCCGCCTACGCGACGATGCGCAAGCGCGCGATGAACCAGGGCGTGAAGCTCGCCGAAGTCGCGCGTCAGATCGTCGCCGCAGCCGACTTGCCAGATTGATGCGCTGCCCATGAACTCACCTGCCTACACCTCTTCCTCCGACGAATCCGGCAAGCTCGAGAAGACGCACTTGCGCCTCGGGTTCGTCGCGCTCAGCGATGCCGCACCGCTGGTCGCCGCGAAGCTGCTCGAATTCGGCCATGCGCACGGACTGACGATCGAACTGCTGAAGCAGCCGTCGTGGGCCGCAATACGCGACAAGCTGTTGTCGGGCGATCTCGACGCCGCGCATTCGCTTTACGGCCTCGTGTATGGCGTGCAGCTCGGCATCGGCGGCCCGCAAACGGATATGGCCGTGCTGATGGTGCTGAACCGCAACGGCCAGGCGATCACGGTATCGAACCGTCTTGCTGCTGCGCTCGACGAGCACAAGACGCTGCCTGCCGCGCTGGCGACGCTCGGGCGCAAGCCCGTGTTCGCGCAGACATTTCCAACGGGCACGCATGCGATGTGGCTGTATTACTGGCTCGCTTCGCAGGGCGTGCATCCTTTGCGCGATATCGAAGGAGTGGTGATTCCGCCGCCGCAGATGGTCGATGCGCTTGCGCAGGACCGGCTCGACGGGCTGTGTGTTGGCGAGCCGTGGAATGCGGTTGCGCAGGAGCGCGGTGTTGGCAGAACGATTGCGTATACGAGTGAGGTGTGGCCCGATCATCCCGAGAAGGTGCTGGCGAGCCGGCGCGATTTTGTTACGCGGTATCCAAATACTGCGCGGGCGCTCGTGCAGACGATGCTCGAGGCGTGTCGATGGCTCGATGATGATGTGCATCGGGTGGAGATTTCGGCTCGGCTCGCTGCTGATGAGTTTGTTGGCGTGCCCGCCGGGTTGATTGCTCCACGGTTGATTGCTGCGGGTTCTGATGAGAAGCGGCGGGCTGTGAAGTTTTTTGCTGACGGTGCGGTGAATTTTCCGCATCCTGCGGAAGGGGTATGGTTTTTTGCGCAATACGCGCGGTGGGGGATGGCCGAGTGGCGGGATGATTTTGCGCGGATTGCGGGTGAGGTTAATCAGGTTGATCTGTATTGCCAGGCGGCTGCCAATGTTGGTGTGAGCGTGTATGCAGATACGCCGTCGGCGGTGCTCATTGATGGGCGGGTTTGGGATGGGAAGGCCGATCAGGTTTATATGCAGGGGTTTTCGATCAGGGCCTGAAGGTTTTTTGTTGTCTGCGACGCTGTTGGGGTTTTTGGTCTTGCTCTGGCATTCGCGTTGGCGTCGTCGCGGTGCAAGCGGTTTGATTTTTTGTCTTTGCCCTGGCGTCCGCGGTTTGGCTTCGTGTTTCATGCGTTGCCGGTCGGTGTTTTGGGCCTGCGCTGGCATCCGCGCTTTGCCTTCGTGCTTCACGCGTGGGCCTGTCATAGATTTTGTGTTCAAGGCATAACATGTAGCTCAAGGAGCATGTATGCCACGCAAACCCAAGACGAC
>NZ_JAWRXV010000611.1:0-280 GCF_046534875.1 Paraburkholderia sp. SIMBA_054 | reverse complement strand
GACTTCCTTTTGGGGCTGCGCTTGAAAATGTCGCAGCAACTGAACCTATGCCTTCAATATGGGCTTCAAAACGATCGCCCGCATTCACCGCCACCATCGGACCTAATGCCCCGGTAAGAATGATATCTCCGGTGCGCAGCGGTTCACCCAGACTGGCCATTTTGCGTGCCAGCCAGACGGCCGCATTAAGCGGATGTCCCAGGCATTCGCTGCCGCGCCCGCTAGAAACCTCTTCGTTATTACGCGTCATCTTCATGGCGCAGTTTTTCAGGTCTAACCC
>NZ_JAWRXV010000610.1:0-280 GCF_046534875.1 Paraburkholderia sp. SIMBA_054 | reverse complement strand
CCATCAGCGCTTGGCCCGATGGCTATTGGCATTGCACCCACGCCAGATAGTCCTCGAATCGACCGGCCGCTACGACCTGGCGCTGGTCGATGCCTTGTTCCAGGCCAAACTGCCGGTGGTGCGGATCAATCCGCGACAGGTGCGCGACTTTGCCAAGGCTACCGGCCAGTTGGCCAAGACCGATCGGCTCGATGCCTTCGTGCTGGCACGAATGGGCCAGGTCCTGGAGCTGCCGCGTTACGCGCCCAAGGCGAGCTGGCAGCGTCGGCTGGCCGAATGG
>NZ_JAWRXV010000609.1:0-280 GCF_046534875.1 Paraburkholderia sp. SIMBA_054 | reverse complement strand
CGTCGGCCCCGGAATTACACCGGATCTGCTGTCCTTTGAGTTCGCACCCAAAGCGCTCGCGGGCTTTCAACTGAGTTGATTTACCGCCGGTGGGGAATTTCGCCCCGCCCTGAGAATAAGCGGATTCACTATAACGCTAATGATTAGCGGCAGCAACGCATAGCTTCACATAATTCTGGTTTATGACTTACCCTTATCGCACTACAATGGCACTCAACACCTATCAGTACAGGGAAACTACAATGATTGACCCGAAAAAAATTGAGCAAATCGCTCGCCA
>NZ_JAWRXV010000608.1:0-280 GCF_046534875.1 Paraburkholderia sp. SIMBA_054 | reverse complement strand
AACAGGGGTGCCGTCACTACCGTTGCGCGTAAACGTCAGATCGGCGCGCGGTACACCGATTTATGCAACAACGCCCCGGCGTGCTGCAACGCGGGTGCGTGAAGTGGGTGATGCGCTGGATTAGAGCGTTGGCAACGAACGCGAACAAGCGGGTTGCCGTGTGAAGTGTGGGACCGGTTGGGGGCCCTCAGGCAGGAAGAAAAATTGGTGGTGTTAGCCGCTTTCTTTTGCCTACTTTTCTTTGCGGCGGCAAAGAAAAGTAGGTGCCGCCCCGCACAGG
>NZ_JAWRXV010000607.1:0-281 GCF_046534875.1 Paraburkholderia sp. SIMBA_054 | reverse complement strand
CGTGCGGCCGAGCATCAGCGCTTCGCTTTGCGCGAAGCAGTTGGCGAGCAGCTTCGCGTGCTGATTGACGAGCGGATGCTCAGGCGTCAGCACGGCGACGAAGTCGATCGGCACAATGGTCGGACCTTGATGCAGCATCTGGAAAAACGCATGCTGACCGTTCGTACCCGGCTCGCCCCACGTTACCGCGGAGGTCGGATAGTCGACCATCGCGCCATCCAGACGCGCCGACTTGCCGTTGCTCTCCATCTCCAGTTGCTGAAGATATGAAGGCAGGTAGT
>NZ_JAWRXV010000606.1:0-281 GCF_046534875.1 Paraburkholderia sp. SIMBA_054 | reverse complement strand
AGCCATGATAAACCTTCGTCTATATAATCTGGCAGATGAAATTCCTCGGTTATATTTAGGCTTGCATTGTGATGCGTTAGATAGTGTATTATATCTAGTGCGAAATCTGATTTTTTATCCCCTGTAATTGCTTCAAATAACTTAGTTGAATAAATGTCTTCTTCACCTTCGCTAAAAATATTTTTGAACTCTCTCAATAAACCTCTACCTGTTATCCCATAATCAATTTTAAAGTCTATAGTCTTAAATTTCTCTTTATTCTTTAGTGCAAACGCATCTTC
>NZ_JAWRXV010000605.1:0-281 GCF_046534875.1 Paraburkholderia sp. SIMBA_054 | reverse complement strand
AACTGCTTGTCCCCTAAAGAGACTTTAAATTCGACATCATAAACATTTTCATATAAAAAGAGCGGTGTATGGTGGTTCATAAACATCGGATAGCTTGAAATAGCCTCGTCCAGAAAGCACTCGGGAGACCAGGTTGTGTAAATGACGTCCTTTTTTGCCTTCGCCTTGTCCTTAAAAAAATAATTGTCATGCTCTACAATATAACAGCCAAGTGGACGTTCTCCTGAGTCTTTCTTTAACAGCTCAACGGCCATCCATTGAACCACCCCTGGATTCATTCC
>NZ_JAWRXV010000092.1:0-33041 GCF_046534875.1 Paraburkholderia sp. SIMBA_054 | reverse complement strand
AGGGAGATCCCCTCCGCTACATCACGCAAGCTGCTCAAAACGCCCCGAATTCCCATCGATTTACGTGCTCACGCTCAGGGTACACCTCGATCGACGAACTGATGGGCATCGTCGATTACATGATGACGTACGCACCGCCCTTCAGCGAATCCAGCCTGATTCATTGCCCGTTGAACGCCCTGCTCGACTGGCCGATGTGCATGCCGTCCGGCTATGCGCTGTTCCGCGATCCGGCGTTGAACGCCCAGCTCAGACGCGTGCTGAATTTCTGGAGTGGGTTCTTGAGCGGGCCATATTCGCGCGAACACCTCAACAGCGATGCGCCGGGCGGCTGGTTCAGCCCCGAGGCCGATGCGAAGATCGGCCTGGCGCAGTTCCTGTGCGAGCCGGACAAGGTGTACCGGGGTTTCCCCTCGTGGAATGGCTTTTTTACGCGCCAGTTCAAAGCCGACGCCCGACCCGTTGCCGCACCCGACGACGACAGGATGATCATCAGCGCCTGCGAGGCGTCGCCCTACAACCTTCAGCACGACGTCAGGCTTCACGACGCGTTCTGGATCAAGTCGCAGCCCTACTCGCTGCAGGATATCTTCACGGCGCGCGAGGCAAAGACGGCACGGCAGTTTGTCGGTGGTTCCGTCTATCAGGCATTTCTCAGCGCGTTCAACTATCACCGCTGGCATGCGCCCGTGGGCGGCCGCGTCACGCACGCGTACGTCGTGCCGGGCACCTATTACTCGGACGCCGAGTCCGAAGGCGAAGACCCGGGCGGCCTGAACGATTCCCAAGGCTACACGACAGCCGTCGCGACGCGCGCGATCATTGTGATCGATTGCGACGATGTGGCCGTCGGCCCGGTTGGGTGTGTGTTCGTCGGCAAGGCCGACGTGTCGTCGTGCATGATCGAAGCGCTGCCGGGACAACGCGTTCGGAAAGGTGACGAGCTTGGTTATTTCCAGTACGGCGGCTCGACCTACTGTCTGATCTTCCGGCCAGACGTGATTGGGCAATTCGGACCGCAGGCGCCATTTCATGACGATGGCCCTCCCGTCCGGGTCAATGCGCACCTCGCCACTGCGCGCTGATCGGGCGCGTCCGGCGCATCCGCATGGCATTGCCTTTGAAGGAGCATGACGATGAAAGTGAAAGTAGCCAATGAGGGCGACGCGCCCATCCGGTTGATTGTCGACGGCGACCCCCTGCTGGCTGAAACGCTCGAGCCCGGTGCGGAAATGGTAATCGTCGGAGAGATGGTTGAGCTGGAGGATCTCGAACCCGGTCTCGAGAACGAAGGCGAAGGCGAAGCCGACGATGAAGCGGAGCAGTAGCGGTCCCGACAGGCCATTTGTGAACACCAGCTGCCGTGGTATTTTTCCCGCCGGTCGAGATGGATGGCGACCGGGACGCCATCCGCGGGCCTAGAGGATTGGCGCGCCCCCCGTCACGGCAATCGTCGCACCGGATACGTAGCTCGCCTCGTCGGTTGCAAGCATCACGTAGGCGGGTGCGAGTTCGACAGGCTGACCGGGACGCTCCATTGGCACCTGCCTGCCGAAGTTCTCGACTTTTTCCCGCGGCATGGTCGACGGAATCAGCGGCGTCCAGATCGGGCCAGGCGCGACGCAGTTGACGCGAATACCCTGCTTTGCCAGTAGCTGGGCGAGCCCTCCCGTGAAGTTCTGGATTGCGCCTTTCGTTGTCGCGTACGCGAGCAGTCCCGGGTTGGGCTTGTCTGCGTTGATGGATGTCGTATTGATAATCGAGCCACCCGGCTTCATGTGCCCGACGGCAGAACGCACGATCCGGAACATCGCGCCGATATTTGTATCGAACGTTTTGTTCCATTCTTCATCGGTGATTGCGTCGAGCGAATCATAGGTCATCTGATAGGCTGCATTGTTGACGATGATGTCGATCCGGCCGAATTCACTTATCGCGCGCTCGACGAGTCCGTTGCACTGCGCAGTGTCGCGGATGTCCCCGGGCATGAGTACCGCACGGCGACCCGCCTTTTCGACCCACCGTTGCGTCTCCTGTGCGTCGTCGTGCTCGTCCAGGTAGGAAATCAGCACGTCCGCCCCCTCGCGGGCGAACGCAATGGCCACAGCGCGCCCAATGCCACTGTCGCCGCCGGTGATGATCGCTGCCTTGCCTGCAAGGCGATCATGTCCAACATAACTTTCCTCGCCATGATCGGGCTGCGGCTTCATCGGCGCGGTACGGCCCGGCACGGTGTGCTGCTGCTGCGCCGGAAAAGGTGGCGCAGGATGTCTGGTTCCAGTCATTGCTATCTCCCAAGTTCACCGCGTTTCCGGTCTCACCGGCCTGCGGAATATGTGCATTCCGGAGCAAGCGCCCGGCCACGAAACCGCGCTGCGTGCTCACCACTTTGCTGGCGTTTTACCCGATGCGCGTCGACTGATGCCGACAGTTCAATAACCCTTCCCCTTTGTTAAGGTCAGTCAGTCGCACTGCAGTGCCGCTTCGCATGCGCGCCGGATGATCCGGTATTCAATGGCGCCGACATCGATGGATCGCTGGCTGTCGAAGACGGCATGCATGCCATCGGCGTCGAGCAGGCAGCCATGACACGCCGCCAGCCGCACCGCAATAGATAACGCACGACTCGAAATCGTCACGCGTCTGAGAACATCGAGCACGGTGGTGTCAGCCAGACACCACCGACGCATGGCATCAACCGCCTGGGCGGCCGACATCCACACACGGGCCTCGGAAAACACGAGCAGGTGCAAGGCTACGAACAAGGTGAGCCGCGTGACCTGTCCTTCTCACTGCTTAGTGCCCCGCGGGTTGAATGTCGGCTGTCCATCTTGCCCCCCCGGACGAGTGCGTCAATTTCGTCGAAGCATGAAACAGACCTGCGGTGCCGCGTAGCTGTCAAGGGAGACAATCAGAAAGTTCCCGGCACGCTCAGCTCAACGAACGCGATCATCGACGACCGTCCTTGCTGTCAATCCTCGTCGCCCGAGCCGAATGTGTCCCGCGACTGTATCGATCATGCGCTGAGGCACACCTCATGCTGAATGGGCGAAGCGAGCCTTCATGTAGAGCGGAACACTCGCACCGCATCCCTGGCCGGGACTCTCGTCCCGAGACCCAAGCGCCCGCATCCGGGTGCCGGTCGGTCAGCTGACCGATCTGCTGCTTGGGCAGTCTCCGTCGATTACCTGCTGGCGCTTCTTACCGCGCCAAGGGGATCGTTTTGTCTTCGAAAAAGGAGTGACTCATGTTTGCACACAACAAACGCCTGCAATACACCGTCCGCGTCGCCGCACCCAACCCCGGTCTGGCGAATCTGCTGCTTGAGCAGTTTGGCGGTCCCCAGGGCGAACTCGCTGCCGCCTGCCGCTACTTCACGCAGGCCGTCGCCGAAGACGACGCCGGCCGCAAGGACATGCTCTTCGATATCGCCACCGAGGAACTCAGCCACCTGGAAGTGATTGGCTCGATCGTCGCCATGCTGAACAAGGGGGCCAAGGGCCAACTGGCGGAGGCCGTCGAGGAGGAAGCAGACTTGTACCGCTCACTCACCGCGGGAGGCAACGACTCGCATACGACCGCCCTCCTCTACGGTGGCGGCCCTGCGCTGACCAACTCGGCAGGCGTGCCATGGAGCGCAGCCTGCATCGACACCATCGGCGAGCCGACGGCCGATCTCAGGTCGAACATTGCCGCTGAGGCGCGCGCGAAGATCATTTATGAACGGCTGATCAACGTCACCGACGACGCAGGCATCAAGGACGCGCTGGGCTTTCTGATGACACGGGAGATCGCACATCAGAAGTCATTCGAAAAAGCGCTGCATTCCATCCAGCCGAACTTTCCACAGGGCAAGCTCCCCGGTGATCCGAAATTTACCAGCGTCTATTTCGATCTTTCAAAGGGCGATGATGTGCGCGGCCCATGGAACGAAGGACCCGAATGGCAGTTTGACGGCAATCCGAAGCCCGCGGTCGATGGCGGCGACGGCACGGCGCAGGTGAATGTGCCGAAGGCGGACCTTGAGACACTGAAGGCCATGGCATCCCGTACCGCTTCAACCACCGATGTCGATCCCACTACGGGCGCCGATCTGGGCGCCGGTCAGGAAACCACGACGAAGTGAGTGTAGGGATTGAAGTGAAGGTCCGGTCGTTCGGTCGCGTGCGTCATTGAACCTCGCCGACCGGACCATATGAATACACACGTTTTATTTAGAGGCACAGCATGCTCGGCATTGTGATCCCCGCACACAACGAAGAAAGATTTCTCCCTGCCTGCCTTCGTGCGATCAGGCGGGCTGCCCGGCATCCCGGGCTCAACGGCGAGGAAGTCGCAGTCATGGTCGTGCTCGATGCATGCACCGATCGATCCACGCTGGTTGCCGCGCGATCGGGCGTCAGCACGATCTCCATCGAGGCCCGCAATGTCGGCGTGGCGCGCGCGGCGGGCGCATCGGCCATGCTGGGAAAAGGCGCGCGCTGGCTTGCCTTTACCGACGCCGACAGTCGCGTGGCGCCGGACTGGCTGGTCGCTCAACTGGCGTTAAAGGCTGAGGCGGTCTGCGGCGTGATCTCAGTCGATGACTGGCGCGAGCACGATGCGGCCACGCGCGAGGCGTTTTACCGGTCGTATGTTGACGCCGACGGGCACCGTCACGTGCATGGCGCTAATCTGGGTGTGTCGGCCCGGGCATATCGGCGTGCGGGCGGCTTCCCACCCATCGCGTGTAGCGAGGATGTCGCGCTCGTGGACATGCTGATCGCGACGGGAACAGCGATCGCCTGGAGCGCCGCGCCACGGGTCGTCACGAGTGCCCGCATTGTTTCCAGGGCGCGCGGCGGATTTGGCGATACGCTCGCCATGCTTGGCGATTGAACAAGCCGCAGTAGCTCTATTTCCAGCGGGCGCCGTGCGGCAAAATGGATCGTGGCGACGGGCAACGCGCTATCCCTCAGGTCGCCGCGCTCGTAAATGCCTGTTGTTCGCGCCAGTTCCGAATCGTGGATTCACAACCGGATTCGCTTCGCTCCCATGGCACATGCACTCATCGTTGACGACGACTCCGCTACACGCGAAGCGCTCGCAATAATCATCGCGGAAGAAGGTCTCACTGTATCCGTAGCGGGCGACCTGCAGGAAGCCCGCGACCAGATTTTGCGAAGGACACCCGATGTCGTGTTTGTTGATCTCCGGCTTCCGGACGGTTCGGGCCCCGACCTTTTCGGTGATCTCGACCCGCGCTCGGGCGTAGTGTTTGTCGTGATCACGGGACATGCAACGGTCGAATCCGCAGTCGATGCCTTGAAAGCCGGCGCCACCGACTACCTGGTCAAGCCAATCGACCTCCAACGCGTGATCGCGATTCTGGACCGGCTGCCACGCACCGGCGACCTCAAGGCCGAAATCGGCGCGCTGCGCGGCGAACTCCGCCGTATGGGCAGATTCGGCTCGATGGTTGGCAGTTCGCAGCCGATGCAAGTGGTGTACGACCAGATCAGCCGGGTGGCGCCGACCGCCCTGTCGGTGATGCTCGTGGGCACGTCCGGCACCGGCAAGGAAGTCGCTGCGCAAACCATCCATCAGATGAGTGCGCGTCGCAAACGGGAATTCATCGCCCTCAATTGCGGCGCCATCTCGCCGAAGCTGATCGAATCGGAAATGTTCGGGCATGAGCTCGGCGCATTCACGGGGGCTGACCGCCAGCATATAGGCTATTTCGAACGCGCCAGCGGCGGCACCCTCTTTCTTGACGAAATCACCGAGATGCCAATCGAGCTGCAGGTAAAGCTGCTGCGTGTACTCGAAACAGGCCTCTTCATGCGCGTTGGTACGGCGAAGGAACTGGTCACCGACGTGCGCCTGATCGCCGCCACCAATCGCGATCCGGAGCAGGCCGTACAGGAGGGAAAACTTCGCCCCGACCTGTACCACCGGCTGAATGTTTTCCCGATCAGCCTGCCGCCGCTGCGCGAGCGTGGCGACGATATTGAGCTGCTCGCGCAGTCCTTTCTCGACGAACTGAACGCGCGCTTTAACACCAGGAAGCACTTCCCGCCCGCGGTCAGGGACATGCTGCGCTCGTACCCGTGGCCGGGCAACGTGCGTGAACTCAGGAACTACGTGCAGCGTGCGCACATCATGTCGAGACCGGAATCAGACAGCACCGCAGTCGTGCCCATGCAGATCTCATTGTCGACGCCCGCGGCCAGTTCGACCATCACGATTCCGGTCGGCATGTCCCTCGACGAAGCCGATAAACAGCTGATACTCGCGACCCTTGAACAGTGTGGAGGCGTGAAAGTTCGCGCAGCAGAAGTACTCGGCATCAGTCTCAAGACGCTCTACAACCGCCTCGTGGAATACCGGATTTCCGAAGCGATCGATGACGACGGGGAACGCGGTGCCGCCGAGGAGTCCGATGCGCTTAATAGCTAGACCACCCGCGTCCCAATGGGACCCGTCATATCCGGGCTTGACGGCTATGCCTACGGTTAAGGGCCAGCAGCCGGCGTTGACGGCTGCCCAGCGCGTGCTGTCGTATTCCTGGCCGGGCAACGTGCGAGAGCTCAGGAATTACGTGCAGCGCGCGCACATCATGTCGAGCCCGGAATCGGACAGTACCGCGGTCGTGCCCTTGCAGATTTCGCTGTCAACGCCCGCAGCCAGCTCGACCATCACGATCCCTTTTGGCCATGTCAATGCTGTCGGCTATGCACCCGGTCCATTGCCGCTCTGAACCACGAGAGGTCCCTATCATGCCCTACGTGCCCGCCATTACGACGATGATCCGTCTCGATCACATCCACGTCGTCGCTGCCTTTCATCGTTACGGCAGCGAAACCGCATGGTGGCGCAAGCGCGCGATCGTCACCTCCGTCTGCAGAGCGGTTGAAATACACGCGCAGCTTGAAGAAGAAATCTTTTATCCTGCGCTTGCTCGCATCGCACCGACTGACGAAACCCTGAAGAGGAGCCCGTCAGAGCATGACGAACTGGCGCGCGGTGATCGGGAAGCTGCGCGGCATGGGTCCCGACAATGCCGCGTACGACTCGCTGTTCATGGAGTTGATGCGCGATACCCTGCACCATGTAGCCGATGAGGAGACAAGACTCCTGCCTCTCGCGAAACGCGCGTTCGGACCCGAGTTGCGCACACTGGGCGCAGGGATGACGCGCCGGCGCCTGCAACTGCTCGGTGAACATCCCGTCGAGGTTGCGGTGAATACGGCCGGTACCTTTCCTGTCGCTACCGGGGTGCTCGCGACTCTTCTCGCCTTCGGCGTGGTGCGGCTCTTTAGCGGCAGTCGACGTCCGGCGCGTATGGCCTGACGTACGACGCCGCCTCCACGCTGGAGCGAAGCCTGTCAACGGCGAGTTCTCCCGATGGGCATCGAGAGGACGTAAAGGCTAACTGCAATGATTTGTCCGGAACCCTCGGCTGTTCCCGGAAGCCGGGAAGGGAACGTCTAATGAGTGTGAAGATTGGTATTTCCGGGTGGCGCTACAGCGCCTGGCGCGGCGTCTTCTATCCCGAGAACCTGCCACAGACGCGGGAACTTGAATTCGCGTCGCGCGCCGTGAATACCATCGAGATAAATGGCTCGCATTACTCACTTCCGTCGCCGAAAAGTTATCGAAAATGGTATTCCGCTACGCCACCTGGCTTCGCATTCAGTGTGAAAGGACCGCGGTACCTGACACATATGCTGCGATTTCGCAGCGAAGGCACGCGCCCCGCCCTCGCCAATTTTTTCGCTTCGGGCGTGCTATCGCTGGATGAAAAACTGGCAGCGTTTCTATGGCAGTTTCCCCCAAGCTTCGCTTTTGTTCCCGCAACGTTCTGCGCATTTCTCGAATTGTTACCTGTCGACTTTGAGGCTGCAGCACGTCTTGCTCAGTCGCATGACGCGCGCGTGCGCGCGCCGTGGTTCGACGTGAAGTCAAATCGACGCATTCGTCACGCCATCGAGATACGCCATCCCAGCTTCGGCGTGGCTGCATTTATTGCGTTACTGAGAAAACACCATGCAGCACTCGTGATTTCCGATTCCACAGCTGACTGGCCATATGGGGAAGATGTCACCAGCGATCTCGTCTACCTCCGTCTGCATGGGACGAAAACACTTTACAGTGGTGCGTACCCGGATAGTGCATTGGACAGACTTGCATACCGCATAGACGCATGGTCGAAGGGCGGTGAACCCGACGATGCCATGCACTTCAGCCCACAAGGTCCAAGGCGTCGCCGTTCGCGAGACGTCCTGGCGTACTTCGATAACGACACCAAGGTCGAAGCGCCATCTGATGCGGCACGCCTGAAGACGCGGCTTGCCGTGGCGCGCTAGGACGACCAGCCAGGTTCATTTGCGGTACCGGTATCCTCCGCACACATCTGCGCCAGCTCGCTGCCGTTGCGCGCAACGCGTCGCGCTTCGATCTGATTCACTTTCATGGCGAGCCTTTTCACCTGCCGCTGTTGCAATGGCTACCGTGTGCGTCGGTGACAACCGTTCACGGGCTGGTGCTCGCCGCGGATCACGCCCCGCTCTTCGATGCCTTTACCGGTGCCCCGCTCGTCTCCATCCCCGACGGCCAGCGCAAAGGGGCGCCGCGCGCCAACTGGATCGCCACCATGCCACGGCCTGCCGCGCGACGCGATGCGCTTTTCCTCCCACAATCGGTAACTACCTGTTATTCGTCGGACGATTTATGCCCGAGAAAGGCGTTGACCACGCGATCGAAATCGCACGGCGCGCGGGTCTGCCGCTCAAAATCGGGGCGGCCGTGCATCCGGGCGATCGTGCGTGGTTCAGGCAGGAGGTGTGGCCGACGGTGGAGGCGTTGCAATCGTTCGTCGAATACCTCGCGGCGCTCGCGTTAGTTAAACAGTCGGGCGGTTTCAATAAACGCGCTTCGACGGTCAACCAAATCGGTCAAAACTTCAACAGTTTTAGCCCTTATGACAGAGTGCGTGCTGGTTTCGCGTATCGTGTAAAAGGGCACCGAGCGGCCTTTATAAGGCCGACATGGGATCCGTGGATCGCCTTCGCCGACGTGGCTTCAGAGATTCCGCTGCTTTCGCCGGCGGAGCGCAGTTGCGCCGCTTTTACGCAATCCGCCACATCTTTGCAACCCTGCGGGAGGACCATGAGCTTAACTGGCGAACACGCAATTTCAGGAGACCTTCCAGGCGATTTTCACCGCATTGAAGTGATTCCTGCGTCGGCGCCTTCTGTCACTGTCATCATGGCCAACTTCAATGGACAGAACTGGATCAGAGAAGCCATCCAGTCTGTCCAGAGACAGAGTCTGGCGGACTGGGAACTCATCATTGTGGACGATGCGTCAACTGACGCAAGCGTGCAAATTGTCCGCACCGCTGCGGATAGCGACCCACGCATTGTTCTCCTCACCTTGTCGTCCAACGCAGGGCCGTCGGTCGCGCGTAATCGTGCGCTGACGTGCGCGCGAGGACGCTGGATCACGGTCCTCGACAGCGACGACCTTTTCGCGGAAGGACGCCTTGAGTCGTTGCTGGCAAAGGCGGAGTCCGATGGCGAGTGGATCGCAGCGGATGACTTACTCATCATGAACGAGCGCGGCTCGCTCACTGGGCACTCGCTACTTGGCCTTCAAACCTCCAGGACTTTCGATGCCGTTGCGCTTGTCGAGGCGCCGCACCTCGGCTATCTCAAGCCTATGATCAAGGCTGAACTTTTAGCCGAGCATCGCTATGACGAGCGAGTTCGCGCTGCCGAAGACTTCGATCTTCTGTTGCGCGTGTTGGTGAAGCACGATGCACGAATAATCGTTTATCCGGCCATGGGTTACCATTATCGGCGACGCGATGGTTCGCTCTCCGCTGACAAGTCTGCGGATCGACCGTCGCTCCAAGGCATGCTCGAAGCGAATGCCCGCTTCCGCGCATTGCACGGTCTCTCCGAAAGGCTAGCCGACGCGTGTGCACATCGGCATAGATCACTCGAAACCTCGCTTCGCTGGGTCGATGTCACTGAGGCAGTTCGTGAAAGGCGCTTCGCGGCAGCCCTTAGGTACACAATGGATCATCCCCCGGTCCTGAGTTGCGCCGTTCGATTCTTTAAGAAGCGCTTTTACCTTCTGGCGCTCGCAAACAATCGCCGCGCTAAGACATTATTAGGGCTGTGAGCCGAGTGGCGCGGCTGATGCCGAGACGTGGGCGCCAACAGTCGAGTCGTCCTTGCAACGTTGAATCACCGCTTTCCAGATGTCTCAATGTCGCTTGTGGGTCGAGCTTGCGGGGCGAGCTTGTGTGACAACAGTGATCGCCTTCGAAGATGCAGGCTTTTCCCTGAACCGGTTTGATATTTGCGGCCTGCTTGTGGCAACGAAGCTGCCGAGCGCGGAGATCAGCAGACCCATCGCGATGACCGGCTTGCGGCCGATCATGGCGGGCTTTGGACTCCCATCGGTAGAAGATGTAAAGCAGCGATTGCGTCACGCCATACGCGCCAGCGCAATGAATAACAGCAGCAATCTCGCAGATATGTCTTGGCCCAGGACGCCTCGGGCCTGCGCTGGTACAAACGCGGCGGGATACAGGCCGCGTCAAAGCGTTTCTTCCGGAAGGACCCGATCCGGCCACTTCGCGCTGCTCAGACACCTGATGAACTCGGCATCTCATCGGTATACGTGGCTATCACTGCCGCGTTTCTGCAAGCTGTCCAATTCAGACAACTAAGATGGTTGCTCAAAACCCCCTGTTCCGTGGTGCGAGACATGTGCGGCTGAGCGATCGGCCGCCGACGAGCCAAAGTTCTGCCAGTCCTGACCGCCGGAAGCCGCGGACAAACAACCCTGGCTTCCGACAGCGGTAGTTGTTTACTGCCCCATCGTGCCCGACGCTTCAGGCTTCATACCTGTTGCACCGCTGTCCTTTTTCATCTTGCTGTGTTTCGTCTTGCCCTTCTTCATTGTGTCTTTCGACATCGGCTCCTTGGCCATTGTGCCACTCGCCATCTCGCCGCTCGACATCGCACCGCTCGCCTGTGCAAATGCAGCCGTCGTGGCAAAGGTGCATGCCGCAGCAAGCGCTGCAACGATTACTTTCTTCACGATCCGTCTCCTTTGTTGGAAGTGGTCCAAATCCCGCCGCGCCTGCGGCATGTTTCATATAACGGTCATCCACGAAGGACGGTTGACCTCGTTGACACTGGATATCGGTTTTTCAGTCGTGGTGCGCGCACGAGAAGCCTGACGGTTTGGTCTTAATTTTCCGGCCCGGCGAGAAGTGGAAAGAAGACGGAACGCGTGATGCTTCGAAAGGCCCTTTTTCCACGCGGAGCTCATTGATCGTCCGGCGTGGGATGACGAATCTGTTCTCGTTCACCGCATCGAACCCGCATCAACGCGAAACGACGAGTTCAAGAAAGAGAATTTCCTCGTCTTGACCGAAGACGGCTGGAAGGTCCACCCGAGCATAAAGTGAAAAGAAGCGCCGAAAACAAGCTGAGGGTCGTGGCAGTTCGCATCGCTCCCCAGATCGAGCAGCGCCTGCGGCTGGTGGCGGCGAAAACGGGCTGTGGGAGTCGTTTTTTCCTGCAGCAGATCATCGAGCGGGGCATCGGGGCGATGGAGGAAGCGGGCTGCCGGCGGAGATCGTCGCGCAGATCCGCAGCGGCGTGGTCCCGCAAGTTCGTCAGGCTGACCGCTCGACGCCTGATCTGTCCAGTGGCGAAGGGAATCCCGAGACGTAGTTCAAACGCGACGGCCACTGGCGCGCGCAATGGCTGACCGGGCTTGGGCCGCGGCAAGCTCTGCCCGTAGCTCCGCCCATTTTGCGATCAACGTGGGGGCGGCCGTGAGGAACAGCGGCCTCGTTGTCCAGCCGACGACATCACCGCCTTTCCATTGCGTCTCGAATACCCGGATGTCTTCATCCTCGCTAACGCCCGCATGCACGAGGTCGTCAAACGACTCGAGATTGAACAGTTCGAGCTCGTCTTCACGCATCCCTGCGATAACCGATATCGCCGCGTGAAAGAGCCGCCGCGCATTCTCCCGTGTCGCACTCAGGACAAAGGCGTCGATGACGCCATCCGGCATCTGCCACATCATCCGGTAGAGTCCTTCCCGACACGCCTGAGATAGCTCGCTCATCCGTTTCCTACCCTCGTGTGATCGCCCATTGCGCCAGCGCGTAAGGGCTGCCGTGCGGGTGCGCCTGCCCTCCACTTCCCGCTTCCGTCGCCATCGCGTCGCCTTGACATCCGCGCGCGCCCGCTACGATAGACGAAACGCCATAAAACCGTCACTGAATGTATAGCTGCCGCCTCTTAACCCAATGCGAACCACCCTCTCCCTTCTGTAGACAGGGGTTTTGCGAAGCGGGAGCTTCGCGTATGCTCGCAGGAAGGCGCATTTCAGTATATCCATTTTTATGACGGGCGATCTTTGGTTATCGGATCCGGAAGCCGCGTATAACGAATGGCAGCGCGAGGAAGCAACGGGTGCGGACAGGCGCGCGTTTGCCGAACGCTCCATCGTTCAGCACCGCGCGATGTTTGCGCGGTTCCACCGCTACCTAAAAAGCCATCAGGCGACGCTGACAGGTTTCGGCACCGATGACATTGACGGTTTCTTCGCGCACCTCGAGCATGATTGCGCGCCGGGCACCTCAACACGCCTGCGGTACCTCAAACTGATTGACCGCCTCACACGTCACCTGACGGCGCTGAAGCTGCGCACCGGCAACCCGGCCGCCGCCATGCTGACGGGCGAACGCTGGCCAGAGGACGAGCCGACGCCGGTTTTCCTGTCGCCCGATGAGGACCTGCGCCTGCAGGGCGTCTGCCGCGCGGGCCAGTTTGAGTCGTTCAAGGCGTTGCGCAACGTCGCGATCGTTGCCCTGCTGCTCGGCACTGGCGTCACGGCAGCGGAACTGCGCGCTCTATCTAAGGACGAGCTTGATTTCAGTCAGTCGCGCGCCAGCGTTTTCGTGAAAAAACGGGGGCCGCGCATCGCCCGCCGTGTGCCTGTCGATGCGTTTGCTACTGAGATTCTCCGGGCGTATGCAAAGGCACGTGCTGCCCTCTCGTGCCCGACCAGCCTGCTCTTTGTGGCCACGGCGGCCGGAAAGCCGATGAAAGCGGGCACTTTGGGCCAGTGCGTTCAGGCCTCGTTGCGTGCTGCTGATGCGGCGGCCGCCGACGAGAGTCCACGGCTGCTGCGCAACACCTACGGGCGAAGACACCTCGCCGAGGGAAAGACCAACGAACAGGTCAGCAGCCTCATGGGGCTGTCCAGCCACAGGACTGTTACAAGGCTGCGCGAGACGATTGCTGATCCAGACGAAGCGGACGATCCGCAAGCGGGCGCGTGCTAGCCGCACTGCCCGGTCCGCCAGCGTGGCGTCCTTGACTTTGTACAGTCACACGTAGCTTGGATGTGAGCCGTACATCGTGTGCGGTCACATTCGTCAAGGCTGACCCATGATCTACAAAGGCCCTTTCAGGGACATCATCTATCCGGCGCAAAGCCGCGAGCCGCACGTCGCCCGCTACCGCATTGTGCTCGCGAAAAATCCCAGGCTCGTACGCGCGATTGTCCACCTCGTTGCTGATGAGCCATCGCAGCCTCAGCGCACCGATCTTCTGACGGCATTGGACGTCGTGCTGAACAGGATCGTCAACACCGAGTTGACGGGCATCCGTCACGATTGCATGAGGCTCGTCGTGCAGAGCCCGGAGACGCTGACCAACTATCCGATCGGATTCAACGCGCTGGAAGTGAAGCGCCCACGTGATGCGGCGAAGCGGCCGACCGGCACCAAGGACGAGCCGATCCACATCCGGTCGCACGACATCGTTGGCGGCGTCGTCGCGTTCTATGTGGATCAGGACGAGGGCAGGCCAGCGAGCGCTATCGTGGAAAGGTTGCTTCGATGAACGCAGAGCGACTCGCGTACGCCGTTGGTCGCTGGGAGTCACTGTGGGCCAGCGAACCGTATCTTTCGCACCGGATCGTGATCGATCTGTTGGCGAGAAAAGTGATCGCTGGGCAGGATCGCTATCACAAACGGTGGCATCCGATGAGCGTGCGTGACGTCGACTATATGCAGCAAATCCTCGAAGAGACGGCCGAAGACATTTTCGATGCGCCGCGCGAACACGGCTTTGAGCTGGTCGATCATCCGCCAGCCTGGGCACTCGAAGCGTGGCCCTGGCCCCGGGTCTACGGGCGAACCGACGACGAGTACGAACAAGCCGACTGACGCTGCATTGCGCCCCGAACAGTCCAGCCACGACCAGTCTCCCGTGCCCGCCACAAGGCACCGCACGCGGCAGCGGGCATGAATAATCCCTGCTCGCGTCGCGCTCCCCTCCAGGAAGTCCGCCTCGCTGGCCGACAAATTGCTCTTCGATAGCCTATCGTGGGAGCAGGTGTGCGGCGAGGAGGCGGGCGTGTTCCACTTTTATCTCATTGATCCCGTCGGGCGTTCTGTCGTGAGAGTGAATGACGGATTCGATCGGGCCGCAGAACTGACGCACTGCGAAGTGCCCGAGCCCGACACCCTGTGGGCAGACGCATCGGAGCCGGATTCATCGGTCGATATTGCATATGACCCGGACGCTGAAGATCAGCCCGCTTTTTGTCTGAGGCTTGCGCTTGGCGGCACGACGACGGAACGTGTCGTTGCCGGCCGCGCGGTCCTGATGGCGTGCGGTGCAGTGCCGGACGACATCGCGCACCAGTTGTCAACGGCAGAGGCGGTTCAGGCGGCGATCGGTTTTGTGGGCAAGATCCGGACGGACGTCGCCGCCTGGCTGAGGTCCGGTGCACCAGAGAGTCGCGCGCCGGCCCGGCGCAGCGCCGCGTCTGGCCCCCGGAAACACCGTCACGGCACGTCCGGACGGCGATAGCCCGGCTGTCCGTCAGGCACGCTTGCGATGCTCGAACGACTCGCCTGCGCGAAAGCGCTCGAGCCGGTTACTCGCTTCGATGATCGCCGCGAGCGGCGCTCGCTGTAGCTGGGCGTCGTACATGCCAACGATCACAGCGAATTGCTCGAACCCCGACTCTTCCAGCGCCCAGACGCCCGATTCGCGGCCGCGATCAAACGCCGCACAGATGACCGCCTCCGCTGCCCGCATCTGTTCAAAGGTCGCTTCCCCGTATCCCGCCTCTGCGAGCAACCCGGAGAGGATCATCGTCTGACAAAGCGTCTGGGCTGCCGTGGCATTGCCCTGCCCTCTGCGCATCGCGTCAAGCGCCATATGCACGTGAAGCGCAAGGCGATCCGCCTCTGCGCGCGGCATGGGGAGAAGCAGCGCGCGGTTGCGGCGTGCGCGGGCAGCCTGGCTGATTCGTGCGAACGGTATGGGTCTGGCCATCGGGAATGAAGGTGAAATGCGGATAAAGCTGCGGTCGAAATGCTACCTCATGCGACGGCGGACGACGCGTCCATGCAGTCGCTGTGCAACAGTACCCGTCAAAAAACAGACGATGTAAGCGTGGACTTACCAGGCTATACTACTGTTTATATATACAGTGTTTTTTCTGGGGAGAGCGATGAGCGCCGTCATGCTACCCGAAGCGATCCATCCCGATTTATGGAGGGGCAACCAGCTTGCCCGCTCCGCATCGCGGGTCGTCCCTTGCGGCGACGAAGCCCTTGGGGCTGAACTGCCCGGCGGCGGCTGGCCGCGCGGCGCGCTGACCGATCTGCTCGTCCAGCAGACCGGTTGCGGCGAACTGCGTCTGCTGCGACCCGCCTTCGAGCGCCTGGGATTCAAACCTGTCGTGCTCCTGCAGCCGCCGCACAACGTCCAGCCGACCGCGTTCGCGTGGTGGGGCCTCGAGCCGTCCAACCTGCTGACGGTGAAGGCACCGAAGACTGCCGACGCGTTGTGGGCCGCCGAGCAGATTCTGCGCGCGGGCACCTGTGGCGCGCTCGTGTTCTGGCAGCAGCACGTGCGGCCCGAGGCGGTGCGCCGGCTGCACCTGGCCGCGCAGACGTCCGAGTCGCTCTTTTTCATGGTGCGGCCGCTCGCGACGACGCGCGACGCGTCGCCTGCACCACTGCGACTTGCGATCCGCGCTGCGAAAGGCGGCGTCGATGTCCAGTTTCTGAAGCGCCGCGGCCCCGCCCGCGATGAACCGCTGTTCGTGTCCCTGACGCCCTCCCCGATCCTGAACGTAAAACGCCATGCGACTGTGGATAGGCGTCCATCTCCCGTCGTTGTGCCTCGAAGTGTTCCGGCCGAAGTGGTCGCTTGAACCCGATGACGACGCAGGCCTTGCCGTGCTCGAAAAGGAGCGCGTCGTTGCCGCCGACCCGTCCGCGCGCGCGGCGGGCGTCTGCATCGGCATGCGTCGCGGCGGTGTCCTGACGCTCGCGCCTGCCACCGTCATGCAGGAGCGCAACAGCACGGCGGAGGTCAACGCAGTGCGCGAGATCGCGACAGGACTGTTGAACCTCTCACCGCAGGTCGTGATCGCCGAGGAAAGCACGGTGCTCGTCGACGTGTCGGCGAGTCTGCGGCTCTTTGGCGGCATCCGGTCGGTGCGTCGCATGGCGCGCCGGGTCGCCGATGCGATGGGTGTTACTGCCACGATCAGCGTCGCACCAACGGGACAGGCGGCATGGCTGCTCGCGCGGTACTGCGGCGGCGTTGCGCTGTCGCATGCCTCGCTGTCGCGCGCCCTCGCCGGACTGCCGGTCAACCTGCCCACGCCCACCCGACGCCACCTCGACTGGCTGACGGGCATCGGCTGCGAGACAGTCGGACAGCTTATGCGCCTGCCCCGTGCGGGACTGAAAAAACGCTGCGGCACGGCACTGCTCGATGTGCTTGACCGCGCCAATGGAGTCGCACCCGAAGTGTATGAATGGTTTGAAACGCCGCCGACCTTTCAGGCGCGCATCGAACTGCCCGACCGCATCGAGCACGCCGAAGCGTGTCTTTTTGCGGCCCGCCGGCTCGTCGTCCAGCTAACGGGCTGGCTGTCACAAAAGCAGCTGGCCGTCACGCGCATCGCGCTGCTGCTCGAACACGAACGAGGTCGCGACGCGATCGACCCGACGACAATCGAGGTGTCGCTTGCGGAACCGACGTGGCGCGAGGATCACCTGATGCGACTGCTCAAAGAGCGGCTGGGCCGCGTCGAACTCGCGGCGGCCGTCATTGCGTTGCAGCTCGTCGTGCAGGAAGTGAAGGAGGCAGAGCCCGCATCGGACTCACTGTTTCCGGAGCCGGGCGGGACGGCCGCCGATCACGCGCGGCTGCTCGAACTGCTGGTCGCACGCCTCGGTGTCGAAAACGTGCTGAAGCCCGCGCCCGTTGCCGATCATCGCCCCGAAGTCGCCGCCCGCTGGGTGCCCGTCACGGACAAGACGAAGTACGTCGCGCCGGCGACGGACACGCCGCGTCCCGCCTGGCTGCTGGAATCGCCGATCAAGTTGCTGATGCGCGGCGAGCGACCATTTTACGGCTTGCCACTGCGCACGGTGTCATCCGGTGAACGCGTCGAGGCGGGCTGGTTCCGGGGTGAGCCGGTGACGCGCGACTACTTCGTTGCCGAGGCCGACGACCATATCTGCTACTGGATCTACCGCGAGCGGATTGGCGCCGTCGACGAAGACGAGCCGCGCTGGTACCTGCATGGGCTGTTCGGATAAGCCATGCTGCCCGCTTCGTTCGGCCTGCCCGGCTATGCCGAGTTGCAGTGCGCGTCCAACTTCACGTTCCTGCAGGGCGCGTCGCACGCCGAGGAACTGGCCGCGCGCGCGGCGCAGCTCGGCTACGAGGCAATTGCGATCACCGACGAGTGCTCGCTGGCGGGCATCGTGCGTGCGCACGTCGCCGCGAAGGAAACGGGCATCAAGCTGCTGGTTGGCGCGCACTTTCGCGTCACGAACGCGGACGGCTCACCTGCCCTCGCCTTCACCGCGATCGCCCAGAACCGCGACGGCTACGGCAACCTGTCGGAACTCATCACGCTCGCGCGCACGCGCACGGCCAAGGGCACGTATGTCGTGTACCCGCACGATCTCGATCATCCCGATTCGCCTTACACACATCTGCGCGCGCTGCCCGACTGCCTGATCGTTTTGACGCCCGAGTACCACGCGAAGGATGTGCGCCTTGACGCGCAGGCGCTATGGGCGGCACAGACGTTTGGCACCGACCGCTGCTGGATCGGGCTCACTCTGCACGCCCGCGCGCTCGATGACCTGCATCGCAATACCGTCTATGACGTCGCCGAGCGGCATGGACTGAACGTGGTGGCCACCGGCCAGGTGCTGATGCATGTGCGTTCGCGCAAGCCGTTGCAGGACACACTGACGGCGATCCGCCTGAACCGGCCCGTGACCGAATGCGGGTTCGAGCTGGCGCCGAACGCCGAACAGCATCTTCGCTCACGGTTGAGGCTGGCCAACGTCTATGCGGTGGACGCGCTTGCACAGACGCTGAACATCGCGTCGCGCTGCACGTTCAAGCTCGACGAGCTCCGCTATGAGTACCCCGACGAACTCGTGCCGCCTGGCACCACGCCGACCGCCTATCTGCGACGCGAGACCTATCTGGGCGCCCAGCGGCGCTATCCGCGCGGCATTCCGCACAGCGTTCAGACCCAGATCGAGCACGAACTGTCGCTGATCGCCGACCTGAAGTACGAGCCGTACTTCCTGACGGTGTACGACATCGTGCGCTTCGCGCGCAACGAGGGCATCCTGTGTCAGGGGCGCGGCTCGGCGGCCAATTCGGCAGTCTGCTTTTGTCTTGGCGTCACAGAGGTCGATCCCGATCGGAGCAGCATGCTTTTCGAGCGCTTCATCAGCAAAGAGCGTGGAGAACCCCCGGACATCGACGTCGATTTTGAGCACCAGAGACGGGAAGAGGTCATCCAGTACATCTACCGTAAATACACGCGGACCCGCGCGGCGCTCGCGGCCGCCGTGACAACCTATCGACCGCGCTCCGCGATCCGCGATTCCGGCAAGGCGCTCGGGATCGATCCGGTGATCGTCGATCGCGTCGCCAAGGAGCATCACTGGTTTGATTCGAGCGCCGATCTTATCCGTCGCTTCGTTGATAGCGGACTCGACCCTGAGATGCCGATGATCCAGCAGTGGGCGACGCTCGCCGCGACACTGCTCGGCTTTCCCCGTCACCTGTCGCAGCACACAGGCGGCTTCGTAATCGCGCGAGGTAAGCTCTCGCGGCTCGTGCCCGTCGAAAATGCGTCGATGCAGGATCGCACCGTGATCCAGTGGGACAAGGACGATCTGGAAGCGCTCGGCCTGCTGAAAATCGACGTGCTCGCGCTCGGCATGCTGTCGGCGATCCGCCGCACGCTTGACCTGGTGTCGCAGCAGCGCGGCGAGCCCTTCGAGATGCAGGACATTCCGCCGGAGGACGAGGCCACCTACGACATGATCTGCGCAGCCGATACCGTCGGCGTGTTCCAGATCGAGTCGCGCGCACAGATGAGCATGCTGCCGCGCCTGAAACCGCGCGAGTTCTACGACCTTGTGATCGAAGTCGCGATCGTACGTCCCGGCCCTGTGCAGGGCGGCATGGTCCATCCGTACCTCCGCCGGCGGCAGGGATTGGAACCCGTAAGTTATCCGAGTCCTGACGTCGAACAGGCGCTGAAACGTACGCTAGGCGTGCCGATCTTCCAGGAGCAGGTGATGCAGGTCGCAATGCTCGCGGCAGGCTTCAGTGCGGGCGAGGCGGATCAGTTGCGCCGGGCGATGGCCGCATGGAAGCGCAAGGGCGGCCTGCAGCACTATCACGACCGCATCGTTGAAGGGATGCTCCAGCGCGGCTACGACCGCGAGTTCGCCGAATCCATCTTTGCGCAGATCCAGGGCTTTGGCGAATACGGCTTTCCCGAGAGTCACGCGGCGAGCTTCGCCCTACTCGTCTACGCAAGCTGCTGGCTCAAGCGCCACGAGCCAGCAGCGTTCCTGTGCGCCATGCTCAACAGCCAGCCCATGGGCTTCTACTCACCATCGCAACTTGTCCAGGATGCAAAACGTCATGGTGTCGGCGTGCTGCCCGTCGACGTGACAGTGAGCGACTGGGATTCAACGATGGAAGGCGACGGGAGCAAGGCGCACGTGCGACTTGGCATGTCCGTGGTCCGCGGCATGCGTGAGGAAACCGCGCAGCGCATCGAAGCGACGCGCGCGGTGAAGCCGTTCCGCGACGTCGCGGACCTCGCGAACCGGGCGCAGCTCGATCGCCATGACCTGCAGGTGCTCGCGGCCGCCAACGCGCTGAGGGCGCTCGCGGGCGACCGGCGGCAGGCACTATGGGCAGCCGTCGCCGCGGTCCCGGAAAAGGATCTGTTGCGCGCGACGGCGCGCGAGGAGGAAGCGCCCACGCTGGTCGCGCCAACCGAAGGACAGGACCTGATCGCCGACTACCGTTCGACGGGTCTGACACTAGGCCGCCATCCGCTCGCGCTGCTGCGCAAGAAGCTGCTCTCGATGCGCCTGATGCCTGCCGACGCGCTGTCGCGCTATCGCGACGGCCAGCTCGCGCGGGCGTGCGGCATCGTCACCGTACGCCAGCGCCCCGGTACCGCGAACGGCGTCATGTTCATGACGCTCGAGGACGAGACGGGGTCTGTGAACGTGATCGTCTGGCAGTCGGTGGTCGAACGGCAGCGGCGCGAGGCGCTCGGCTCGTCATTGCTCGCCGTCTATGGTGTGTGGCAGCGCCAGGGCGACGTGAAGCATATCGTCGCACAGCGGCTCGTCGACGTTTCGCACCTGCTCGGCGAACTGCCGACGGCGAGCCGGAATTTTCACTGAACTCAACGAAACGGAGTGATCGATGGGAAACTACAACGTGCTGTTTGACGCGCAGGCCGCCGTCGAGGCGGTCCTCCCGAATGTTGTCGCACGGCACCGCAGCAAAGGCGTCCTCACGTGGAAACTGATCCACCAGATTGAGGAAGAGGTGTTGTCTGAGGTCCGCGCGGAGGGACGGTTCAGCCAGCGGCTGCTGCAGATGATCTGCGCGCCCGCCGCCCTCTCCTATCCCAACGATGAGCGGCCCGTATCCTTCGAAGGCCATGACTTCGTGCCGATTGTCTTTTCGGCGATCGACCGCGCATGGCGGCAGGTGCATTAAGCCATTAAGCGCGCCCTGTGGAACGTGTCATGCTGTACTGCGCGTGAGCAGAGGGAGGTACGTCATGTGTTACAGGGATCCGGAGAAAGGCATTGCGCTGGTGCTCGAAGTGATTGGTGATTTAAGGAGCGCGCACGGCCACACGCCGCTTGAAGATTTCGATCATTTCTGCAGCTACTCGGGCCTATCCGAAGATGAGGTCGGCCGCCTGCCTTTTCTTTGGACAAAATACGGGTACCTGTCGGCATGGCAGCCTGCCGACGGGACGCCGCTCAGCAGCACAGATGCGCTTACAGGCGAGGCCCGCCGGCGCGAGGATGATGAGGTGGCCGTCGTGGCGTTCAGGTTGCAGCTCGGAATGCTGCTGCGTGACCTTCCGGTCGGAACTGTCGCCGAACTCGACGACCTATGTATCGCGTGGTGGAACGGCAACGATCTCGTTTTCGCGCACGTTTGCGACGATGACCCCGATCGGATCGAAGAGGAATTCGACCTCGACGATTGCGAATGGCACGAGCGGCGGGAGGCTTTTGAAACGTGGCTGAAGGAACCGAAGTACAGCTCGCGCGCCGAGGTTCGCGGCTGGGTGTTGCGACAGCGACAGCAATGAGAGGCTATCTATGCGCCGCGCGCTATTACACTCCCGGCACCTTACGCATCACCGGCGACGCTTGACATGTGGCGGACTGCTGTAAAACGAAGGTGTGCCATCCTTCACAGCAGACCAAACATATGCGTCGACGAGAACCAAAGATTTATGCAACGCTCCGCCGCCGTTATTGCACTGAAGCCCTGATTCGAATGGGCTTCAAATACACGAGTACGAGCGGTTCCACTCTCGTCAAACTCGGCGCGTTTCGGACGCCCTATGCGACCGCGTCGCGAGACGGCGAATTCTGGCGCGTCACGCCGCTCGTAGGGCCGCGCGTCTGGCGACCGCGATGAGTCGTTGTCGCTCGTCCCGATTTCGGGTGCCGCCTCTTTCAGCCATTGAACGTCTGTAAGCGACCCACTACGGCCTTTCAAAGTCGGACCGCGAACGTCCGAAGCCTGACCTATCTGGGACATTCGAAAGGCCATTCGGCACCGTTGATTCATGCGTGACATCCGCCAGGCGCCGCCGTGCGCATATCAGACCAAAGACCAATGTCGGTATTCCAAACCAGCCTGTACCATAGGTTATGGACGGGCGGGGGTTATCGCGCGGTCGAGACGACGCGCCCGCGCAAATCAGAAGCCGCGTCATCACTTCCGAAAGCGACGATCCTTGGTCGGCCCGTTTGACAGGCTGGCGAGCCGTCCGGCCTGGCGACAGAACCCTGGCACGAGGGCAATGACAGGAGAAATTCAAGCCGCGACGCATGCCGGACTTATCCTTGCGAGCGGAGAACGAGGGTAAAAGAGTGAACCACGTCGAGATCGCTTTGATCGTGTTTGCCTGTGTATTTGGCAGCGCGTTGCTTGGCCTGTATGTGCGCACCATCTTGCCAGTGCACCATCTTAGCGATGAATCAACCGGTGTCTTAAAGCTGGCAGTCGGTCTGATAGCCACGATGGCCGCGATAGTGCTTGGCCTGCTAATTTCGTCGGCGAAGAGTTCGTTCGACACCGTGAACGGCGAGGTCGTGCGTAATGCCGCCAGTATCATCGTCTTCGATCGCGATCTGGCCAAGTATGGCCCGGAAACGAAGGAGGTTCGTGATCTGCTTAAGCAGAGGGTCGGCATGTCGATCCAGATACTAGCTTCTGGTGAACCTGCGCAGATCGCAAAACTTGGTGGCGTCGAGGCAATTAGACGGGCGGAAGGTTTTCAACACAAGCTGGAGGAACTGTCGCCGCGCAGCGACGCGCAACGTCAACTGAAGGCACACGCCATCCAGATTGCGGAAGAGGTGCTGGCTGCGCGCCAACTTACGATGCTGCAAGCTGTGGGCTCGACTCCCGCACCATTGCTGATATGCCTGGTGTTGTGGCTCTCCATTATCTTTTGTTCGTTTGGCGTGTTCGCTCCCGCCAACGCGACAGTCATTTTTGGGTTGCTTCTGGGTGCGCTGTCCACTTCCGTCGCAATATTTCTGATTCTCGAGATGAACAGACCGTTCGAAGGGGTAATCAGGGTCTCGCTCGCACCTATGCGGGAGGCACTCGCCATACTCGGCCAGTAGAGGCGATAGGTGTCACGGACGGCAACCGTGACCGGCAGCGAACGTGACCTCGCGCAGCGATTCGGGTGCGATCCGAGAACGACCGGAGCGCACCAAACTTCGGCCAGTCGAGGTGATATCGTGACGGTCGCTTCATGGCCGCTTTCGGTCCGATCCAATTGCAGCGAGCATCACGATTCGGCGCGGCTCGCGTCCGGCGGAACCCGACCCGATGCTGCCGTTCAGCCCGGCGCCGGGATAAAGGCCGCTTTCGAGGCGCACCGGTCATCGTCATATGCGCCTTCGTAACTGGTGATATGACCCAGGGCGTCGTCTGCCTTTCGGCATTGCGTCCTCAACTGCTCGACCCCGTCCCCGCCTTGAACGAATGCCAGTCATGGTTTAGGAGACGACGCGCTGCCGCTTAAGCAGACTCGAACGCGTCGATCGGTGGTTGCCGCGGCTGCCCGATAACGTTAGCGGCAATCCTGTCGTTGCAGACTCTCAGCCATAAGATGATGTATCCGTGCCCCGTCTCCTAGTTAAACATTTCCGGCCGCAAGTCGCTCACCTCGATGATCACATCGGCTGGCAGATTAGCCCTATGCGCGGCGGCACGGATGGCGTCTGCGTTGGGCGCCTCATACAGGCAATAAGTTTTCTTCTTGTCCGCGCTGAGAAACGAAAAGAGCCACTCGACTCCTTCCTCGTCGTTGATCCTCTTCACAGTTGCAGCACTTTCGCCCGTGACCTCAAGTTGTTCCGCAAAATTACGTTCAATCATGAAACGCGGCATGTGATTCTCCTTGAATAGCGACTGCACATTGCACGTCCAACTGTGCAAGCCTGTGCTAGCTTTTGAGCCCTGTTCCTGTCTGCGCGCCAGCGATACGCTCGACGAGCGCGAACATCCTGAGTTTTTTTGCTGTGGCCGCCGCCATCGAGAGCAGGTCTTGCGCGCGCGCTCTATCTCCGATGCCATTGCGTGCCGCCAGCATGAGCGCGTATTCGTGGCGGCCGTGCGCGAGCCAGGGCCACGCTCGCAAGCGCTCGTCCATGCGCAGCGCGTATTCGAAATGCCGTTCGGCGGCTGACCAGTCGCCAAGAGCATGAGCCAGCATGCCAAGAAACCGTGCCGCAGATCCGCAGCAGAGCGTAAAGACCGGAACCGTGACGACCTGATCCTGGAACGGCAGGAGAAGGGCATAGATGCGTCCGGCATGTTCGACGTCCCGCAGGCGGGCAGCAACCTCCGCCAGATAGGTCAGCGTGACAAGCCGCTTGCTGTCCACGGGGATGCTGGATTCCGATTCCGCAAGCCGAACGAGATTGTCGCGGGCTTGCGCCTCGAAGCCGAGATCACTGCAAATCAACATGAATCCTGGCCGCCACGTAGCGTCCTCGGAATGCTCGTCGACAAACCGCTTGAAGATCGGCGCGACCTCGGCGAGCCGGCCCTGTTCGCGACGTATCGCGAACATCTGCATGCCGTAGACACCTGTAGCGAGATTTGCGTCCGCATTCTGCGCCATATGCAACGAGTCACGCGTCTTGTGCTCTGCCTCGGAGAAGTCACCGACGAGTATGGCCCGCATCGCCTGCGCCCCCGTCACGCACCACTTGTCGACGAAGTGCTGTCCGCTAGTGGCGATCTGCCTATACCGTTCCAGCGCACTCTCGAAACGGTCCACCTCGCCGATCTCCAGGTAGCCAGCGAGACATCGCGCGCATGCGTGCCCGATAGTGTGCGCATCGCCGAGATCTTCCGCCATCTGCCTCAACTCCAGCAACACGCTTTCACGCTCCTGAAACCTGTTCGCAGGTAACGGGAGCGCCCCGACATGCATCAACTCGCACGCCAATGCATCGAACAGGCTCGGCAGATCGTTCAGGCGCCTGGCGAGGGCGACAGCCTCCTCGGCAAATTCACTACTTTGTTCGCGTGCACCCGTCATATGAACAGTGCGTACGAGGCGACTCAACAGGCGGCAACGCTCGACCGACTCTTCGGTTCCAATCAGGGTGAGCGCCTCCTTCAGCAGTGAAAGTGATTCGTCGCCGGAACCTTCGAGGAACGTCTCGGCGGTGTCGAACTCTAACGCTGCCTGCACGAGATACGACGTGAGCTTCTGTTCGCGGGCAATTCGGGCCGCCTCGCGGAAGGTCGCGATCGCCTCGCGTTGTGCCAGTCTGAGCTCTGCCCTGCCCCTCGTCAGCAGCAGACTCAGCAGGTGCCTGGCCCGATCCGCCTCACTGCAGGAGCATCGGCTGATCAGTTCAAGTCCGCGCTGCACATGGGCGATAGTCTCGTCGCAGGCAGCGCCCGCAAGCGCCCGTTCCCCGGCACGCTGCCAATAGCCGATCGCGCGATCCGGCAGATCGGCCGCAGCGAAGTTCTGAGCGATCAATTCGGGTTGCCGCTCGACGATGTCCGGATAATGTTCTTCAAGAGCAGCGGCGATTAGCGCGTGGTAATGGCGGCGGCGTGCAAGCAGCAGGGATTGGTATGCAATCTCCTGGATCAATGCATGCCGGAATAAATAGGTGTCTCCTTCCGCGAGTCTCCCTGAAGCAGGAACAATGATTTCGGCTGCGATCAGACGGTCGAGCGATTCCTGCAGTTCGTCCTCTGACCTGGACGCAATCAGGCCAAGCAACTTCCTGCCAAATTCACGTCCCACTGTGGCTGCGACCTGCGCGGTTTCCTTGACGGCGGGTTCCAGCCGGTCGAGCCGCGACAGCAGCGAGCCCTGCAGCGTGTCCGGAATCGCGATTGCCTGCGGCGCGCTTTTCAACTCGTAGCCGACGCCGGCATCCTCCAACAGATCGCTTTGGAGAATGGCCTTTGTCAGTTCCTCGACGAAGAGCGGCACGCCGTCCGTCTTCGAGACGATCTGATCGCGCACGAGATCCGGAAGCTGCTTGCCACCCGTCAGCCGCTCGATCATCGCAACGCAATCGCGGCGCGATAGCCGATCGAGATTGAGTTGAACGAGATGAGGGTAAGTCCATCCCGGTTCGAACTCGGGTCGCGCAGTGATAAGTACCAGCAGCCGGGCGGACACCAGTTGTTCAACCACGAGCCGAACAAACTCGAGAGATGACGGGTCGATCCAGTGTGCATCCTCGACAACGACAAGTACCGGCTGAACGCGCGTTGACGTTTCGAGCAAAGCCACCAGCAGGTCCAGCGTCCGGCGCTTGAAGGAAGGGGACGATGTGTCAATTGCCGGATGGCGCGCGCCTGTCGGAATCCCAAGCAGGATCGTAAGAACCAGAAGCGTCTCGTCGACATCGCCTCCGAGTCTTGCGATTCCAGCCTCCAGCCGCTGCAGATTCGACGCATCAGACGCGTCGGGGGCGACGCCAAAAGTGCGCTGTAGCCAGCGTTGTACCGGCCAAAAAGGGCTGTTTCGAAAGTGCGCGGAACAGTGAAGCGAAACTATTGTATGTGCGTCTTTACTCATGCCCTCGCAGAGCGCCCGCAGCAAGCGAGATTTGCCGATCCCCGGCTCGCCGGTCAACAGTACGCAACGCATTTCGCCGTCGACGCTCTGCTTCCAGCGCCGCCGGATCATGTCGAGTTCCGCAGCCCGGCCGATGAGTGGCGTCATCCCATGGATCGTCCTGATTTCGAAGCGGTCGATCGTATCCGCTTGCGCCAGCACACGTTGGACCCGGACCGGACCCGTGACCCCTTTCAATTCGCGCAAGCCAAGATTTTCAAGCTCGAACGATCCTTCGATCAGGTGTTGGACGGTCGGTCCCACAACGATTGCGTCGGGGGGAGCTACCGACTGCAGCCTTGCGGCGATGATTGGCGCTTCTCCGACGATCGCCCGGTGATCCAGCGAAGATCCAGCGCCAATCGCGCCGGCGACGACAAGTCCCGCTTCGATCCCGATCCGCGCCTGCAGGCGCACGCCGTACTGAGTTTCGATGAGTTCGTTGGCCTCGCGAAGCGCCGCTATGGCAGCGAGGGCGGCAAGTACTGCACGTATTGCATCGTCTTCGTGCGCATTCGGATAGCCGAAATACACGAGCAGGCCGTCGCCGATATAAAGCGCGATATGGCCTTCATGAGCCTCGATCGCGCGTGCGCAGGCTTGATGGTAGACCCCTAGCAGACGTCGCATGTCCTCTGGATCGAATCGCTCCGCTAGCGCTGTCGAATCGATGAGGTCGATGAACATCACTGTGATTTGCCGCCTCTCGGCCTCGACGGCTTCTGATGCGGGAGACGAAGGCAAGTCTCCACTTTGCTCCGCCCGCCGGAGCGAATGTGTGTGGGCATCGTTCAGCGCCGCAAGACCTTTTGCAAGTCGCTTGCGATCGCCAAGCGTAAGGCCGAGTTCCTTCAGATCGCCCTCGGAAAGATCGCTGAGCACATCCCAGTCGATCCCTTGCGAGGTGAACTTTGCAGCGTACACGCCGAGGCCAATCTGCGCTAACCAAATCGTCAGATCGTCGGTCATTGTGGATCTCTGGAGCACCCATCCAACGTTATCATCGGCGCGGCAGCGCAACTTGTCCATGCGGTTTCGCGCCTCGTTACGGCGAGTATCCAGACAGGCGTGTGCGATCGGACTTATTAAGTAGGCGCAACGAACATTGCGACTTGGCGACTTGGCCGGTATCGACTCCTCACATGTCCGGTCCGCGACCGACTTCCGGCATGCGTAACCGCTCCATTGTTTGTGCTTCTTCGTCTTCGACCAATCGAATGGCCGGTGACTTGGGCAGAGCCGACGTCTGAACGTCCAAGCGTCCGGAAAAGCGAATGACGCTTCCTGGCCGGTCGCCGACGCTTAACCGATTCCGTCAGTCAGTCGCGCCAACGGCTCGCCGCATTATGTCGGTGATTTCCTGCTCGACTGCAAACGCAGCGCTGCCTTCCCACCGCGACCTGGCTTCATCGAGGCCCGTCAACACGTTCCAATCGGCCGCGCCACCGAGTTCCGGCAACTCGTCCCAACTGACCGGCATTGACACCGTAAGCCCTGGCCTTGCGCGCGGCGACAAGGCGACCGCCGTCGTTGCGCCCCTCCCGTTTCGGAGGTAATCCACGAAGATTTTTCCAATGCGGTTTCGTGGTCCCGACACTGCAGAAAAGCGTTGCGGGATGACCTTCGCGAGATGGCGCGCGATCGCGTGGCTGAAACCCTTGACCTCTTCCCACGTGTGGACTGGCGCAAGTGGCACGGTGATGTGCACGCCCTTTCCTCCGCTGGTCTTACAGAAGGACTGCAGCCCGAGTTCGTCTAGCACTACCCGCGTGAGAGTTGCAGCTTCAACCATCACGCTCCAGTCGAGTTGCGGGTCGGGATCGAGATCGAGAATGAAGCGGTCGGGATGATCGAGGCCGGGCGCAGTCGCGTTCCACGCGTGAATCTCGATCGTGTTGAGTTGCGCAAGCTCCAGCAACGCTTCTCGCGTGTTCGCAACCAGTAGCGGCGCATGACCGGGGTGCATCGACTCCGGCAACTGCGTAACGGCTTTCAGGCGCTGCCCTTCTGCGTGCTTCTGATAGAACATCTCGCCATTGATCCCATCAGGCGCGCGCACGATCATGAGGGGCCTGTCCTTGATGTACGGCAAGAGGTAATCGGCAACCGCGTCAAAGTACCGGACGACGTCCGCTTTCTTGAGGCCCGTCGATGGATCAACGATGCGCGAAGCGTTGGTGATTGTCGTTCCGGCCACGCTCGAACTCGCACCGCGACGACTACCTGTCGCGGGCGGGGCAACCGGCTTCTCTTCATGGACTTCGTCTGCCTCCTTGTCGTCGCGTAGCGCCTTCAGGACGCCGTGACGGATCTCCCCGGACGAAGTCCATTCAAGGAACGATACTTCGACAACTACATGTGGCCGCATCCAGACGATCTCCCGTCCTCGCTCAGGCTTCGGCGGGTTAAAGAATGGCGATTCGGCGCCCGGTTCGAGACGCTCGCGCAGAGCGCGCATCTGTGCGGGCCGCAACGTCGCCTTAACCGAACCTGAGAAGCGAAACCCGCCATCGCGTTCATACACGCCGAGCAGCAACGAGCGAATGCCTGCTGCCGCTCCCGCGCTCCGGCTGATACCGCCGACGACGAATTCCTGCCGTTGTAGGCATTTCACCTTGGCCCAGTCGGGCGAGCGGCCTTCCGTATAGGGGCGGTCGATCCGTTTGCCGATGAGACCTTCAAGGCCCATCCGACAGGCCGAGTCGAGCAAGGATTCGACGCCGTCGTTGAACGTGTTGCTAAGCCGTATATGTGCGTCGTCGACGCCAGCAAGCAACTGCCGCAGTGCGGCTTGCCTGTCGCGGAGCTTGGCCCGTCGTGAGGTCCGCGCCATCCAGAAACATCATGTCAAAAGCGAAAAACGTCAGGCCTGCCGTGCGGCGCCTGGCGAAGGCATTTTGCAAAGCCGAGAAGTCGGGGACGTCGGCTTTATTGAGCGCCACCACCTCGCCATCGATCCATGCCTGGCTGACTGGCAGGCGGGCGAATGCTTCCGCTAGGACAGGCATCTTCCCGGTCCAGTCGTGGCCGTTGCGCGTGAACAATGTCACCGAGCCGTTGTCGATACGGCACAGCATTCGATAGCCATCGAACTTGATCTCGTACGACCAATTCGAGCCGACCGGCGGCCGATCGACGAGCGTGGCGAGTTGCGGCCGGATGATGTCCGGCAGGCTGTCCACCTGGCTCTCGTCCGCCTGATCGGGTACTCTCGTTCTACGCGCCACCTGTTCCGCCTCCCAAATCCCATCGGCGTCGCACTGACTGTTCCAGCCAGGCGCGCTGGCCGGGAAATTGCTGCGAACGGGAGCGCCTGCCAACGGGAGAATGTCATGGCCGCTCCGCGTTCGATCGCCTCGATGACCATCAGCTTTGGACTTGTTTCGATTCCCTGCCGCATGTTCTCGGCCACGGAATCCAAGTCTGCGGTCAGCTTCAATATGTTGCACAAGGATTGCGGCGCCCGGGTACGCCAGCAGCTCTACTGCCCCGCGCATCAGGCCGTCATCGAGCGTTCGGATACCGTCAAAGGGTACGAGTTCGAGAAAGACAAGTATGTCGTTTTCGAGCCCTCCGAACTCGAGGCGTTCGAGGCGACCGCGAGCCACAGCATCGACATAGTCGCGTTCCTTCCGTCCGACGCGATCGATCCGATCTATTTTGACAAGGCTTACTACCTCGGGCCCGACAAGCGTGGAGCGAAGCCCTACCAGCTTCTCGCTCAGGCGATGACCGAAACCGGCACCTGCGCGCTCGCCAAATTCGTGATGAAGGGCAAGCAGAACGTCGCGCAGGTGCGTGCCGGGCCGGACGGGCTCATCCTGCAGCAGCTGCTGTACGCCGACGAGGTACGCGCGCAGTCGGCGATCGGGATCGACAAGCCAGATGTGCAACCTGCCGAACTAAAGCTCGCGGAGCAACTCATCGAACAGTACCGTGTAGATTCCTATGACCCGACGCAGTACAAGGACGAGGAAAAGGAACGTCTGCTGGCCGCAATCGACCAGAAAATCGCCGGCAAGAAGATTACCCTGCAGCCCGCCGCGCAGCCCGAGGGAGCGGAGATCATTGACCTCGTCGAAGCTCTCCGGGCGAGCCTGAAGGGACAGGGCACCGCGGCCGCGAGGCAAAAGCCAGATGCCGTGCCTGTCGCCGAGCCAGCCGCGCCGAAGCACCGCAAGGCGGCTCGACGGGCTGCGACCCCCGACGCGCCCACCGCGTCGGCACCGGCCAGAAAGACAGGAACCCGCAAATAGCATGACCCGTGAGGAACGTTTCCGCATGCGCGACGTGCAGCGGATGCTGGGCGTCTCGCGAACCGTGATTACCCAGCTCGTCGCAGGCGGCTTCGTCCAACCGGCGCGCGGTCACGGCAGGGAGACGCTGTTTTCGTTCCGCGACGTCGTCATGCTGCGCACCGCCCATTCGTTGAGAAAGGCGGGCATCCCGCCGCGCAAGATCGTGCGGGCACTGGAAAACCTCCGCGCGACCTGGTCGCCAGACAAGGACCTCACGGCGATCCGGATTACTGCCGTCGGCACCGACGTGGCCGTTCAGGACCGCGACGGGCCGTGGGACGCCCATACGGGGCAGTTGCTGCTGGATTTTGAGCCGACGCCCGCATGCGGCGGTACCGGCAACGTCACGGAGATTCAAAAGCGCCGCGCGCCCGACGAATTCGCGGACGCTGCCGCAACGGAAGCTGAGGGCGATGTGGACGGCGCCGAAGCCGGCTACCGGCGCGCCATTGAATCGGACCGGACCTATCTCGATGCGTACCTGAACCTTGGATGCCTGCTGTCGGAGTGCGGCCGCTACGACGACGCTATCGAGGTATGGCGTAACGCCCTGCTGGAAAACCCGGACCATCACCTGCTTCACTTCAATCTCGGCGTGGCGCTGGAAGACTCGGGCCGCCTCGAGCAGGCCCTGATCGCATACCGGCGCAGTATTGAACTGAAACACGACTTTGCAGACGCTCACTTCAACGCGGCGCGCATCCATGAGGAGCTGGGCCAGCAGACACAGGCAATCCGCCACTACAACGCCTACCGGACATTGAACCGCGACGGTTGAGGGGCTTCCCGAGCCCGTCGGGCATCGGGCTTGCTGTCCCCTTTTTGCGTGCGATTTGATCAAGGGAGGCAAGTTATGGCAGAGCAGCACAAACCAGGCGAGATCGTGAAAACGTCCGGGATCTACAAGGTCGTTCACGAAGGCGACAGCAAGGCAGCGTTCGAAGTGACATGCGTCGAGGGCGAGCACTTTCCACCGACCCGAACCGGCAAAGGCGCGGTCTATGAGCTTGTGCACGGTGCGACGCATTCGCACAACCACACCGAACTTGGCAGCGGCGACACGTGACAGACCAGTGGCGAATAAGCGGCCAGCGGAGACGCTGGCCGATGGCGGCGACGGGCGGCCTCTTGCGAGCCGCTCAAATCGCGCTTTCGCGGGTTCCCGCAGCGGGCACCGGCGAAGCCAACGTCGCAATCAGCGTGTAGCCGGGATACGAGCCCGTCCGACTATCGAGGCGCCCGGCGCGCAGCGTGACGGGATTCAAAGAACGGCAGATGGCAGTACGCCGTCGAAATCAAGAAAGACCATCATCGCTCTCCAGCCAGCGCTCGCGCGCCTTGCTGTCCTCGTGCTTCCCTTCGGCATCTCGCCACCCATCGCGCCAGTCGGACCATTGGGGCGTCTTTGGTGTAAAGGGGTTGTCCTGCCATGCCCCGCCCTCGCGGCGGCTGCTGAATCCATCCCGGTATGCGTCGCTGCGCGTCACGCTGTGTCGCTCCCAGTGGTGAATGCCTGCAGTATGCATGCGCTACTGGCTCACGGAGTGAGCTACCGGCCGCCCGGCTGCACCCGAGAGCGTGCGAGACCAGATGTCGCGACGCTTGACATGTTGCGGTCTGCTGTAAAAACGTGGGTGCGCCATCCTTCACAGCAGACCAAACATATGCGTCGAAAAGAACCGAAGATCTATGCAACGCTCCGCCGCCGTTATTGCACTGAAGCCCTGATCCGAATGGGCTTCAACTACACGAGTACGAGCGGTTCCGCGCTCGTCAAACTCGGCGCGTTTCGCACGCCCTATGCGACCGCGTCGCGAGACGGCGAATTCTGGCGCGTTACGCCGCTCGTCTCGCCCCGTATCTGGCGTCCGCGCTGATACCAGGCGCGGTCAGCGCCGTACTGGCGGGGGCTGCTCGAGTTCCAGGGGATCGTCTGGATCCTTGCGAGGAAGGGCTGCC
>NZ_JAWRXV010000604.1:0-281 GCF_046534875.1 Paraburkholderia sp. SIMBA_054 | reverse complement strand
GAGACCTCGCGCATCGTTTCCAATCCGCGTCTGCGTCGGCGTCTGCATCTGCTCGTCGTCGGCTTGTCGCGACGGCTCTGCCGCGCGCATAGCCGGCGTGTGCGACGTCTGCGGCGTCAATCCGACCGAAGAAGGCTCGCGCGCATCGAGCCGCGTGAGGTCGCTTGCACCGTGCGGGCGCGGCGCGTCGGCGCCCTGCTCCGCGCCGGGTTCGTCAGCGGCTTCCGGCGTCGCGGCCATCCCGCGACGCACCCAGCGCGGCGCGAGCCCGAACTCTTCCA
>NZ_JAWRXV010000603.1:0-281 GCF_046534875.1 Paraburkholderia sp. SIMBA_054 | reverse complement strand
GCGATGCTGGAGAGCTATTGCGCCGCGAAGGGGTGGCGCTGCGAGGTCATCAAGGATCTCGGTAGCGGCATGAACTACCACAAGAAGGGCCTCAACCGCCTGCTCGAAATGATTCTGCGCAAGCAGGTGAAGCGCCTCGTCATCACGCACAAGGATCGGCTCCTGCGCTTCGGCTCCGAATTGGTGTTCGCGATGTGCGCGGCTCAGAACATCGAAATCGTCATCATCCACAAGGGCGATCAGCCCTCGTTCGAGGAAGAACTCGCCAAGGACGTGCTGGA
>NZ_JAWRXV010000602.1:0-282 GCF_046534875.1 Paraburkholderia sp. SIMBA_054 | reverse complement strand
GGTGCAGGCTTCGACATTCCTGCCATTGAAAGCCATACAAACAAAGGCAATGAATCACGCCCCTACGTCGTGGCCCGGAAGAGGTTGCACGAACGGCCAAGGCTGCTCGAAAACTCGTCCAGTACGTTTTCGACGCAAATCCCATGGCCTTGCTATCGGATGGGCTGGCACAAAAGTGGACCGACCACATGCCACCCCTTCTCAGGCGTTAATACAGGAAAAGGGCATTACCGCTGTGGAAACTGTGGGAATGCCACGCTAATCACTGAAATGGAGGCGATT
>NZ_JAWRXV010000601.1:0-282 GCF_046534875.1 Paraburkholderia sp. SIMBA_054 | reverse complement strand
TCTTCCCCGCGATCGCAGGCGTCGCGATGGCCGCCGAAGAAGCGAAAAACCCGAAGCGCTCCATCCCGATCGCCTCCGTGGCGGGCATCCTGACCCTCGTCGTGCTGGCCATCGGCGTGATGGTGTTCGCGGGCGCGGCGGGCGACTGGACCAAGCTCTCCAACATCAACGACCCGCTGCCGCAAGCGATGAAATACATCGTCGGTGCAAACAGCGGCTGGATGCACATGCTGGTCTGGCTGGGACTGTTCGGCCTCGTCGCGTCGTTCCACGGCATCATCC
>NZ_JAWRXV010000600.1:0-282 GCF_046534875.1 Paraburkholderia sp. SIMBA_054 | reverse complement strand
GCGTATCGACCAGATCTTCTGCTGCTTGTGCTTGTCTTCGACGACAAGCCCGCTGATATCCGCGCCCGCCGCGCCTGACTTGAAGTACGCAGCCGCGTCGTTCGCTTGCGTGAGCGCGTCGGCAACCGTGTCCGAACCGAATTCGAGCACGACCCATGCGTCGCCATCCGGCAGCAGCGCGATTTCGTCGCTCTTTAAACCGCGCGCCTGCAAGCCGCGAATGATCGCGCGGTCGAGTCCTTCAATCGCGATCGGCGAAAAACGGTTGAAGTGCGGGACGGC
>NZ_JAWRXV010000599.1:0-282 GCF_046534875.1 Paraburkholderia sp. SIMBA_054 | reverse complement strand
CGAGTTGTTGATGCGCTGGAAGCCCGCCGCGATACCGAACGGACCGTTCAGGTACTGCACCGCGGCGCTCCACGTCGAGCCGGCGTTGAAGCTGCCCGGCACGCCGCCCAACGAGTACGAACCGCTTACCGTCAGACCATACATGTTCGGCGACGTGTACACGAGGGAGTTATTCGCGCGATAGATCGTATCCAGCGAATCGAGATCGCCCGGGTGTGCGCCGTAAGCGCCCGTCAGCCATGTAGTCGGGCTATACGGCGACAGCAGCGTGTAGTACGACGT
>NZ_JAWRXV010000598.1:0-282 GCF_046534875.1 Paraburkholderia sp. SIMBA_054 | reverse complement strand
CGGCAAGGTCTCCGCGTACAGCTTGCGCCAGGTAGGCGGCGTCTGCGCGTATTGCTCGGGGCTTGGCAGCAACGTCTACTGGAACGCCGAGACGACGGGCGTGGCGACGAGCGGCGGTAATCTGCCGCCGTCGAACGGATTGACGACCGCGCAGATGAGCGATCCGGCGAGCTTCGCCGGTTGGGACTTCAGCAGCAACGGGGCGTGGACGATGCCTGCGGGCGCGACGCATCCTGTGCTGCGCTGGCAGGTCGAACAACACTAACGAACGGTGCGCTAGAA
>NZ_JAWRXV010000091.1:0-33375 GCF_046534875.1 Paraburkholderia sp. SIMBA_054 | reverse complement strand
TCCTAGCCCTGAAAACAAGAGCTATTGTCCACACTCGGGTGATCACCTTCGATAACCGAAAAGTGTCGATAGCGGCGGCCCAGGCAGAATGGCCTGATGGCGTTTTCACAGGGGTTATGCCGACTCCCCGATTAGTCGGCATAACTGGGTTCATGCCGCTAGCGGCATGACAGGGGTTGTTCGAGATTGGCCAGTTGCCGTTCTCGATGTAGCGGACCAGCTTTGTCCATTGCCCCCGCAGGTAGTTCAACGCCTTGCCCAGCAAGCTGCCAGGTACGACATTGGGCTGATGCTGCAGCATCAGCCGGTGGAGGACGTCGAGCACGCGCGCACTGTATCGTCGTCGCAGCCGCTGTCGTCGTTCGGCTTTCCATGTCTGGCTGCGCGCCTCGGCGGCGAACAGCCTGCCGATGAGTTTGATGAAACGCGTAGCCAGCAGCCGCCGGTACAAAGCCCCTCCTCGCATGTGTCCAGCATGCGAGATGGATGAGGTGATGGCGTTGCGCGATGCCGTCGTAAGGGGCGTAGCCGTCGGTCATCAGTACGGCGCCTTCGCGAATGCCGGCGAACAGCTTGTCGGCCAGCTTGCCGCCGCGACCAGGCGTATAGGTGAACACGCGCACGGGCGTATCCGAGTCGGTCATCTGCGCCCAAGGTAGCTCTTCGTCTGCGGCAGACGGCCTTCTTCCTTCAGAACCTGGAAGGTTGTCTCGTCGCAGTAGACCAGTTCGGCATCGAGCCGCATCGCGCATCAGGTTGATCACGGGCTGCGTCGCGAGGCCAACGCGGACCATGTTCGCAACCAGCGTGTTCGATGAGATATCGCCACCGAAGCAGACCTGCCTGCCGGTACAGCGGCATGCCGAACTGGTACTTGCCGGTGGCAACCCACGCGAGTGCCGATTCGCTCAGCGGCCCTCGCGCGATGATGCGAGGCGGCGCCGGCGTGACCCTGATGCCCAGGTCACAGCACGGGCACGCATACTTGACGCGCTGATGCTGGATGACCCGAATCTGCTCCGGAATCACGTTCAGTTGCTCGCTGATCTCCACGCCGATCTCGACAAGCGCATGGCCGTCGTTGGCGCAGAACCGTTCGGCCTCAGGCAGTTCGTGACGGTGGATGTCGCGCGCAAGGCCGGGATCGAGCGGCCTGCAGCCACGTTTGTTGCGCGTGTGCGCGGTGACCTTCGTTGCGGGCGTGTCTTCCTGCGCGGGTGTCGCGTTTGCCCCGAGCACTTCGGCTTCGTTGAACAGGCCGAGCTGGTCGGAATCGCGCGCCTCGCTCTTCGCACCGAACAGTTCGCGCCGGTACGCGCGCAGTCGTTCCTCGGCAAGGTCGCGCTCGGCCGTCACCAGGCGCAACGTGCTGCGCAACTCGTCACGCTCACGCTGAAGCGCGTCATGCTGCTCGCGCATCGCGAGCAGCGCCTTCAGTTCGTCGGCATCGATGGTGACGTTGATCGGCATGCTGCTTTGACTGGCATGCTGATCGTGCGTTCAGCTCACACGCAGATAGGGCGCAGGCACCTCACCCTGCATCGCGACCGGCACGCTGTCGCGCATCTGCGCCCCGCCCTAGGAATCCAGGACGAGAGCACTCTTCGCCAGAGGTCATCACGGCAATCAAGAACCTCTACATTGTTTCAAGTGCCGCCGCGCAGTTCGGCGGATACTGATTGGAGGTTCGAGAGGCCCAATGGCGCGCCCTGGCTCAAGGAACCGGAATGGCGAAAGTGATCCCAGATCAACAGGCAACGACACGTGACACGGACGTGATTGCGGCATTCCCCCACTTGGCGAAAATGTGTGAGGACATCCTTCAACTCTATGCGATGCGTCAGCCCTGCCCAGCCGCCATATGGCGTGAAGTGGGCAGACCTGGGAGTGAGGCTTACGAGTGCATTGACCTGTTCGCCATCCGTCAACCTGCAGCGGGTGCTTGCCCCCCGCCATCCGCGCCGGTGCTCCGACATTCGAACAAAACAGGATCACGCGCGATCAGTCAGACTGACCCGGTCAGAAGTTCGTCGTCGCGAGCGTATCCGATCCTCAAGCGTATCGAAACTTCGTGCATCAGGAATATGGGCGTCAGGGACCAGTTGACCTCGCAAACCGGTCTCTCGACACCCGGCAGTTCGAAGGACCGCTGAGGGTCGATCGGAGCCTTTCATTGTGAGACCGGTGCGGCCAGTTGAAGACCTCCGACATCTCCACCAAAATGACGACAATGTTCCCCAAAAACGCGATTGCCCGTAGTGCTCGTAGTCAGGGACTCGGCTAAATCTGAAGGAAAACATGAGACGATGGTTCCTCGCCGTGCTCGCGGCCACCTGTTTCGTGCCTTGTGTTCGTGCGCAAAGCAACGAATCCGACTCGCTCGTCACGCCCTCGGGCGAACTGCAATTCGTGCGCGTCGACCGCGATTTCGCCGGGATGCTCGACAAGGAAATTTTCGATCGCTTCAGCGCTAACGCGCTCATGCATTTCGACGACGTCGGTGACGCAAATCACACCGTCACGCGAGCGCTTGTGCAGACCGATTCCGGCCCGGTGCTCTACGACTTTCGCCATCATCCGCCACTTGTGCAGCGCTCGGGTAAGCGAATAACGGTCAAGCGCGTGTTCTGGCGAGACGATGAAGTCGTGATGCAAAGCTCGCAGGGCTGGTTCCGATTCAAAAGCGGCGTGTTGATGAAGCTGCAGTCGTCTACGACGATTTACCATTGAATACGCGCGCCCTCCGAACATACGCTCGCCAGCGACGACACACACCAGCTCGGCACGCAGCGCTGTCGAAAGATGCCGGCATTGTCGACAATCATGCCGAGGTGCTGTGCGGTTGTCGTCGTGATTGCGGTTGCCATGCCGGCCCGGGCCGATGCGGAGGCCGAACGCACAGGTTCCCAACTGACCGATGACGCCATCGTCAGCACATGGCGTGCCTTGCGCGCCGTCGATTGCTCCCGCTGCCATGGCAAGGACTATGGGGGGGCTGGCGGCACCCTCGATTGTTGAGTACGCGCGTACTCAGAGCCGTGAGATGTTTGATCGGATGGTCCTTGACGGCGAGCCGTCACGCGGAATGCCTGCCTATCGCGACAACCCCTCGATCGCTGAGCGCATCGACGATATCTACCGGTATTTTCTCGGCCGTGCCGACGGCACTATCCCCGCCGACCCGCGGCCTGCGCAGCGTTAGTCAAAAGTGGAGCGGCTTGCGTCTCCCGCATCCGGCAGACTCCGGTCCTTCCTCCGCACGCTAAGGTGGCCATTCAACCGCCGGCTCCGCACTGCCCACTCGATGAGGTGTCCTGCCTGTAGAGGGCATCTCAACAGGCTTTCCTATTTGCACCATGTATGGACGACTCCCTGTTGTCAAGCAGTCTCAGTTTTCTGGCATCAGGTCGAGGTTGCAGCCATGTATCCGGGCTCAGTTGGCAGCACTCGCTGCAGGCCCACGATGGATATCCGCGAATGGGTACCCCATCAGAACCTCGGGCTTGTTTGCCCATGGTGCAAAGCGGGTTTGGCCCACCACGGTCCGACCGTTCTGTCATCGAATTGAAGTCTGCTCAAGCAACCTCTGGAAAGTGAACGCTGTTTTGCTGCCAATTGCGAGGCCTGTCAACCCGTCACGCTGGATCGCGTAGGCACATGGTTTGCCTGAAAGGCCTGATTTCGTATCAGCATGGCCCACGCCGTCCGTGCATTCTTTGCCGCGAGCGCCACAGCAGCGATATTTTTGTGCCGGCGCCGACACAGTTTCATCAGCCAGGAATCAGCCATCTCGGACTTGCTGGCTGCCATACGAATAACCGCGCGGGCGCCGTGAATCAGAAGTGTTCGTAATGCCGTATCACCGCGCTTGCTGATGCCCAGCAGATGTGGGGTACCGCCCGAGGAATGCTGACGCGGCACCAAGCCCAGCCATGCAGCAAGTTCACGGCCGCTGCGAAAAGCTCGGGCGTTGCCGATCGAGGCTGCCAGGGCCGAAGCGGTCAGCGGCCCGATCCCGGGTATTGTTTCGAGAAGTTGACCGGGCGCATCCGTGTGAACCGCCCCGGAAATGTAGGAGACTTCGGATCTTGGCTGTAACGGGAGATTTGAAGCATGGAAAGCGAAGGCAAGACAAGGAAGCCCACCGGCACGCGATATTCGGACGAGGTCCGTGAGCGAGCGATCCGGATGGTGTTTGAGCACCAACACGAGTATCAAACGCAGGGGGCGGCGATCCGCTCGATCGCCTCGAAGATGGGGATGTCACGCGAGACGCTTCGCAACTGGATCGTTCAGGCTGAGCGCGACCGTGGCCAACGACCTGGCGCGACAACTTCGGAGCTGGCGCGTTTGAAGGAACTGGAGCGCGAGAATCGTGAACTGCGCACGGCCAACGAGATCCTGCGTAAGGCCTCCGCATATTTCGCGCAGGCGGAGCTCGACCGCCGATCGAAGCCATGATCGCGTTCATCGACGAGCATCGCGACGTCTACGGTATCGAGCCGATCTGCCGCCTGCTGCCGATCGCGCCGTCGACGTATTACCGGCACGCCGGGCGGCGCAGCGATCCGGAGCAATGGCCAGCACGAGCGCGTCGCGACGCTGAACTGAAGGCCCTCATCCGGGCGGTCTGGGAGGAGAACTTTGGCGTCTATGGTGTGCGAAAGGTCTGGCGCCAGTTGTTGCGAGATGGCGTGAACGTCGCGCGCTGCACGGTTGCGCGCCTGATGAAGGTGATGGGCCTCGAAGGTGTGCGGCGTGGGCGCCGGATCAAGACGACGCAGCGCGACGATGCGGTGCCGTGCCCGCTGGACCGGGTCAAACGTCAATTCCGGGCCGAGCAACCTAACGCGCTGTGGGTCGCGGATTTCACCTATTGTTGGACATGGTCGGGCTTTGTCTACGTGGCCTTCGTGACCGATGTGTTTGCGCGCCGTATCGTCGGTTGGCGCGTGTCGGCATCGATGAGAACTGACTTCGTGCTGGACGCGCTGAACCAGGCGTTACACGATCGTCAGCCGCCGCCCGGACTCATTCATCATAGCGATCACGGGTCTCAATATCTCAGCATTCGGTACACCGAACGTTTGGTGGACGTTGGCGTTGAGCCATCAGTCGGAACTGTCGGTGACTCCTACGACAACGCTCTGGCCGAAACGATCAACGGCTTGTATAAGGCCGAAGTTGTGCATCGGCGTTCATGGCGTACGCTCCAAGACGTCGAGCTCGCCACGCTCGAATGGGTTCACTGGTATAACCATCATCGGTTGCTCGGCCCGCTCGGGTACATGTCGCCGGCGGAGGCAGAGGAAGCTTACAATCGGAATCTGGCGCGCTCCGCTCGCGCGGCGTAGCGCCAAACTCGGCAGTCTCCGACAAAGCCGGGGCGGTTCAGTGCGATGGATTGCGCGGATACGACCTTCGAGCTCAGCCACCTTGCTGCCAAGTTCGCGCAAGTGCTCGACGAGCATCTGGATTAACGCCCGGAACGGCTCAGAATGTTCACCGTCCCGGATGGAAAGAGCCGCCATGGCCCGTTGGCCAAGCAGCCGGATACCTTGTGGCAGCACGATACCGAACTCGCCGAGAAGCCCGCGGATCTGGTTGGCCAGTGCTGTGCGTGACTTGACCAGACCGGCACGTGCGCGATGCAGCGACAGCACTGTCTGTTGCGCCTGCGTCTTGACCGGTACAAATCGCATGTTCGGTCGCGTTATCGCCTCGCAAATCGCTTCGGCGTCGGCCGCGTCGGTCTTGTTACTCTTTACGTAAGGCCGGACGAACTGCGGGGCGATCAGTCGAACGGTGTGTCCGAGCTTTGCGAGCTCGCGGCCCCAGTAGTGCGACGAGGCGCATGCTTCCATGCCGATTACGCACGGTTGCAGCGTGGCGAAATACCGAAGTACGTCCGCGCGTCTGAGCTGTTTGCGTACAACGATTTGGCCATGCGAATCCACTGCGTGAAGCTGCAGCACGCTCTTGGCCAGGTCCAGTCCAACAGTCGCTATGTTCATGATGAACGCTCCTTTGCCGTGGAGGTCACGACTTCTCCACTTTGGCATAAACCCCTCGCTGGGTGGCGGGAGTCGTCCATCACATCAGAACCGCAAACAGAGGCGGCCTCGTGTTGAAAGCGGGAATGCAGGTGCCCCGCGAAACTGATGACGGCGCATGGAAAGCGGTGGCCTTGACAGAGGGGCTTCCGGCGCTGCACTGCCTACGTGCAACGGCCCGACAACACCACCCTGAACAGCCAGCCCCGCTTCCATCGCTTACTGACGAGTGATTATGGCGTAACCGAGCATCCCAACGTGCAGGTGTTGTTCGAGTACTGCGCCGCTTTTATGCCCCAGTTCTTACCGATGATGGTACGGCTAGGAATGTTAGCGCCTTTGAAACCCTGTGCGTTGCTCTTGCCCGACACCGTGTTGTTACGCACGATATTAGTGGAGTAGTCAGCGTTCCCTGCAACACCTCCCGTCAGCATCACCGACGACGACATGAGGGGTGCGCCATAGCCATATACAGCGTTGATCGTGTTGTACTCGATTACGTTGTGGCCGGTCGCCTGGCTGGTGTTGTCGTTCTCGATGCCTACTGCGCAGTCGGTCACCGTGTTGTGTCCGATGTAGCCATTGGTGTGAGCAACCAGCACCGGACCATAGTAGCCGCAGCTTGAAAACGTGTTGTAGATGATCTGGTCGCCGCTACCGCCATTGGGCGAGCCGTAGGTCTGGAACATTGACTGGCCGAAGAACTGCTTGAAGCTGTTGCCTGCCAGGAAGAAGTTGCTGACAGGACCCTTCGTTTCAACCGGAATATCCCAATGCCGCGTGTCGTTGTCGTAGTACTGCGGAGCCACAGTATTTGCGCCCACGAAGTTGCACTCGACGATACTGTCATTCGTATAGGCATTCGTACCGTTGCCGATCAGGAACATATTGTAGTTGTAGCCCGTGTTCCGCTTGAGGATGGTCCCCTGGCACTGAATGTGACGGTTGCTTGCTCGCACATTGACCGTGCCGTTGATCACACACGTGCCGGCAGGAACCAACACGTCGCCCGCATTGACCGCCTTCTGGAACGCAGCCGTGTCATCCGTTATGCCATTGCACTTGGCCCCGTAAGTAATCGGGCTAACCGGATTGACCAGTGCGGGTGGCGTGTATCTGGTAGACGCAGCCGCTGCAACCGTGGCGGTGGTTGACTTGACATAGCACGCTTTCACATAACCGACCGCAGGATCGGCCATCGCGCTATTGTCACATGGCACGCTGCCGCTATAGGTGCCGTTCACTGCATACATTGCCGAAGGAGAACTCGGAGGCCATGCACCATAGAGCACGCTTTGCGTGCCGGAGAAAGTGCAGGTGCCATGCTCGTCCGCACACTTTGTCCACGTCACGCCGTTGACGGTAACGGTAGCCGGATTGCTCGCTGCATGGCCGGTTGAAACAAATGCAAGCGAGAGAAGAGAAAATAAGAAGTACTTAATGTGTCTCATTCCATTGTTCCCAAAGTTAGATATGAACTTACTTATAGTGGTGACAGGATGAATCTGGGGAATGCGTGACCATGTTCATCGCTGATGAAGCGATGTTTTAAAATCGGTCGGAAGATGCCGTCAGATATGGGCGTGCGGACGCCTCTGGTTGTCAGATTGCCAGATCTGTTGAGTTGCAACAGTTAGCACAAACTATTAGTACTACAAATTAAAATTAGTGCAAACACCCCATCAGCAAGGCCCATTAGTTAGCAAAACCTTGGATTGCACCACCGGAATGCAATACAGGACAGTGAGACGCTCCCGTATGCTTCGACTGCGAAACGTATCGATCGACCTCCATCAAGCGTCGATGATCCGCCTGCCACGCGTGCGGCAAAAAGCCGACGATAAGATTACGCACGCCGGCGGCCTGAACGCGTAATGCGTCGGAAGATTTACGCCAGACAACCGGCCACTGCAAATAAGGCAATCGACTTCCAAAGTCAGCCATTGATTTAGGCCTGCTGAGGGTCAGATTGGATTTACTTCTTTCAACATTTCATGCTCGCCGCCACGGGACTGCAAAAACCGTTAGTTCCCACCCACGTTGTCGAGCCACATACATAGATCATGCCGCAATAATTGCGGCACTCTTCTGACACTACGGTATAATTTGCGGCCATCCTGCAGTTGTGATTATATGCATTTTCCCCCTTGTAACGCAGGTTGAAATCCTGCGGATAAGCACTAACCCGAACCACATCGGGTCATCTAGCCAAGAATCGCCTATCTGATCTACGAAATTAAGGCGCCCGTCCGTGGATTAACGTTAAATTAGCGAAATGTTTTTTAACAACACCGGGTTGTGGCTTGACAACTTTATAATGACGTGGAAAGTAGGTTGGAAAAGTGCGCCGACGATATCAGTTTCTCCCTCCATCCCTCCACATTGTGACAATCTGACAAGAGATGCGAGTTTTCGCTGCGCTTTTTTGCGATATGAAATACAGATTGGAGCAAGGTCGATAAGCAAGGTATTTGCTTATATTGAGGTCGTCGAATTGATTAGCAGTGGACCGATGGACCCGACTCGCGCACGTCAAATGTCCATTGGCAGTCGTGTGCATGACTTCGATCCGCGCCCAAGAAGATCCAGGCGTACTAGAGGGTCTCGAATCGCAGCATCGGTTGCGTGCGTCACTTGATCGCCGCATCGAGTTCGATGGCTACATCATGCTCAGCTTCCCAAATTTCAGGAATGGTCGTCGGGCGAATGTTCCTTGTCGACAACCCTTTTCGACGTTTCGGATTCGGCGCGACACCCCGTAATCGCCGGCGCATCGCGCTCGGACGCGAGCGCTGACGAGCAAACGTCGCAACAGCGCCGCTGACGATGGGATACTCGACGGTACGGAACGCGAGACCCTTTTACGACGAAACAGCCGAATGGACGGGTGTCGTGAACTCAAAGATAGCGCCGCTGAGTACATCTGCGCGGGCCCACAATCGACCGCCATTTGCTTCGATGATTGCACGGCAGATCGATAGACCCATCCCCAAACCGGTAGTCTTTGTCGTATAGAACGGCTCAAAGAGGTACTCGATATGCCCGGGTTCAAGCGGTTCCGGAACGAGGCCCTACCCTCTATGGCATCGAACTGACGCATCGCATTCGCAAAGGCCACTTTCGCTCTCACGAGAGAGCACCTCAAAGATATCACTTCGCCCTCGATCTGGATGGCGCTTCTTTCAGCTCGTTGAGGTCTCGGAAAAATCCGCGATTTCTCGCCTGCCACCCAATTTGCACCACGTATGGACGACTCCCTGTTGTCAAGCAGTCTCCGTTTTCTGAACTTGGGTCGAGGTTGCAGCCATGTATCCGGGCTCGATTCACACAGCACTCACTGCCGGGCCACGATGAATATCCGCGAATGGGGTACCCCATCACAGCCTCGGGCCTGGTTGCCCGTGGTGCAAAGCGGGTTTGGCCCACCACGGTCCGTTCTGTCATCGAATGAAGTCTGCTCAAGCAACCTCTGGAAGGTACGCGCATCTTTGCCGCGAGCGGCGGCAATGTTTTTGTGTCGGCGTCGACACAGTTTCATCAGCCAGGAATCAGCCATCTCGGGCTTGAGGGCTGCCATGCGGATAACCGCGTGGGCACTGCGTGAATCAGAAGGTTTCGTAAAGCCGTATCGCCGCGCTTGCTGATACCCAGCAAGCGCGCAGTGCCACCCGAGGAATGCTGGCGTGGGACCAGACCCAGTCATGCAGCGAGTTCCCTGCCGCTGCGAAAGGCGTGGGCGTTGCCAATGGAGGCTGCCAGGGCCGATGCCGTCAGCGCCCCGATTCCGGGTATTGTTTCCAGAAGGGAGGCTGGCCGATCTGGCTTTGACGATGACACTTAAGACCAACAGCAGCAGACCGGCGACCTATCGGCGAGGACGAGCTGTATGAGAGTGGAGCGAGGGCCTCGCTCAAGCTGACCTAAGCGTTAGGCTTCGGGGCAGGGAATGTGAGTAGTGGTCTGCGTGCGGCAGCCTCATGGCCGATCACTTGTCCAGGAGTGACGGCGCGAAACGACCGTATCCGCTCCGATACCACCCTTGGAACTGTGGCGACTCGACCGGCAGCACCGGGTCCGATTTATGCCGATCGCATATTCGCTGCGATAAGCGGCCTATCGAGGTCTGTGTCGGACCGGGGTCGGCCAAGGCCCGTCATTCGCAAGTTTCAAATGCTTGCCCGAAACCCGCCGCTCGGTTGAAATTCCACCGACGGCCTAGGATATGGAACAGTGAACCGACTTTAAGATTGATACTGGCAGGCTTTGACTGCAACATCATATATTTGCTTTGCTATTCCTTGGGGGTGTTTTTTTCATTAAATTTGTCTATGTCTATTTCGCCGGACAATAGAAAACGCAAGAACGATTTCTCCTGAAATCGACAACTTTGCGCAATACCAAGAAGAATCAAATATCGTTCTGCTCCAGCCTTTGCAAAGAACCCAGATATTTTTCGTTAGATCGCAAGATGACGTATGGCCCGTTCAGTCATGTTGTTGTTCCATGGAATTCCATCGCCTTCAAGGAAAGTGAACAGCGATTCCCGATATCGTGCGAACCTCTTGCGATACTTCTCTATGAGTTCACACGTCGAATTAACATTGATCGTTTTTTCGAAAACGATCAACGGCTTTCGCGTGCTTTCCCAAGTGACGTTTCTTCAAACCATATTTATATACATCATCAAATACTGGTACAAACAAATTGCTCCCTTTAGCAAGAAACTTTTCATACTCCTGGTTGAACGGATTTTTCCAAAGATCTTCATTGATGTCTCTTAGATGCACTAGGCATTTTTGCTGTCGGCAGGCAAAGGTATCGTAGCCGCCATAGAAATCGGAAACCAAAACACCGCAGAACCGTCGTTTCCCGCGTCTGAGTCAGCCAGGATACGGCACGGCGACCGTCTGTGAGGACCCACGCATAAAGATTCGTTCCCAGGATATTGAGTTTCGTTTCGTCAGCTGCACCGCCGGACTTTGGATAAGCTCCCGGCGGTTGCGAAACTGTCGCCAGCCAAACAGTTCCCTGACCAGGGTCCAGACGCTGCCGGTACCGATGCCCACAAGCCGTGCCAGCAGGGCCATGCCGGGGTGCGCGCCGCTGCGCACCTGCTGGTCCTGCTGCACTTCGAGCCGGCGAATCTGCTGGCGGAGCAGCGTGAGCCGCTCACACTCGCGTTCAATCTCGGCGCGCAGGCCTGGCGGCAACTGCTCGCGCTGCCGGGTCCACCAGTGCGTCCAGATCCGGCCACCGACATACCGGACCCGAAGGTTATGCAGCACGAGCAGGGAGCGGATCCAAAAGGGAAGTCTTATAGGTTGGTGTGCGCGGTGCGCTCCTTGCGCAGGCGTTCGAGCTCGCGGTGCAGGCGCCGGTCGTCTTCCGCTCGGGCGTCGAGATGCGTGCAACCACCCATACCCGTCGCTCGCCGGTGAGATAACGCATCAGCATGGGCAGCAGCTTGTCGCTGTCAAGCCGGTCCGTCTTCGCGCGACGGGCACGCCGGTTCACCTCGATACTGGCCGAATCACCACGAGATTGGCAATGGCCTGTTGAGTCAGCCAGCGGTGCAGCCAGAAGCCGTCGCGCCCCGCCTCATAACAGCTGTAGACGGGTGCGTCGGCGCTGAGGTGGCAGCCGTGCCCTGGCGTTCGCGATGGCGGTGAGGACCGCGGTGGTATCGCCTACGGCGACCGTACAGCGGCTGGGCGCGCGCTGACATCACCCAGTGAGAGCTTCCAGCTCTTCTCGCCCAGTTCAAAGGCCATGTACAGCCGGCGGCCTGCCCTCGTATTCTGCCCACGGAGGGCTGTGCGAGACGCGTCCATTTCGCGTGCCCCTTTGGAGAAAACGAGTCTGCGAATCCCGTTTTACTCCGGCGGGCTTACTTACACAGCCCTCCCATAGCATCTCAGAACGGCAACTTAGCGTCAGCCTTCTCAGCCAGAATCACGCGCCGAAAATCTTCCTGAATCCGCTTCAAAGCCGCATCATTGTCGGCCTCAAACCGCATGACAACGACGGGCGTCGTATTAGAAGACCGCGCGAGCCCGAACCCATCCGGATACTCGACGCGCAAGCCGTCAATAGTCACAACCTGATCGGCGTCAGGAAACGTCGCACTCTTCTGCAAACGCGCGATCAGTTCAAAATTCTCGCCTTCCTGAAGCTTCAGCTGCAGTTCCGGCGTGGAATGCGAATTCGGCAGGTCATTGAGCAGCTTGCTCGGATCCTGCACGCGCGCAAGAATTTCCAGCAACCGCGCCCCTGTGTACAGGCCGTCATCGAACCCATACCAGCGGTCCTTAAAGAACACATGGCCGCTCATTTCGCCCGCAAGCGGGGCGCCTGTTTCCCGCAGCTTCGCCTTCACGAGCGAGTGGCCCGTCTTCCACATCAGCGGCTCGCCGCCCTTCTCCTTGATCCACGTCGCCAGATTGCGCGTGCACTTCACGTCGTAGATGATCTGCGCACCCTTGTTGCGCGACAGCACTTCTTCGGCGAACAGCATCAGCTGGCGGTCCGGATAAATGATCTGGCCGTCCTTCGTCACGACGCCCAGGCGATCGCCGTCGCCGTCGAATGCGAAGCCGATCTCGGCGTCCGTTTCCTTCAACGCGCGGATCACGTCCTGAAGGTTTTCCGGGTGCGCCGGGTCCGGGTGGTGATTCGGGAAGTTGCCGTCGATCTCCGTGAACAACTCGACCAGCTCGCAGCCGAGCGCCTTGAACAGGCGCGGTGCGAGACCGCCCGCGACGCCGTTGCCCGTATCGACGACCAGCTTCAGCGGCCGCGCGAGCTTGATGTCGCTCGTGATGCGCTCAAGGTACGCATCGGCGATGTCGTACTCCTGATAAGTGCCGCTGCCGCTTTCGAAGCGGTTTTCGGTGATGCGCTTGTACAGCCCCTGAATCTGCTCGCCGTAGATGGCCGCGCCGCGCAGCACCATCTTGAAGCCGTTGTAGTCGGGCGGATTGTGGCTGCCCGTGACGACGATGCATGAATCAACGCGGCGCTCGCCGCCGTCGAGCTTGAGCGGCACGCTGGCCGCAAAATAACCGACGGGCGTCGGCACCATGCCGACGTTGACCACGTCGACACCCGCCGCGCGCAGGCCGTCCGACAGCGCCTGGATCAGTTCGGGACCGGAGAGCCGGCCGTCGCGCGCGACGACGACGGCCTCGCCGCCCTGTGCGCGCACTTCGCTGCCGAATGCGCGACCGATCGAACGCGCGGTTTCGGCGTCGAGCGTCTTGCCGATCACTCCGCGGATGTCATATGCCTTGAATATGGATTGCGAGATCATGGATTGGCTCACTTACGTGCAATGGAAAATTTGGTTGACACAGCGTGGTCATGGCACTGTGCCTTGCCGGAAGCGGTCCGGATACAACTTATAATTGCGCTTTTCAGCGTCGCCTTACTGGCATCATTCTAATGCTTAGATGCCCCAGTCTCACAAAGTTGCCGCATTGTTCGTTCGGCTGGGCATGCCAATTTGCAGACTACGTGTGCACCTCCCGTGCCCGCAGACAGCAAACGGTCGCCATGCGGATGCCGGCGCTTAAGCGTTTTACGAATCCCGACGTCACGCTCGCTGTCGCAATCCTGGTCAGGCTTGCCCTCGAGCGGTTCACGCAGATCGGCCTCGCGATCGCGATCAGCGGCGTGCTGGCGCGCTACTTCGTCCGACCTGTTCGGCAAGTGGCAATACGCCAATACGCTTTTGCTCGTCCTGCCGCCGATTACATGGGTCTGCGGCGCGGAGATTCTCGTGCCAACCATCGTGCATCGTCAACCCGACCAGCTCGGCACCGTGTTCGGCAGCGCGTTCGCGTTGCGGCTTTCGGTATCGGCTGTCGCGCTGCCGCTGACGTGGGCGGGAATTGCCGCGGGTGTCACCGATCCCCTCGTCGGCCCGATGCTCGCCGGGTTTGCCGTCACGATGCTGTTTCGCGAGCCGCTTGTCGGCGTGATCAACGCGTGGCTGCAGAGCATGACCTACAGCAAGCCGCAATTGCTCATGAGCATGACGACGGCGACCGCGGAAAACTTACTGCATTTTGTGACGCCCCATGGGGCGTTGCAGCAGATGAAGCGCGCGTTGTTCGCGCGGGGGCGTGAGCATAGAGCCGCGCGGCGCATCTGCCGTGCGCGTGAACACGCCCTGGCTGTACGCGAGGCACATCTCAGGCCCCATGCGATTGACATTTAGCCAGCGCACTATTCGCTCACGTCAGGAGCATCGACCTATCCAACCCCTTCTTGGGGGATTTGGGGGCGCTTTCGCCCAAAAAAGTGAAATGCTGCGCAAGGCAGTCGGCATTCACTCTTGCCCGGTTCTCTTCAAGACCTCATTCTTGCCGTGCTTGCTTCCGTGGGGATCGCTCAACCGGAATGGGCATCTCTGCGCGCACCGCTGAATAGCGACTGGGAAATCGCTTGCAGGACGGTCACACGGCGCGAACAAAGCGCTTGACGTCCTCCATGCGATCGATATTTAATCTGCACACCGTTCGCTCACGTCACGAGCATCGACCTATCCAGCCCCTCCTTGGGGGTTTGGGGGTGTTTTTGCCCAAAATTATGTGGGATGCTGATCTAGCCTTCCTAGGTTAGACCAAAGAATGTGATGCTCCCCCGTGGAGTCCGCCCGATCAGCAGCTTTTTCTTCGCCGACCGGACGGGACATCGCGTGCATGTGACTGCACGCGTTTCCAGCTCGCTTCGTATTGTTCACGCCTCTTGGTTCGACAAACCTGGGGCCGAGCGAGCGTGCCATTACCCACTCTTCTTAAGTCCTTACGCCGGCACCGACTGGCTACACGCGGACGGCGCTGAAAATCCATTGAAAACCTCGTATCGCAAGACGCGGGCAACGGATATGGGTTACTTAAAAGAAGGCTTTCCATGCTTCGGGCCGGACTATTGGCCAGCGGACTGATGTTTATAGGCGATTAACCAGTCGCCCGTCGTTTCTTACCCGTTGCGGGAGCCAAGCTCTCCCCGAAGGGTCGTGCTGCTTTTCGCGCGGAATGCACGTTTTCGCGCGCGAGAGCAGCACACGTTACTTCTCCAAGTGCGAAGGGGCCTATCCGAAGGCGTGAGTTGCTTCCCGGTGCGACCGGGATCATCCACATGCCTCCGCTTGCGGGCTTCTTTTGCGTCTTGAAACGGTCGACCTCATCGACCGTTTCGGTCTGCGCCGCCGCTCTAGCGCACATCAATCCTTTCACACACCATCAAGCGCGATCTCGGCGTGACGTGCTCACCCGAGAATCCGCCCACCTCGTGCTCGCCCTCAAGCGAGCCGTCATTGCCCACGTGCTGCATGCACGCGAATGCGGTTGAACATCGAATGCGCCGCCATGCGACGCGCGGTGTTCAACCCGCCCCGGGCTCTCTCTTCCAGCGCGCAGACCTTTCCACCGGTGCCATCCGGGGACCATCAGCTAAACCGCCTCTGCCCATCTCTTTGCACTCCCGCATGCCAGCAGATCAACGTCGCGCCCTCGTTGAACCTGCTCGTTTCACTCACGTGTCTCTTTAGACACGTCGCCATCGCAACCGATGGCAACAGGGTGCCCTCATTCGCGTCCCCGCCCGCGCGTGAGGTCAGGTACAGGCGGAACAACCTAACAACCAGCCACAGGAAAGGAGTTCCATGGGTCGAAGATCAAAAGGCGTGAACCATGCCGCACAGATGAGCCGCGAAGCCGGCGGAAGCAAAGATTCGCAGAAACACCGTCGCTTGCACTGGAGCGAGTTTTCGCGTTTCGCGGCCCGGATTGGTCACACGCTGGAAGCAGTCAACGAAGCGGAAGACTGGATGCTCGAGTTTTTTGTCTGGTTCCTGGTTGCGGGGGCGATGAAGCCTGGCACGCTCGCAAACTATCGGGCGTCGCTCTCCGTGATACAGGATACGGCCGGACAGGATATGTCCCACTCAACCCGCAGCCGGGCTCTCCAGCTTGAGCGACGGGATCGGCATGGCAAGCACCGTGCTCGCACGCCGCAGGAGTTCAGCGAACTGCTCGCCGCGGCACAAAAGCTCGATGACGGTGTCGTGCACGTGATTCGCCTGATGCGTTGGCTGGGACTTCGCATGCGCGAAGCACTCATGTGCGGCAAGTCGCTGGAAACCTGGCGAGAACTGATCCTGCAGGGAAATCGACGTCTGCCCATCGAACGCGGCGCCAAGAACGGGCGTCCGCGTCGTACCGAGGTGCTTGAGGATCACGTCGAGGAAACGCTCGACGCGATCAACGCAGCGCTGGCGTTCTGCCGCAGTCGCGACTTTGAACTTATCACCGGCTGCAACGATGACCTCAAAAGTGCAAAGGCCCGCCTGAAGTCCCGCTTTGACCAATTGCCGATGCGCAAAGAGCTCGGAAGTCACAGCCTGAGATTTACCTATGCAGTCGATTTTGGCAATGCCGCACTCGATCGGGGGATGCCACCCGTTGAGGTACTGACCCAGCTATCGGACCGCCTTGGGCACGGTCCGTCACGCGTGAAGATGATTCTCGAAGTTTACTGCTGGCAGATCCGGCACCGGTTTCCCGAAAAGATGCAGTTACCCAGCGACTTCGTACCATTGGAGAAAACGACCAAAAGAAACCGCTCAATGCCTGCAATGGCCAGCGCGGGCGACCGGGCGCAGCTAGGCAATGGTGCCGAACATAGGCGTCGACGGCCGGCGCGCGGACGCCGCGCCCAGACGAATCACGCGAGGTTTCAGCGTGAACGCAATTTTCAATAATTAGCATTACAAATCGACTAACCACCCACCACGATCCATCTGTCTATAGGAGGTAAACAAGAAGTGTTGGAATCCAGACTCTCAGAGGAAGCTCGCATTGCGCTATCCCGGTACAGCAGCGACAAAGCAGCCCAGACACTGCTGCCGTTATGGCTCCAGTTCGAAGCTTTTTTGCAATCGCGCGGCACGATGCCATCTTCCATCCCTGACATTCCGGAGGAATCGCTTCGCGCGTACGCGACGTCTCTCGACTACCGGGATTGGCACGTCGATGACGCCCTGATCGCCCTGAGCGCCGTCCTTCTCGTGTGCCTGCACGCGGGCTACAACGCCAAGATCTTGCGCTCCATTGTGATCCCGCGCATTCGTCGCCCCGTCCAGAATCGCCAATGGGATGCATTCCGCTCTCGGACGTACCAACCGCTCGAGTACTCGCAACTCGCCCGAAGTCGCAGACGCCGGACCAAGCACGAAGCGTGCGCCAGCGATCCAGCTCGCATCGAAGACTCCGTCACGTAAGAAGCAACGCGCTTAACACATTCGATACCTCCACTAACCACCCTTGCAGGAACGATAATGACTCATCTGATTGTGGCTCACTTTCAAAGCTCGAACAGCGCAGCGCAAGCATCGGCGGCGCAAATCCTTCACGCACAGACGGGAGGTTTGCTCCTGAAACCGGGCCCGCTCGATGGACACGGTGAGCACGTGAACAACAACACACGTCTGACAGAAAGCGAAAATGCGCTTCAGGATCATTACTGCACCATGATGACTTCCCCGCGCGGAGGCATCATCGACGTCCCGACTGAGCATCGGAACGCCATGATCGCGTTTATCCAGTTGAGGCGTCACGTTCTTACCGAACTGAAAACGATCATTGTCTCGGTGTCCCCCGATACCGCGTCACAGCAGGCTGCCGTAGAAACGCTTACCTCGATTTGCGCGGCGGGCGTGGTTCCGGCCTGTATCCGGATTCTCGCTACCGACGTTCCGGCAGACACCCGGCTTGACGACGTCTACCCGCCAGTCCTTGAATATGCCCGTGAAGCCCAAATCACGGTAACGCCCGAGGCTGTGCTCCCGGTGTCAACATCTTTCGCGAAGGCGCAACAATTCAAGATGCCGATCGCCGCTGTCTTGAACCGCGCGGTCGATTTCGAAACGGAGTTGACCTCGGCGCGGGTCAATGGTGCGCCTGAAAAGATCATGCATGCGCTCGCTCATAAGGTAATCGCCCAGCGCGATCTGCTGGGCACTGCTGATGCGTTCAAACGCGTCGCCGACACACTCGGACTACCGTGCATTTCCCAGGACGAGTGGCGTGCCGAATGCGCGCCAACTGCGAACCGTAAGCGCGCGAGGACAGAGGCACTCGATTAAGGGCTTTTAATACGCCTCCGGGTAACGAAGCTGCAAGGCGGATCAACGGCCCACATCCACTCGAGGTCCGTTGATCCGCGCCGTTAATTGGCCTTTAGTCGCCGGCGGCGCCACTTTTTCACCGGGATGCGCGTGAAGCCTCGATATTCATGCCGGGGAGGTAGAGCGCGTCGTGCGAAGCACGATTTCAAACCGGCTTGACTTGCGGCTGCGGCATGATGCTGTATGGGCATACAGTTATTAGTTGTTCCATCCACCACATGGCTCGCGGTACCGTTCCGGTTCGGGTTCTCCGACTGCGCATCGGGGACAAGCACACTTCGGACTTGTCCTTGACCCCGCGAAAGTGCCAAATTCCTCACTCACCCGAAACGCTCGCGGCGCCGACGCCGCGCCGATCGCAAGCGCTGGGCTGCGTCAAACGAACGCACACTGCATCAACAATCCAGCGAACGATCACAGCGCCAAACGAGCCGCCGAGCTTACGAGCACGACGGTGAGCGAGGGAAAATCGACGACCTTTTCGGCGAAAGTCATGGCGATCATGTTGTGGCGGGTTGCGACTACCATTCATTAGCATACCTATCTAGGTCAACAAAGCGTCGATGTGCCACCGCTTCAGTCGCGAATTCAAGGTTGATCCCCTGTGCGCCGGGCCGGATCCAGACCACAGCCCGGCCAGCCTCTCAGGGCGTACCAACCGGCATTTCTCGCCAGTACCGGCCGCAGCATGACACCTTTGTCATCGGTGCGAGGACGCGAGAGAGCGCAAGGCAACCCCAACGTCCTCCAGCGTAACGGTACTTGAGCCGTCACGCAGATACCGAAGCGCAGCAAGATCAAGGATTCGTTTCAATACGGCATCCGTATCCGAGAGAAAACGATCCTGCAGTGCGTTGGCTAAACAGTCAGCGGTGTGGCGGGAGATTGGGAAGGCCTCGCCCGCAATCGTTCTGAATTTCGTACGGACATAGGAGGCGATCCAGGTGTCCCGTCCTTCGGCGCCTCCCACCACGCAGATGCGGCAATTGGAGCAACGCGCCGCTCGCCCGAGCCCTTGCTCTTTTATGGATCCGGCAATCGTGTGTTTCCGGGCACATTGCTGTCCGCGTGCTCCGTGCGCAAGCGTTTCAACACTGCGTTGGCATGCGGCACACAGGGGACACTGGTCACGCTGGCACGTGGGTGCTTCATCACTCGTCATCTCAACTCTCCTGGTTAATGAGTTCAGCGATCGCCTCTTTCCGGAGGACGTTCGCCAAACCAGTCTCCACTCGAAATCGCAAAGTCAAGTCGCGCCGGTGGAGATCGTCAGGGCGCCCATGGAGGTTCACTCAGAAGACTGCGACGTGATGCCCAGGCAAGACGGACTAGGCATGGACGATCGCCTGTGGCCCACCGCCGTCGAATTGAGAGACAAAGTACGCGTCGGGAACCGGCATCGCATTGAAGCGCGATGCTTTGCCTCCTCTCCCCAATCGCGGTGACGGCACAGCAACCGTCCTGTTCGCGGATGATGCGTTGCCGCTCGCCAGGTCCTTTCGTGCGTCATGGACTCACCGCGCCCGCGCGCCGCGCAACCTCGTCAAGCGCACGATGTTCAAGACCCAGCGCGCCGTCACGGCGCCAAACACGCCCGTTGAAATCACGAGCACGGCGGTGAGCGAGGGAATGCCGCCCGCCTGCTCGGCGACGACCACCGCGATGAGCGTCGTGACCGACTTCGGCGCAAGCGACGCAAGCGTTTGATGCGAAGCTCCGAAGAGCTTGGCAATGTCCCCCGCCGAGACGATCGCAGCGAGCGAGCCGGCCACTAGACCGCAGAGGAGCGATAGCGTGCCGCCCTTGAACTTGTCCCACTACCGCCACAGCCGCATCGGAAGCGCAACCGTTGCTGGCCCGAGCAGGACCTGGACGAACCGCGCGCCATCAGAATAGGTGCGATACGGCGTCCTCGTGATCTTCAGCGCGGCAAAGACGATTGTCACCGCGATCAGCACCAAGTTGGCAATCGGATTGTGCTCCGCGCGCGCATACATGCTCAGCGCGACCAGATAGGCGATGACCGTGACAGTGATGCCGAGCAGCGGCGAGGAGGGAAGGCAGAACCAAAATTTGATCGACACGGTGCCGTCAACGCGCCGTGCCTTGCGGGAAGCGGTCCGGATTCAACTTATAATTGCGCTTTTCAGCGACGCTTTACTGGCGCCATTCGAATGCCTAGACGCCCCGCGCTTACAAAGTTGCCGCATCAAACCCTCGGCCGGGCACGCCAGTTTACCGACAATATGCGCCCTTCGTGCCCGCAAACTGCAAACGGACACCATGCGGATACTGGCGCTTAAGCGTTTTACGAATCCCGACGTCACGCGTGCTGTCGCAAACCTTGTGTGGCTTGGCCTGGAGCGCCTCACGCAGATCGGCGTGGCGATCGCGATCAGCGGCGTGCTGGCGCGCTACTTCGGTCCGGACGTGTTCGGCAAATGGCAATACGCCAATACGCTTTTGCTCGTCCTGTCGCCGATCACATGGGTGTGCGGCGCGGAGATTCTCGTGCCGACCATCGTGCATCGTCCGGCTGAACAACTCGGCACCGTCCTCGGCAGCGCGTTCGCGTTACGGCTCGCGGTGTCGGCTGTCGCGCTGTTGCTGACCTGGGCAGGCATTGCGGCGGGCTTCACCGATCCCCTCGTCGGCGCGATGCTCGCCGGGCTGGCCGTCACGATGCTGTTTCGCGAGCCGTTCGTCGGCGTGATCAATTCGTGGCTGCAAAGCATGACCTACAGCAAGCCGCAGTTGCTCACCAGCATGACGACGGCAATCGCCAAGGCCATGCTCGTCTGGCTGCTGGTGCGCGCAGCCGCTGCGCCGTCGCGCTTCGGCTGGCTGTGGGCGCTGGAATCGGCCGTGATCGGCGCGGTGCTGGTCGCGTATTACATGCGGCGCCACGGCGGCACGCTCAGCTGGAGCATCGACCCCGCGCTCTTTCGCCACTTCGGGAGGGCGGGCACGGTGTTCTGGCTCGGCCTGATCTGCATGTACCTGTTCCTGAAGCTCGACCGGCTGATGCTGGAGCGCGCCATTTCGTTCGCCGACCTCGGCCGCTATTCGGCCGCGCAACAGCTGAACGAAAACTGGATCACGCTCGCGCTGATGCTGGCGCAAACGCTTGCACCCGCCTTCGTCTACCGTGTGCAGGACGCCACGCAACTGCGCCGCAACATGTGGCGGCTCACGGCGATGACGGCAGTCCTGATGATCGCAGGCGCGTTCGTGCTCGACCTGCTCGCGGGCTTCATTATTCGCCGCGTGTTCGGACCGGATTTCGAAGAGGCCATCGATATCTTCCGCTGGGCCGTGTGGCTGTCCGTGCCCGCCGGCATTGAGGCGATCGGCAACCTGGCCGTCCTCAAATATCAGGCGAAGTTCGTGTTGCTGTCGAAGTGGCTGCTGGCGCTCGCGGTCGCGTGCGTCGTCAATCTGCTGGCGATTCCGCGCTTCGGCGCCTATGGCGCGTTGATCGGACTGGCGTCCGGCTATCTGGCCGCGGCGTCCGTCAATTTTTATTACATCCGTTACAAGCTGCGTCCATGACGTCTTCATCATTCACGCCGCCCGCGGCCGCCGCATCGCTCGACGATGTCGCCGTGCTGATGCCCGCGTACAACGGCCAGGCCGACGTCGAGCGCACACTGGCTTCGTTCAGCGAGGACGCGCGCATCCACGTGCTGATCGTCGACGACGGCAGCACGCCGCCCATCGTCGCGCCCGCGCTGCCGAACATGTCGGTCGAAGTGCTGCGCATGCCGAAAAACGGCGGCATCGAACGCGCGTTGCAAACGGGTATCGAAGCGCTCGCGGCGCGCGGCTTTCGCTACGCCGCGCGCATCGACGCGGGCGACCTTACCGTGCCGCATCGTCTTGCGAAGCAACGCGCGCATCTCGAAGCGCATCCGCACATCGCGGGTCTGGGCATGTGGACACAAGTGGTCTCGCGCGACGGCCAGCCGCTCTTCATGCTGACGCCGCCCAGCGAACCAGGGGCGATTCGCCGCGAGCGCTTCATGCGCGCGTGCTTCGTCCATCCTTCGATGATGCTGCGCATCGACGCCGTGCTCGCCGTCGGCAACTACCGCGAAGCGTACAAGGCAGCCGAAGACCTCGATCTGTTCCTGCGCATGATGGCGCGTTACGACTGCGCGAACCTGCCCGAACTTGGCCTGTACTATGAACTGAACGAAGGCGGCATCAGCGCGACGAAGCGGCGCCGCCAGATCGCGTCCACGCTGCGTTTGCAGACGCACTATTTTAACGTGCTGAACGTTTGCGACTGGCTCGGCCTCGCGAAGAACCTGTTGCACTTCGTCACCCCTTACCAGACGCTTCAGCGCATGAAGAAGCGGCTCTACGCGCCGCGCGCGAGCCATTGACACGTGCTCAATCCCACCCCTATCGCCAGCATGAAGCAACCCATCGAAGCTCCCACCGCGCTACGCGTCGCGCTCGTCTGCAACACCGCGTTCGCGATCTACACATACCGGCAAGGGCTGATACGGGCACTCGTCGCACGCGGCGTCGACGTGACGGTCATCGCACCGCGCGACCGCACCTCGGCGCTGCTCGAACAGATGGGCTGCCGCTGCATCGAGCTGCATGTCGCATCGAAAGGCACGAATCCGCGCGACGATCTGCGCACGATGTGGGTGCTTTACCGGCTGTACCGCACGATCCGTCCGCAGATCGTGTTTCATTACACGATCAAGCCGAATATCTATGGCTCGATTGCGGCGAAACTGGCGGGCGTCGATTCGGTTGCGGTCACGACGGGCCTCGGCTATGTTTTTATCCAGAAGAGCGGCACCGCGCAGATTGCCAAACTTTTGTATCGCTTTGCATTCCGTTTTCCGCGCGAAATATGGTTTCTGAATCAGGACGACGAAGCCGCCTTTCGCGGGCAGAACCTGCTTGCGCATCCTGAACGCGCGCGGCTCCTCCGTGGCGAGGGCGTGGATCTCGAGCAGTTTGCTTTCATGCCTTTGCCGGATCGTAAAAATGGGGATGAAAATAATCAGAGGACATTTTCTTTTGTATTAATCGGCCGCCTGTTGTGGGATAAAGGCGTGGGCGAATACGTCGAAGCCGCAAGGCGGTTGCGCGCGAAGTATCCATATGCGCGTTTTCAGTTGCTCGGCCCCGTCGGCGTCGACAATCCGAGCGCGATTTCGCAGGCCGAAGTCGATGCATGGGTGCGCGAAGGCGTGATCGACTATCTGGGTGAGGCACATGACGTGCGTCCGCTGATCGCCGCTGCCGATTGCGTCGTGCTGCCTTCGTATCGCGAAGGCGTGCCGCGCACGCTGATGGAAGCATCGGCGATCGGACGGCCGATCGTCGCGACCAACGTGCCGGGCTGCCGCGAAGTCGTCGCGGACGGTGTCAACGGCGTGTTATGCGAGGCCCGTAATGTGGACAGCCTCGCGGCGAAGCTCGCGCAGATGCTCGACATGAGCGATGACGAGCGGCGCGCGATGGGCGAGCGCGGCCGTGCGAAAGTCGCGCAGGAGTTTGACGAACGCGGTGTCGTCGAACGGTATAAAACCCTGATTCAGCAGTTGACGGGCATATCACTCTAAGGGAGCTCAGCATGACCACGAAGGGCACGATTCTGGTAACGGGCGGTGCAGGCTTTATCGGTTCGCACACGTGCGTGGAACTGCTCAACAGCGATTACGACGTGGTCGTAATCGACAACCTCGTGAACAGCAAGCGCGAATCGATCGTGCGCGTCGAGCAGATTACTGGCAGGAAGGTCGCGTTTTACGAAGCGGACGTGCGCGACGAAGCGGTCCTCAACGCGATCTTCGACAAACACCCCATCACGGGTGCGATTCACTTCGCCGCGCTAAAGGCAGTGGGCGAATCGGTCGCGAAGCCGCTCGAATACTACCGGAACAACATGGACGGCCTGCTCGTGCTGCTCGACGTGATGCGCGCGCGCAACGTGAAGCAGTTCGTGTTCAGTTCGTCGGCGACCGTGTATGGCGTGCCGAAAAGCTCGCCGATCGACGAATCGTTCCCGCTCTCGGCAACGAATCCGTATGGCCAGAGCAAGCTGATCGCCGAGCAGATCCTGCGCGACCTGGAGATCTCCGATCCGTCGTGGCGCATCGCGACGCTGCGCTACTTCAACCCGGTGGGCGCACATGAAAGCGGCCTGATCGGCGAAGACCCGGGCGGCGTGCCGAACAACCTGATGCCGTATGTCGCGCAGGTCGCCGTCGGCAAGCTCGACAGGCTGCGCGTGTTCGGCGGCGATTACGCTACGCCGGACGGTACGGGCGTGCGCGACTACATTCATGTCGTCGATCTGGCGCGCGGACATATCGCGGCACTCGATGCGCTCGTCAAGCACGACGCGAGCTTCGTCGTCAATCTCGGCACAGGCCAGGGCTATAGCGTGCTTGACGTCGTGAAGGCGTTCGAGAAGGCGTCGGGCAAACCGGTGCCGTACGAGATCGTTGCACGCCGCCCCGGCGACGTCGCGCAGTGCTTCGCGAACCCGGCCAAGGCATCGGACGTGATCGGCTGGAAAGCACAATACGGCATCGAGCGCATGTGCACCGATCACTGGCGCTGGCAGGCGCAGAATCCGCGCGGATTCGAATGATGTCATCAGGCGCAGTGGGATGCGGGGTCGTGCCTGCATCCTGCTGGCTGATGGCTGACCGCTGACGGCTCTTGACTGTCTCTGCGGCGCCCCGTGTGGGATAAGCAGTTACCCGCGAGAAATGACATCCGCGACGAACGTTCGGCGATGCGGGACCGGGAGTTTCCCCGGCCCGCGTGCATAGCGCATCACCGGGTACCAACCGGATGTGCCGGAGCTTTGCAAGCGCCCCGAATGCTAGAGGGGTTGAATAGCTTTACCCGTTGAAAACCGGGAGCGAGTGATCTGATCGCAAGGCCAACGATATGGCGATCATGTTCCGCTCAGGCGAGCCTCTCGTGCAACCAGACGAGCCACCAGCGCCACATGGGCACCTGATAATAAAGCTGGGTGGTTGTGACGGACATACAGGTGGCGATCTCTACATATTTTCCTGCCACCATCCCGAACCTCGATTTCGGAATTTCGTCGCCTTCCCACTGGCACCACCAGCTTTTCGTATCGCTGACGGTGCAGAATGGAAAGCGCTGCTGTTCACCCGGGTCGTCCGCCCTCCAGTACGACACTGAATGCTGATCAACCAGAACCTTATAAGTCATTGGGGTATCGGTCTTTTCGTTGCCGGGGCAAACGCCGCTGACCGCCTTCCCATCGCAAGACAGCATGTAGACGGTCACTTCATTTCCAAACGGCAACCACGCGGCTAATCCGCTGGGGATAAGCCCAATGCCTAAGGCGATCACGAGAGAACCAACAAGTCGATTCATTGTGTAGACGCCTCCGTCCGGATGCCCGGCACCGAACAGACCGAGCCAGTCGCGCCCCACGAATTGAGAGGGATCGTAGCATGAGCGAGAAACCGCACAACCTGCTGGATGTGTGGAAGCGCACGTTCAATCCTGGAGAAGCGTGACGAGAATCCGCAGTATTGGAAGCCGGCTGGATGCGGCGATTGCCATACGCAGGATGGGCCCGCTTCGTGCGAGGAGCCCGGCCTATCGCACTGTCAATCTTTTCAAGCGAGGAAGCGAGGTGGGCCGAAATTCGCGCCTACAAGCAATCTGCCCCTTGTAGTGGCATGCCCACCTATTCGGCAGACGTCCCAAGATCGCTTCATGCGATCGGCTCACCTGACGCCGTGACTCCGATGGCGTCGTCAGTCTTTGTACTGGTCGGGGTGATGAATGACGGGACGTCCGACTAAATTAAGTGTTTTGCGAAAATTGACAATCAAATTTACGGAAAATACATAGCGCACCTCTAATAGACGATATGGGTGCCACCGCCCTTGCCCTATGCCGGCGAACGATGTCACACGAGCAATTCAACCTCCCGAGTCCTGCGTCGAATTGTCGTAACCGACTTGCCGAGCCTCATCCAACGCACGCCAGTCACTGCGTTTTCGACGTCGAGGTTTTTGTTCGTGCGATGGCGGCTCGTCGGTGTTCAGGGTGTTTCTGACCTGTTGCAGCAGGTCAATCGCGGTGCTGAGCACGAATTCGCAATCCTGATCGCATGTAGCATATTGGTCCACGCGGCTAAGCGGGCGGTCCTTTCGTCGCCCCTCCGTCTGCGAAGCGCTCGCCTTCTCATCGCGAGAAACCCGCTCTACGGTAAATCTCGTAGAGAAATCCTTCCAGTATCGAAGCCATTTGGCCTTTGTCCTGGCGTCTTTGGCTCGTTCCACGTGCGCATCGATCAAAACTTCGAATGGGTTGAGGTCCAGGATCATGGCGACAGCAAAACAGAGGTCGTCATCGAATACGCTTGTACCAAGCCGGTATCGGCTGATCGTACCTCGGGTGACTCCGAGGGCCTTCGATGCTGCATAGTCAGATTGCAATCCAAGTTCGACCTTGACCGCGTCGAGGTATTCAATAGTCGTTTGCACGATAGCCCCCTTTTCAAGCCGTTGGTAGCAGTTGTCTTATAGATCAAAAGACCATGACAATCCCGATCGGCGCAACCCCACAACGTGCTTTTCGGATGCTTTTGCGGGATTCTTTAGGCCAACACCCATGGAGACATACTCTGAGTCAGTCTCGCGCGGTCGGAACGCGGGATTCGGGTACTCAACAGCAAGGGACCAAAACATCGCGCGGGCACTCTGCCGGCTGCGATCGAAGAGCGCCCGACAACCTGTCGGTCACGCGATCGTCACCCTCGTGACTGGCAGGCCGATACCGGTTTTTCTCCGGCGTGTTGACGCTCGATCAAAAGTGCAGTCACATCACCCGTCCGCGTTGCGACGCTTACGAGGTTTAACCCCGACGCTGTCAGCCTCACGCATTCGATAAGCTTCCATGAGACGGTAAAGTGTGACTCTGGAGATGCCTAACTCATGCGCGGCCTCCCCATATCGCCCGCGATGTCGAAGCAATGCACGCTCAATTGCCTCTCGCTCGGCGCGCTCTCTGACCGAACTCAAAGACGGCAGCGTTTGACCCAAAAGGTAATCTAGCTCAAGGTCCTTTGCGCTAATCAGCCGCCCGTCGGCCATCACTACTGCGCGTCGGATACGATTCCCCAGCTCACGGACATTTCCGGGCCAGGTATGCTTGAACATTGCGTCAAGGGCATCCGGCGCAAAACCCTGTATCCGTCGGCCCGCGACCCTACGGAATTGGGCGAGCTGATGATACGCAAGCAGTTCAATATCGCTACCTCGCTCGCGGAGCGGAGGTTCGACGATGCGCAATACGCAAAGGCGATGATAGAGGTCTTCGCGAAACCTTCCATCGGATATGGCCGCTTCAAGATTAACATGTGTTGCAGAAATAATCCGTACGTCAACATCCACTGCCTCAAACCCTCCGAGGCGCTCGATCTTGCGTTCCTGCAAAAACCGCAAAAGGCTCGCCTGACTGTCTCCCGGGAGGTCGCCGATCTCATCAAGAAATAATGTCCCGTGATTAGCGGCCTCGACGCGGCCTATTTTACGTTGAGTCGCGCCAGTAAACGCACCGCGCTCGTAACCAAACAACTCAGATTGCACAAGATCGCGGGATATAGCACCGCAATTGATAGCAACAAAAGGAGCTTCACGGCGGGCAGAGCGCCGATGAATCGCCACCGCTGTCAATTCTTTTCCAGTCCCTGACTCTCCTGCAATGAAAACAGGAGCGTCTGTCGAACCCATTCGTTTGATAGATCGAAACAAGGTTTGCATCGCTTCGCACGCCCCTATCATCTCGCCTTCAACTTCCTGATGAGCGAAATCCTCGCGTGGTTCAGACGATAGCGCTGCCATTCCGTGTGCATGTCCAACCGCTCTCATGACCCTCTCCGGAACAAGCGGAGTCGTCACGTAATCCGAACAGTAATCGCGCACCAGATGGCGTAGCGTGGCATCGGTAGCTGACCCGATGAAACAATCGCGACCCAACCGATATTCGGCATGGCTATGCACGATTCCAGCGATTCAAAATCGCACGACGGCAATCCAGACGCCAGATCGAGCAGGCCACCCGACGCCTGCGCGCCTTCTATTGCTTTTCTCACGTCCTTACCCGGCCGGACCGGTCTTACATCCCAGCCGCGCTGCTCAAAAAATCCACTTAGATCGGCGTCAGGTTTTGCCGACAAATATATCAATCGCCGCGAGTTCATTTTCGGGCCCTCAACGCATGCCTGTTTTCTCCCGCTCTAGAGAAAGCCGCATATACAGAATTCCTGTTTCATCTGATTGGGGAAATAGCCACCCCACCTTTCATACCCCCGAGATACAATTCGCGCGAGCCGCTGGACGAACCGAATCGATCACAGGAAAGCAGGCTGCGGATTCAGGCGCTCTTAAGCGGATTCCCATTGCGCATTCAATACATCTTCCGGGCGGAGGACGATCCTAAGGTTCGTCTTCAGACCCGTGAAGTCAGAACTCCGGGATCATCCCGAGATCGTCGGTCTGGCTTGCACTTTCACCGGCCTTGACGTATTAGATGTCATTGCCCCTGGCCAGGAAAACGCGATCTCCCCGCGTCCAGTCGCCGTTTGCCGGGTTCTGAAACACCGTCACGAATGTCGGGCCGTTCTTGATCGCAGACACCACGTCGTCGCGCAAATATTCACCGCGTTCATCGACTGCATGACCGTTGTCTATCGCGAGCCTGAAGCGAAAGGATGCGCGTTTTCGTTGAATCGAAACGACTTCATAGATCAGATAATCAGCCCATTTGTCTTCCATCGTTTGCTCCGATAGAAGCCGACGACCGCCGCCACGGCACCAAGTGCATCCCGAGCACCCGCTCGGGAGTCAATTTGTATGTAACATCTACATACATAATCCACATATATGGTGAGTGATTCGCCGGAAGCCGCTTATTCGCCATGCATATGAACGGAATGGTACCCGGACGCGCCATTTACTCCCTTTGTATCGGCATAAACTTGTTGATCCTTAAGGTGCGCAAACCATAACGCACATTTTCTTTCGACAGTGACAAACTCACTCCCGAGGTGCGAGGTGGACGACCGGCCTCTATAGCGTCGCCTTCCAGAATACTCCGGCCAGGAAATGGACTCAGATCATCCTGTAATTGCGCCCGATAGGGCGCGCGTCAGCGATTGTGAACGCCGGTCTAAATCCGACACTAAACGACGGCGTTTCGGAGTCGAGTTGTTGAACGACCTGTTCTCGTTGAGCGGCGGTGTTCGGGAAACACGTACAGCAGGGGTATCGATGACGCTTTGTGCGTCGTAAGGAGCCCGTAGGGCGAGTGCAGACGCGCAAAGCGCGTTGGGAGATGACGGCGAGAAGCGGTTGCGGTAGAAAGGCGCAGCGCCGAAGAAACCACTGGCGCGACACCGGTAAACCGCCAAGTTCACCCCGGAGTCGCGCCACACAAGTCGCAGTGCAAAGCCACGGGGCTTAACAGAGAGGCGCGTGCAGCCGCAGTATTCCACGGCTCGCGCGCCCCTGTCTATCGCATTGTCTTCGGCGTTCTACGGGGATCGCCGATGACCGAAGGCAATGCCGGTGGGATGCTGCCCACGGGCCGTTTCTTCCTGTGCGCCCGCTGCCGCACGCAGGTATTCATTTGCCGCCGCTGTGACCGAGGCCAGATCTATTGCGCCGGCGGTTGTGCGCAGGCAGCCCGACGCGCCAGCTTGCGTGAAGCGGCTCAACGTTACCAGCGCTCTCGCCGCGGGCGTCTTGCCCATGCGCAGCGCGCCCGCCGCTATCGGGCGCAACACAATAAAGTGACGCATCACGGTTCACCTGCGACGGCGCCCAATGCTCTACTGCCAGCGGACTCGATGCGCGCCGCTGTCACTCATCGTGGCGTCACGGCATCGGCGCCGGCGGCAACGCATTGCCACCTTTGCGGCTGTGCCTGTTCGCCGTTCGTGCGCCTGGGCCCGTTGCGCCGTCGAGCTCCTCACTCCATCTACCGATTCCGGGGAGGCTCTGAAGGTGACGATTGACGCTGAGCTCGAAGCGCATATCCTGCGGCTCTATCACGTTGAGAAGTGGCGCTGCGGCACGATCGCGCGGCAACTGTGCGTGCATCGCGGCACCGTCAAACGGGTGCTCGCGCAGGCGGGTTTGCCGCGCCACGGTCCGGCGCCGCGGCCTTCGATGATCGGGCCATACCTGCCGTTCATTGGCCAGACGCTCGAGAAGTATCCGACGCTCACCGCCAGCCGCCTTTACGGCATGGTGCGCGAGCGCGGCTATCAGGGCGGCCCAACGCACTTCCGGCATCTGGTCTCGCTGCACCGGCCACGTCCGGCTGCCGAAGCGTATCTGCGACTGCGTACCTTGCCCGGCGAGCAGATGCAATGTGACTGGGGGCACTTCGGTCACCTGCAGATTGGCCGCGCACGCCGGCCCTTGATGGCCTTCGTGATGGTGCTCTCGTACTCACGCGATCTGTATCTGCGCTTCTTCCTTGATGCGCGCATGGAGAACTTCCTGCGCGGTCATATCGGCGCCTTCAGGCACTGGGGCGGACTCGGCAGGGTCATTCTCTACGACAACCTCAAGAGCGCCGTACTCGAACGCCAGGGCGACGCGATTCGCTTCCACCCGACGCTGCTCGCCTTTGCTGCGCATTATCGTTTCGAACCGAGACCGGTGGCCGTCGCGCGCGGCAATGAGAAGGGGCGCGTCGAGCGTGCAATTCGTCATGTGCGCGACGCGTTCTTCGCGGCCAGGCAGTTCACCGGTCTGGACGATCTGAATGCGCAAGCCGAGCACTGGTGCCGCACGCAGGCGGCCGATCGCCCGTGCCCGGAGGATCGGGCGATCAGTGTGCGTCAGGCGTTTGCCCAGGAGCAGCCCACGCTGCTTGCGCTACCGGAGAACCCGTATCCCGTCGAGGAAATGCTCGCCGTCAAGGTCGGCAAGACGCCCTACGTACGTTTCGATCTGAACGACTACTCGGTCCCGCACACGCACGTGCGGCGTACGCTCACAGTGCGCGCCAATCTCGAGCAGGTACGTGTGCTGGACGGTGCCGAGATCATTGCCCGCCACGATCGCAGTTTCGATCGCGGCGCGCAAATCGAAGAGCGCGTTCACATCGAGACGCTCGTCGGCGTTAAACGGGAAGCGCGTCATCACCGCGGCATGGATCGCCTGGCCAAGGCTGCGCCTGCCAGCCAGGATCTGCTGCGCCGCGCGGCCGAACGCAATGCGAACCTGGGCACCATCACGGCAGCGCTGCTGCGCCTGCTCGATCGTTACGGCGCCGCGCAATTGCAGGCCGCGATCGGGGATGCACTCGAAAGCGGCGTGCCGCACCCGAACGCCGTGCGCCTGGCGCTGGAGCGCCGCCGCGAAGCTCGTCAGTTGCCACCACCGCTGGCCGTGTGCCTGCCGTCGCACGTGCGCCAGAAGGACACGCCGGTCCAACCTCACCGGCTCGATACCTATGACCAACTTGCTGGAGACTCCGATGAGCTCGCCTGAATCATTGCGCACGCGCGCGCACGAATTGCGTCTGCACGGACTGCTTGCCCACTGGCCCGAGGTTGCGCAGGAGCCGTGGGTCGCGCCGCTCGTGCAGTGGGAAGAAGACGAGCGAGCCCGTCGTTCGCTCGAACGGCGCATCAAGGAATCACATCTGGGTGGCTTCAAGGCTTTGTGCGACTTCGATTGGACGTGGCCGTCACGGTGTGATCGCGGCGCCATCGAAGAACTGATGACGCTCGGGTTCATGAAGGACGCCGCCAACGTCGTGCTCATCGGCCCAAACGGCGTGGGCAAGTCGACACTGGCGAAGAACGTCGCGCATCAGGCACTCGTGCATGGACACACGGTGCTGTTCACCACCGCCGGCAATATGCTGGGCGAACTCGCTGCGCTCGATAGCGATTCAACGCTGCGCCGGCGCCTGCGTCGCTATGCTGCGCCCGATGTCCTGGTAATCGACGAGGTCGGCTACCTCTCGTACTCGAATCGCCACGCCGATCTGCTGTTCGAGCTGATCAGCCGGAGATACCAGAACAACAGCACCATCGTTACATCGAATCGACCGTTTGCCGAATGGCACGAAGTGTTCCCCAACGCCGCCTGTGTCGTGTCGCTCGTCGATCGCCTCGTGCATCACGCCGAGGTCATCCCGATCGAAGGCGAATCGTACCGCCTCAAGGAAGCGCGTGAGCGGGCCGACAAACGCGCCCGCCAGCGCGGTCCCGGCAAATCTGCAAAGGGAGGCGAGTCCTCATGAAAGCCTCGCCGCTGCCTTCCGGCCGCACCCGCGGCTTGAACTTCGTCGTACCCGACGACTGGACGCCTGAACAGGCACTCGCTGTGTTCGAACTGCTCGACGACCTGCGTGAAGTGATCTGTGCGCGCTATCTGTCCGACATGCAGCAGGTCCTGCGCCAGGATCGTCGGCAACGCGAGCTGCCGTTCTACGAGCATGATCCGCCGTTCTGACCAGTCAACGGTACGCACATAACAACGGGGCCCGCGCGGCCCCTTTGTTCTTGAGTGATTCGCTCAACCTTGCGCCGTCGTTTAACGTCGCTTTTACACCGGCGCTAACAGCGATCAACAGCCGATCGTCCCGCACCATCCTGCACGCTTATACGGCACGCTGAAACGTATTAGGCTACACGTTGTGCAAGCCGAAGCGTAAAAACCAGGAACCGACTCTGGCGATGAACCATCCTGGACACATGAGATGGCGGATAAACGGGAACGGGGCCGTGTAGACAATGCGGAGCGCGTAGGCAAAATCCCAAGCATCCGCCCCCAGCCAGGCCCTCGAGTTTTGCCAGCAGAAGCCCACGCCCTTGGAGTGCTCGTACTCGAGTCGGGAGTATATGTGTAGTTTTTTGTCAGATTCTGGTTGTCGGTCAGGTAGCCATCAATGATCCTCAGCAACCCAGAAAAGTACTTTCTTACACATTGCCATTCCTCCATGCCGAGCGCTTCATCAAAGTCGGCCAGGTTACGGTTAATCGGTTCGAAACAGGCATTAAGTGTTCCTGGTAAAACTGTTTGGATTTCGGTAACCTGGATTTTTCCCTGGTACCGAGGTGTCGATGAAATGCCA
>NZ_JAWRXV010000597.1:0-282 GCF_046534875.1 Paraburkholderia sp. SIMBA_054 | reverse complement strand
GCAACTGGCGGCAGGCTGTCTGAAAACCCGTCCGGAACACCGTTCCCGGGCGGGTTTTTTATTTTGCGACGAATGAGATCACGTTGCCGTCACGCGAGATGCCGCGTGCACACGTCTTGCTCACGATGAGTGGGCCGGTGTGGACCGGCGCTCAACTTGAGACAGCCATGTTCGACGTGATCCCTTACTGGATGTGGGCGGCGAGCTTGCTCGTTCTCGCGCTCGTGTGCGGTGCGGCCTTGAATCCGCAGGAGTCGCGACGGCCGCGAGCGCTGCGGACGC
>NZ_JAWRXV010000596.1:0-282 GCF_046534875.1 Paraburkholderia sp. SIMBA_054 | reverse complement strand
GTGGTCGGAGCGAAAGGATTCGAACCTTCGACCCTCTGATCCCAAATCAGATGCGCTACCAGGCTGCGCTACGCTCCGACGAATCCGAGATTCTACGTGGCTTTAGGTGCCAGAGTCAATCGCGAATTGCGTCGGAGCAAAGTTAGCCGCGTCATATGCGCCCGAGCACCAGCAACACGATGACGATGATCAGCACGACGCCGAGCACGCCGGTCGGGCGGTAGCCCCAACCGCTGCTATACGGCCAGGTCGGCAGCGCACCGATCAGCAGCAGGATAAGCA
>NZ_JAWRXV010000595.1:0-282 GCF_046534875.1 Paraburkholderia sp. SIMBA_054 | reverse complement strand
CCTTGGCCTGGGTCGCGTTGGCCGAGACCACCGACAGCGCGCCGACGCGCTCGCCGTACATCGAGAACGACTTGGAGTACGAGCTGGCGACGACGAAGTCCATGTCGATGCCGGCCAGCAGGCGGATCGCGTAGGCGTCTTCGTCGATGCCCTTGTCGAAGCCCTGGTAGGCGATGTCCACGAACGGGAACAGGCCGCGTTCCTTGAGCAGCCCGGCGACGACGCGCCACTGCTCGTGGGTCAGGTCGGCGCCGGTCGGGTTGTGGCAGCACGCATGCAGCA
>NZ_JAWRXV010000594.1:0-283 GCF_046534875.1 Paraburkholderia sp. SIMBA_054 | reverse complement strand
GGCGGCGAGCGGCTATGTGGTCGCGAAGATCGGCTGGTTCGACTACTTCATTGTCTGTACCGCGTTGGCTGTGCCGGGCATGCTGCTTTTGTTGCGCATCGCGCCGTGGAGAGTGCGGTCGTGAAGGTGCTTTTCGCAAAACAGCCATTGCGCCTGGGTGCGCGCCGCGGCGTCGCGTTGCGCGATGCTGGCCGTGGTGCGCTTCGCGCAGCGTTGTGGGTCGGCTGTTCGGGGTTTGTGAGTTTGATCGCGCCGTCCGCTGCTGTTTACGCAGCCGCTGGAA
>NZ_JAWRXV010000593.1:0-283 GCF_046534875.1 Paraburkholderia sp. SIMBA_054 | reverse complement strand
GGAACAGCGTCATCGACGAAATCCTTGGCACCGAGGCAAAGCCGCCGATGGGCGCAACCGTGACAGGCGTGCGCCTCAAGAATGTCGTGACGGGCGAGACGCAGGAACTCGACACGCACGGTGTTTTTGTCGCTATCGGCCACGCACCTGCGGTTTCTTTGTTCGAGGGCAAGCTCAAGCAGAAGCCGAACGGCTATCTGTGGACTGCACCCGATTCGACGGCTACCGACGTTCCGGGCATTTTTGCTGCGGGCGACGTCACGGACGATATTTATCGGCAGGC
>NZ_JAWRXV010000592.1:0-283 GCF_046534875.1 Paraburkholderia sp. SIMBA_054 | reverse complement strand
GCACGCTGACGCGCCATCAGTTCCATGAATGTCATGGCAAGACGAGGGGAGTTGAGAAGGCTTTCGGTGAGATGATCCAGGGAGATTTCGAGGACAGAAAGCTCGGTAACCGAAATCAGGGTATAATAGTTGAAGCCGAGCCCGGTTCGGAAACCCAGAAAATCTCCTTTCATGGGAAAGTCCAGAATCTGGCGATCACCATCGGGAAGATCGCGATAGATGCAGCCCCAACCACTCTTTATTATGTGAACCGAATTGGCCCAGTCTCCCTGGCTGCTCACCA
>NZ_JAWRXV010000591.1:0-283 GCF_046534875.1 Paraburkholderia sp. SIMBA_054 | reverse complement strand
CAGACGGTCGCCGTTCGACTGCTTCTGCACGGCCATGACCGGATTCTTCGTCGACACGAAGCGCCAGCCCGGCGGAATGCCTGGCGGCGGCTCCGGCGTCATAGAGGCGCGCGCGTTCGACAGTTCCTCGATCAGTTGTCCGATCTGCTCGGCACGCAGCGCGACGGTCTGACCGCCGATCGTCATGGTGATTTCGTTCTGCGCCGGACGGTTGATCTCGAGCGTGGGCGGAACCGGCTCTGCGGCGGCTTCGTTTACCGCAACATCAACTTCCGCGTCAACC
>NZ_JAWRXV010000090.1:0-33582 GCF_046534875.1 Paraburkholderia sp. SIMBA_054 | reverse complement strand
GGCAAAGAAAAGTAGGTGCCGCCCCGCACAGGGGCGACGCGTGAAGCACGAAGGCATAGCGCGGATGCCAGCGCAAAGGCGAACCGCGGACGCAAGCGCAACAAAACCAAACCGGATGCCACCGCAAACACCAGCAAACCACCCCAGCGTCGCAGACAACAAAAAAAACCTACCGTGCTCTAACAACAATCTGCGCCAACGCATCCCTCTCGATCTTAACGAGCGAAGCCCGAGCCAGGGCAAACTCTTCAGCACTACACACCTGGCGCCCAAACCGGGCACTCAAACGCCGCGAAATCTGCACAACCCGCGTAGCGGAATCAAACACATACCGCGATTCATAATCAAAAAACCGGTCGCGCACCACAACATCCTCCGGCATATCAGTGACGCGCACACTATCAGGCAACGCAATCTGCGCAACCTCATCAAAATCGCCGCCAATACAGACCCACGGCTGCGTCCGTTCCGGCTCGGCGAGCCAGGCCTGCACTTGCGTCGCGATCCCCCCCGACAAACTCGTCAACGCAGGCAACGCTGTCGTGCCATCAGGCCACGTGAAGTGCTCCAGCGAACCTTGCATAAAAGTCGAGAAAGGCCCCATGGTCGGCGTCACTTCACCCGGCTGCATCCGTGCAATCCCATGCAACCCCGTCTGCCGCAAGCGATCAGCGGCAATCAGTTGCCACCGCTGCCGCGTCGCGCGACGAAACACATTGCGCTCCAGTTCCGCCGACACCCCCACATCCTCGACGCGATACGTGAACGCCGCCGTGCCCGTCCGCTCGATGTCGATCTCGAGCCGCACGTTGCGTCCGCGTTCCTGCGTCGCCGGCGTGCGCGCGAGCACGCCATCGTCGACCAGCAGCACGGGCCGATCCATCGCGCCCGGCGGCAGATAACCGAAGCCGATACCACCCGCCGTCGTATCCGCATACATGCGCAGTGAAGGAATCCACGTGATCGCATGATTGATCGCGCTTGCGCCATAGCCAGGCACATCGGGCAGCGTATAGACCGGCCCGAGGTTCAGCAGCACAGCCTGACTGTCGATGCCGACGGCCGCGAGCATCGCGCCATACAGCGCGACGTGGTCCTTGCAGTCGCCATAGCGGTTGCGCAGGATATCGCTCGCCTTGTGCGGCATGGCCGCCGTCTCGCCAAGAAACAGCGCGACATAGCGAATGTTCAGGCGCACCCAGTCGTAGAGAATCTGCGCCTTCACGCGCGGATCGTCGGTGCGCGCCGTCAGCGCCTGCGCAAGCTGCGCAATCGCAGGATCGCGCCACGTCGGGTCCAGCGCCGCCGTCCGATAGCGTTCGGCAAACGACGCGAAGTCGCGCGTCGTCGAGACCATCAGGCGGTCGCCCCACGTCGCGTAGCCGACGGCGCCCGACTCGATGGGCGCATACGGCCCATGCCGATACTCGAACGTGTAACGCGTGCGGCCGTTCTCTGTGACGGGCGGCAACGCGACGTAGCCGCGCGCATCGGCATACAGCGGGACGTCGGCGGGCAAGTCGAAGATCAGTTGCTGCATATCGACAGGCCCGCGCGTCGGCTCGACGAAATAGGCAAACGTGCCGCCTTGCAACGGCAGCGCGCGCGTCTTGCGAAACGCCAGATGCACGCGCGACCCCGGCTCGACGCCCGGAAAGATCACCGTGCGCAGCACGCCGTCCTGGAAGGTCGGCGCGCCCGCCGAACGCGGCTCCTGCACGTCGCGAATGCCGTCCGGTCCTACCGGATGCGCGACGCCATTGGGATCGATCGTTTCCGCCGCGAGCAGCTGCACCTGCTCGATATCCTTGTTGAACCACACGTAGCGCTGCGCAATATCATCGACACCGCTCGTCGTGTTCGCGCGCAGCACCGTATCGTCGTGTTCCTCGATCGAGCCGTCCTTCTGTACGACGAACAGATGCACGTCGCGCTCGATCGTCGATGGCGGAATGTCGTCGGCTGCGACGCGCTCCTGCGCGTGCACGGCGCCCGCGCCGTATGCGCAGACGATCAGCGGCAACACGGCCGCCGCGCGCAAGCGGTGCGCTCGCCGGCTCATGCCTCGCGCACCGTGTGACGACGCACGGCGAGGTTCGCGCGCGCGCCACGCTGCATGCGCCACGCACGCGGGCTCATGCCGAATTCGACGCGAAACGCGTGATTGAAATTGGACACGTCGTTGAAGCCGCTATCGAACGCGATATCGACGATCTTCGTGTCCTCGTCGGCAAGACGCAGCGCCGCATGGCGCAGGCGCGCGCGCAGCACGTATTGATGCGGCGTCACGCCCGTGACGCGCCCGAACGTGCGCAGAAAGTAGAAGTCGGACAGCCCGCACATCTGCGCGAGACTCGCGAGCGTATGCCGCGCATCGGGCGTTTCGTCGATCCGGCGCACGGCCTGCGTGACGCGCGACCATGCGGACGCGCTCGTCGCAATGGCACGCTGCTTCGCATCCGCTTGCGTCGCGCGCAGCGTGGCCCCCGCCAGTTCGATGGCGAGTTCGTCCCATGCCGTGCACGATGCGCGGTCCGTCGCCCCGGCGCACGCCCGCGCGATCAGGCCGGAAAACGCGCGCAACGGCGGCATGCGGCCATGCCGAAACGATGTATCGGAACGAGAAAAACCCGCGTCGGCGGCAATCCGCTCGAAGTACGCAGGCTGATATTGAAACGACACGCAACGGTCGCCGGGCGCATGCCGATGCCCGCATTCGAAGCACTCGCCCGCATTGCCGAGCAGCAGCGAACCCGGCGTGAGCAGCTCGCGCCCCGCCGCCGACCGGTAGCCGAACGCGCCCGCCGCCACGATCGCGATGCAAACGCCCGCGTGCCGCTCCTCGAACGGCCTGTCACGCGGACCGAAGGTGCACAGCACGTCCATCACCGACCAGCCGTCGCCCGCGGCAAGCGCGCGCATCTGCGTGTTGCCGGACGCGCCGAGCCTGTCGCGGCGTGCAAGCGCGGCTTCGAGATCGACGGCAATTTTTCCCAAGATGTCACCTCGGCAGGTCCGTATGCTCGTTTTATCACAACGGCGGAAGGCGCGGCGCGACGCGTTCGCCACCCTTTTCAACCAGGTTCAGCATACGGAGCAACCCGCAATGAATGCATTGGATCACGGTCCCGCTGCCGGGTTTCATGCAGCACTCGCCGCGCCCGGTCGCGCGGCTGACATCGATGCCGCCGACGACCTCTACGGCTGGCTCATCGGTAGTTGGGACATGGACGTGCTGCACTATCGCGTCGACGTGCGCGAGCGGCATCTGACGGGCGAGATTCACTTCGGCTGGGCGCTCGAAGGGCGCGCCGTGCAGGATGTCTGGATCATGCCGCGCCGCGCGGATCGCGGCGTGCGAAGCAACGGCGGCCTCGACATGTACGGTACGACGCTGCGCGTATGGGACCCGTCGATCGAAGCGTGGCGCGTCACCTACATCAACCCGGCGAGCGGACAGCGCGACGAGCTGATCGGCCGCAAAATCGGCCGCGATATCGTGCAGATCGGCACGCATGCGAACGGCACGCCGATCCGCTGGAACTTCACCGACATCACCGACGATTCGTTCCGCTGGACAGGCGTCGCGCTTGCCGCCGATGGCGTCACGTGGAGTCTGGAAGGCGAATTCGTCGCGCGGCGCAGGCGCGGCTAGCGCATTTGCAGCGGGTCGCGCGCGCGGACTAGGCCTGCCGCAATTCCGCGCCCTCGTCCTTCGACAGCTTCACGAAGAAGAACAGTGAGCACAGCACGGCCGCGCCGACGACGAAGAACGCGGGCGAGAAATCGCGCGCGGTGAGATGCGCGGCGCTGCCGCCATGCAGATGCGCGGTCAGCGCCAGCAGCGACGCGCCGAACGCGACACCGAGGCTCACGGAGAGCTGCTGCGCCATGCCTGAGAGCGCCGTCGCGCGGCTCATCTTCGGCTTCGGCATGTCGGAGTAGCCGAGCGTGTTGAGCGTGACCATCGCGAGCGAATTGAACAGGCCGCCCACCAGCAGCGTGCAGAAGATCAGCAGATGCGGCGTGCTGGGCTTGAATAGCCCATAGCACGCATAGAAGCAGCCCGTCATGCAGGTCGCGACGATCAGCAGCGTGCGAAAACCGATGCGCTGAATCGCCTTGGTCATCACACCGCGCACCGCGAGCGAGCCGACGGCCGTCGCGACGCTCAGCGACCCCGACGTGAGCGGCGACAGGCCGAAGCCCAGTTGCAGCATCAACGGCATCAGGAACGGCGACGCGCCAATGCCGATGCGCAGCGGCATGCCACCGAGCACGGCCGTCCGGTATGCGTTGTAGCGCAGCAGCAAGGGATCGATGATCGCATCGACGTGACGGCGGCTATACAGCCAATACAGCAGCATCGACAGCACGCCCGTGCCCGTGAACGCGAACGTCACCCACTGCGGCACGAGCCCGCGGCCGGCCGTATCCAGTCCGCCGACAAGACCCACGAGACCCGTCGACAGCAGCACGAAGCCGGGCAGATCGAAACGCTCGTCGATGCGTTCGTGCGTGTCGTCGATGAACGCGAGCGCGCACAGCACGCCGATTACGCCGAACGGCACGTTCAGCAAGAAGATCCAGCGCCACGACGTAATCGTCACCACCACGCCGCCGAGCAGCGGACCGGCAAGCCGCCCCACCGCGCCCGGCACCGTGAACCACACCATCGCCGCGACCATCCGCGCGGGCGGCACACTGCGCAGCAGGATCAGCCTGCCGACGGGCACCATCATCGCGCCGCCCATGCCCTGCAGCACGCGGAACACGACGAGCTGCGGCAGCGATGTCGCGATCCCGCACAGCGCCGAAGCGAGAGAGAACAGCCCGATGGCCGAACAGAACACGCGGCGTGCGCCGAAGCGGTCGGCAAGCCAGCCGCTCGCCGGCAGGAACACGGCGAGGCTGAGCAGATAGGAGGTGATCGCGAGATTCAGATGCAGCGCCTCGACGCCGAGCGAACGCGCGATGGAAGGCAGCGCGGTCGCCATGATCGACGTATCGAGGTTTTGCAGGAACAGCGGGCAGGCAACGATCAGCGGAATGATGCGGGCGCGGTCGGTCATCCCGTTCTTTTACCGCAAAACAGCCGCCGATGGCGAGTTCGGCGGCACGCGCGGTGTTACGGTTTGTTGCGCTCGCTACGGCCTGACGAGGCACGTCTCAAGCACACAGTGCCCGTCAGCGCGCCTTCTTCAAGCGCACGCCGCAACGAAAGCGCGATGCCGCGCGCCGCGAGCGTCACTTCATCGAGAGAAGGGAACGACGGCGCGATGCGCAGGTGCCGGTCTTCGTCGTCGCGTCCATACGGATACGCGGCGCCCGCCGGCGTCAGCACGAGACCCGCCTCGGCCGCGAGTGCGACCGTGCGTTTCGCATAACCCTTCGGCACGTACAGGCTGATGAAATACCCGCCTTCGGGACGATTCCACGACACGCCTGGAATATCGGCGAGCAGCGCTTCGAATGTCGAGACCACGGCGTCGAACTTCGGCCGCAGTAGCGCGCGATGTTTCGCCATCAGACGTTCAAGCCCTTCGCGGTCGCGCAGAAAGCGCACGTGCCGCAACTGGTTCAGCTTGTCCGGGCCGATCGTGCGCACGCTCATATGCTTTTGCCACCAGCCGATATTGCGCTGCGACGCCGCGAGAAACGCGATGCCGCCGCCCGCCACCGTGACCTTCGACAGCGACGCGAACACCAGCGCGCGGTCCGCATGCCCCGCCCGCTCGCACAGCTCAACGATGTTGGGCGTGCTACGCGGCGTGTCCGTCAGATGATGGAAACGGTACGCGTCGTCCCAGAACAGCCGGAAGTCGCTCGCGGCAGCGGGCAGCGCGGCGAGTCGCTCGACCGTTTCGCGCGACCAGATCGCGCCGCTCGGGTTGCTGTAGAGCGGCATGCACCAAATGCCTTTGATCGAAGCGTCGCTTTTCACATGCGCTTCCACGGCGTCCATGTCGGGGCCGTCCTGCGTCATCGGCACGGGAATCATGCGGATGCCGAGCGCCTCGCAAATCGCGAAATGCCGGTCGTACCCGGGCACCGGGCACAGGAACGCCACTTCACCCTGCTTGCTCCACGGCGCGTGCCCCGGCATGCCGTGCAGCATCGCGAACGCGAGCGCATCGTGCATCAGTTCGAGGCTCGAATTGCCCGCCGCGACCACCTGCGCCGTATCGACATCCAGCAGTTGCGCACCGAACTCGCGCGCCTCGGGCAAGCCCAGCAAATGCCCGTAGTTGCGGCAGTCGATGCCGTCGCGCGACACGTACCCGGCTGTGCCCGCTTCGTCGAGCAGCGCGCGCGACAGGTCGAGTTGCTCGGGCGACGGCTTGCCGCGCGACATGTCGAGCCGCATCGCAAGCTGCCGGAATTCGTCGTAAGTGGAAGGCGTCGCCATGATGTCCCCGGATGAGCGCGCTCGCATGAGGTATCGAGCGCAGTGTATGAAACCAGTATGCCGCCGCCCCTGAGTTCAGACAAACGCGTTATATTGAACATTTCGATCAATATTTCTGATACGTACTTCAAGGGGATGCAAGCGGATGAAAGCCCTCGATCTCGATGTGCTCGCGATGTTCGTCGCCATCGCCGACACCGGCAGCTTCGTGCGCGGCGCGGCGCTCGTGCATCGTTCGCAGTCCGCGCTGAGCATGCAGATCCGTTCGCTCGAAACCGCGCTCGGTAAGCCGCTGTTCGTGCGCGGCCCGCGCAGCGTGACGCTCACGCAGGACGGCCAGGTCATGCTCAGCTACGCGCGCCGCATGCTTGCGCTGCGTGATGAAGCGTGGGCATCCGTCGTGCATCCCGACGTGAAAGGCCGCGTCGCGATCGGTGTACCGGACGATTACGCGTCGTCGCTGCTGCCGTCCGTGCTGCGCAACTTCTCGGCGACCTATCCAAAGGTCGAAATCCAGGTGGTCGGCCTGCCGAGCAACGCGCTCGAGCCGCTGCTGAAGGACAACAAGATCGACCTCGCATGCGTGACGCGCGTGAAGGGCTTTGCGGGCGAGTTCATTCGGCTCGAACCGATGGTGTGGGCAGGCACATCCACGGCGGGACGTGAAGTGTGGAAGGAGCGCCCGCTGCCTATCGCGCTGTTCGGCGTGGGCAGCGTCGCGCGCTCGAACGCGATTCAGACGCTGGAGCGCGCGAAGATCACCTATCGCACGTCGTATGAAAGCCCGAGCTTGATGGGCCTGTTCAGCATGGTCGACGCGGGTCTCGCGGTCGCGCCGCTCGCGCGCTGCGCGGTGCCCGAGCGCTTCGTCACGCTCGGCCGCCAGCATGGGCTGCCGAAGCTGCCGGAACTGGAGATCATCCTTGCGCGCAGCGCGCGCTCGAACCGGCCGCCTTGCGACTATCTGGCCGAGCAGATTCTCAGCGAACTGCGCGACTGAACAGATTCGCGCGCGGGCGTGTGCTTCACATCGCCGCGATTAACCGTTGCCGCGCCGCGCGATAAGCGCCGCTGTGCACGCCCGAATCCCGCGCCGCATCGAGCAGGCCGTCGCGAGCATGCGCGCTGGGGCCGTCGTCGGGAAGCCATGTGTCGATGTCGGCCTGCGAGCCATACTTCCCGGCAGCGCTCCGCGTACGCAGATGCGCGTCAGCGAGCATGCGCTCTTCCCACACCATCAAATGCGCGAGCCGCGCGCAGCGGCTCGCGCGCGCTGTGAACTGCGGCTCGAAATGCGTCTGCGCGATCCAATCGGGGAGTTGCTCGCCCGGCATCGGACGCGCAATCCCGTAGCCCTGCGCCAGATTGACGCCAAAGACCCGCAGCGCGTCGAGGAGCCCAGGGTCTTCGACGCCCTCGACTACCACCGCCTTGCCGAGCGCCTGCCCAAGCCGCGTCAGATGATGGATGAACGGCAGCACGTCGGCGGCGTCATGATCCTGCAGATCCGCGATGCTGCGATCGATCTTCACGCAATCGAACGGCAACTCGCGCAGCCGGCTCAGGCTGCTATGCCCCGTGCCCAGATCGTCCTGCGCGAAGTCGACGCCGAGCGTCTTGTAACCCGCGATCTGCTTATCGAGCTCGACGCCCTGCGGCAGCGCGCCGGACTCCAGGATTTCGAGCGTCAGCTCGCCCGCCTCGCAGCCGAATTCATCGAACGCGGTGCGCGTCGCGTCGAAGTAGCGCGAATCGCAGAGCGCGGCTGGCGGCAGATTGACGGACACGACGACATCGATGCCCACGCGCCGCCATGCGTTGCGCTGCGTCAGCACCTGCGCGAGGCCGCGCATATACAGCACGAGATGGTCGTCGCTGCCCAGCGACGGGAGAAACTGGCCTGGCGCGATCAGCACGTCGCCGTCGCGCAGCCGCGCGAGCGCTTCGACCTTCGTCACGCGGCCAGCGCGCAGGTCGAGCAGCGGCTGATAGTGCATGCACAACGCGTCCTCGCGCAACATATCGGCCCAGCGCCGATGCACGGGGCGCGGCGCCGCACCGGATTCGGTTGAAATGGATCTGCTCATAAATGGTCTGGCCGAATGTTGGGGAAGCGTTTGTGCAAGTCGCCACATGTGTGGCGTGGATTGGCAAGGTGAGCACGTTGATACGGAATACCAGGCAATCACGGATACATACGTTGCCGTGAATGCGCTAGCTCGAAGACGCTGACCAATATCAATGCCTTCGGCGGACACAGTGCCGACAATCTCTTCATCGGCTAGCTCATAGTCGACGGGGCGAGCGCATAACACTCTACGGTGCGCGACGTCTCTTTGGGCTCCGCAGTTCCCCGGCTGCGGGGCCCTTTTTTCGACGGCTAGCAACGTGCGCCGCGTGCGAAGCCAGCACGCCAGCACACTAGCGGAGCGCGTCGTTGAAGTGACCGACTTCGGCGGCAATCGTCGAGTGATAACACTCGGGCAAGTCGCTCGTGCGCGGTTCGTTCAACACCCGCCTGATGCGTGCGTCGAACGCGGCCCTGACCTCGGCTCGCGTCGCCGGCATCAAACTACCGAGAATCGCCTCCAGCAACTCACCGGCCACGATCAGCCGCGCGCCATACTGGATCAGCGCATCGCTTTGCAGCGACGAAAGCTGCGTGAGCAGATCGACAGACGAGCCTCCGCTCTTGCCGTCGTCGCCACACGCGGCACGATGAGTGGAAGATGCTTGCATCGATGTTTCCCTGACGTTCAAAACGACTCCCAATCGCCATCGGCAGATACAGTCTCTCTTGCCGCTACGGGCTTCGCGGCGGGCTCGACGCGGCGCACAGCCTGGGCATGCTTCGCGGCGGCGACGGGCGCACGCACGGCGCGCGGCAGCAACACGGCAGGCGCGGCGCTGGGCGCATCGGCGAGCCTGAAGACGGTGATCGCGCCCGTCATCTGCATGGCCTGCTCTTCGAGCGCCTGCGCTGCTGCTGCCGATTGCTCGACGAGCGCCGCGTTCTGCTGTGTGACCGTGTCGATCTGGCTGATCGCCTGGCTCATCTGCTCGATGCCTTGACTCTGCTCTTCCGACGCCGCGGAAATTTCACCGACGATATCGGACACCTGCTTGATCGCGCGCATCACCTGGCCCATCGTCGAACCGACTTCTTCCGCCTGGCGCGAGCCGTCCTTAACGAGCGTGGTCGACGATTCGATCAGGTCCTTGATCTCCTTCGCGGCCGACGACGAACGTTGCGCGAGCGAGCGCACTTCTCCCGCGACGACGGCAAAGCCGCGCCCCTGCTCGCCCGCACGCGCCGCTTCGACAGCCGCGTTCAGTGCGAGGATGTTGGTCTGAAACGCAATGCCTTCGATCAGCGTCGTGATATCGGCGATCTTCGCGGAGCTCTCGCTGATGTTGCCGATCGTGCGCATCATCGCCTGCACCGCGTCGTTGCTCGCATCGGCCATCGAGCGTGCGTTGGCCGACAGCGAATTGGCCTGGCGCGCGTTGTCGGCGTTCTGCTTCACCGTTTCGGCCAGCTCCGTCATCGTCGCGGCCGTCTCTTCGACGGACGCCGCCTGCTCTTCCGTGCGCGACGACAGCTCCATGTTGCCCGCCGCGATCTCGCGCGAGGCTACCGTCACCGATTCGCTCGACGTCTTGATGCGGCGCACGGTGTCCGCAAGCTGGCCGCTCATGCGCCTCATGGCGTCGAGCAACGAGCCGAACTCGCCTTTCACGTCGACCGTGATCGGACGGTCCAGACGGCCATCGGCGATGTCGTTGGCGATGTCGACCGAGCGGTTCAACGGGCGCGTGATCGCCTTCGATAGATACACCGTCGCGCCGAGACACACGAGCGCGCTCGACGCCAGCATGCCGAGCGCGATCCAGAACATCTGCTTCGACGAGCGATCGCTATCGCTCGCGAAGTCTCTGGCCTGAGCCTGGTTAACGTCCATGTCCTGCTGGATCAGCGCATTGAGCGCCTCGGCCACGCGCACCACGGTATTGCGCTGGAATTCGATAGCGCCCGCCACATCGCCCTGCTCGATCTGCGCGACCTCCTGATCGATCATTGACTTGAACGTGCTGGCCTGAGCGTGAATCTTGTCGGCGATCGCCTGCTCATCGGCGCTGCTGATGCCGCCCGAATAGTATTGCGCCCAGCACGAATCCATTGCGGCCTGCAGTTCGCGCACGCGCCGCAGGTTGTCCTTGTCCTGCGTCACGAGCGTCTGCCACAGCAGACGGCGGATTTCGATCTCGTGGATGCGAAACATGGCGAGTTGCGTGACGGGCACCAGATTGCCCGTGTAGGCGGTCTGCATGTTGTCGCTCATCGTTTTGACAGCACGCATGCCATACAGCGCGTTGCCAACCAGTAACACGGTACACACGGCAAAGGCCGCGATGATCCTGAAGCGGATCGTTTGAAAAAACTGAGTCATTCCATTCTGCCGGATGATGGCGCTCGGGCGGCTCACCTGCCGCGCCTCGCGATTGAAGAAGAAGACGGCTCACGCGCGCATCGCGCTGCCATCGCGGAACGCGTCTTCGTCAGGTCGCGTTCTCATGTCGATCGAGCCGCAACGAACGACATGCGTCATTCGGGGCTACTGTCCACTGCGATCGTAAGGTTGGCCGGGCATGCTGGCAATGATGGATATCAATAACGAAATAAGCGGAAAATCGTGGCGTTACTCAGGATGTCTATTTATTATTCCGGTGCGTTATTCACTCGGTATTCGTAGGCAAAATAGCGGCGAATCGACGTGCTAGCGCCGTTCAGCAAGCACATTTTCTACGTCATCTATGGATCAGGTTGCCTGTTGTTATACCTGGTTAATCGAAGAAATCGCCTGTCGCGATATCGAGGTCCGCGACATCGCGTCGCACCAGGCAAGATCGAACGGGCGCCACGGCAATCCGTCGCCATGTGCAACGCGCCCGTTGGAAACACGCATGTCATCCATTCCCTACACGACAGTAGCCCGCCCTACGCGCGATTCAACCGAACACCCATTTTATTTTGAGACAACGCGGGCAACACTCTCGGTCGGGAATTTGACGTAAGCGCTACAGATACATCGCGGGTTGCATTGCGACGCCAACCCGTCTGCATCACACCCGCTGATCGTAGCCACGTCGCCCTGCCTGCGAGGAAATCATGAACGCTGACGAAGTTTTTTCGGAGATACGCGAAGTCAATCTGGCGTATCTGATGCTGGCTCAACGCCTCGCGCGCAGGAATCCCGTCGAGGCCCAAGTACGTCTTGGCATGTCGGCGGAACTCACCGCGATCATCGGCGGGCTTTCTGCCGCGCAGATCGTGCGGCTCGCCGATTCGGACGTGCTGCTGTGCGGCGTCGGTCTGCAGGAGCGGTCCATGCTGAGCGCACTCAACGACACCTTGAGCCGGCACGACATGCAGACCATGCACGCCGCGATGCTGCTCGCTCAATTGCCTGCGAGGACCCTGTGATGACCGCGCTTGCTTCGCTGAAGGCCGTCGTCGCGCGTGCAGACCCGGGACAACGACGCCTGCTAGACGACGTCAACGAGACGCTGCTTGCCATCGAACTGTTCGAACTCGGCGCGCGGTTGCAGGTCACGCAAGCCGAAACCACGCTGTCGCGTGACCGCCTGATTCGTCTCTATAAGGAATTGCACCGCGAATCGCCGCCCAAGGGCATGTTGCCGTTTTCCGAGGACTGGTACGTGACGTGGATGCCGAACATCCACGCTTCGCTGTTCCATGCGTTGTACCGGTCCGTCTCCGCGCAGCGTGACATCAGGCGGATCGCGGCGATCATCGCGGCATACCGCCTCTATCTCGAACATGTCCCGCGCGGCACGGAGCCGGTGTTGAGCTTTACCCGCGCGTGGACGCTCGTGAAATTTGTCGAGCACGACATGCTGCATCTGAGAACGTGCGGTTGCTGCAAGGGAAACTTCCTCGTGCTCGCCTACGAGCTAGAACTCGGCTACGTCTGCGGGCTATGCAAGCCGCCTTCGCGGGCGGGAAAGACAGGCCGCCCCGCCAAAGCCGGATAACGGCCCTCGCCCCGCACGACGGGACGGCCCCCCGCGCGCAGACACAGACGGCGCACCGGGCACGCTTTTAGTCACTGGAGATTCGAAAGTTGGACCACAACGAAACGCTTAGGGAAATACGGGAGGTCAATCTGTCATTTCTCTCTCTCGCGCAGCGGCTTGCACGCATCGATAGCCCGAAGGCCATGCGTCTGCTCAGAGTCGGTGAGGAATCGGTGAATGAAATTGCAAGATTGCCGCCCGAGCAGATCGCGAAGCTCGCCGCCACGAACATGCTGTTCTGCCGCTTCGCGCTCGACGACTGCGCGCTGCTTGCGTCGCTCGTTCACGGCGTTCAGCGCGGTGTCGAGCGGCAGGCGACGGAGCCGCTCGCGGCGTAACCGCCATCCGGATCGTCATCATCCTGATGTGGTTGTGCGCCGCGCTTCGAGGCTGCATGCCCCCGATACGAACCTGCCGCGCAACGACCAGGCATTCGCGGAGACTTCCAGATTTGAGAACGTCGTTTCCAGCCGCATGTATTGATAGTTATCCTATTCGACATATCATTGTGTGCAAGCATTCGCGAGGATCATCCGACGCAGCGCGCATGCGATGGTCGCGCCGTGGCACAGGATTACACGCATGATGCGCCCGCTCCCATGCGAGCGTCGCGCTCGCAGCCCGGCGCGAGAAAGCAGCTCAACCCACGGCGCATCGCCCGCTCACAAACGCGCCCATTGACGGCAACACCAGCAGACTACAACGCCGCATCACTCACGTACGCGGCCATGGCGCGGACAGGCGCGCAGAAACGACGCGGCAGCAGGAATCCGGGCGCGCCACGCCGCAACCCGACGATCTGAACCACGACATGAATACTGTTGCCTCGCCAACCAGTCAAAGCCTTCGCACGGCATTGACGATGCTCGCCACCTTCATGGCGGGCGTGCTCGCGGCCTCGTTTACAGCCTGTCTCACGCTGCGATGGACGACGACCGTCGCAGGCGCAACCGTGCTCGCGATCCTGGTTGCGTGCATCGTGTGGTCGCATCGCGAGGAGCGGCGCAATCGCCTCGCCCGCGCACAATCGCACGAGAACGACTTGCACGGCGCAACATCGATGCAAACCTTCGACGAAGCGCGCCTGACAGCCATCATCCGCTCGTCGCGCGAAGCAATCGTGACGATCGACGCATTGCAGCGCATCGTCCTGATGAACCCGATGGCGGAGGAACTGCTCGGCTGCGATGCGGCGAAGATCATAGGCGGTCCGCTCTCGCGCTTCATCCCCGAACGGTTTCGCATCACGCATGCGAAGCACGTCGAGCATTTCAGTGCGACGAGCGGGTCCGACCGGCGCATGGGCAGCCCGCGCGTGCTGTATGCGTTGCGCACCGATGGTCGCGAGTTCCCGATCGAGGCGTCCATTTCGCAAAGCCAGTATGGCAACGAGAAGCTCTACACCGTGATGCTGCGCGACATCACCGAGCGCATGCGCGCCGAAGAAGCGCTCAGGCAGTCGCGCGAGGACCTGCGCGAGCTGTCGGCGAACCTGCAACGTGTGCGCGAGGAAGAGAAGGCGCACATCGCGCGCGAGTTGCACGACGATCTCGGGCAATCGCTGACTGCGCTGAAAATGGACCTGTCGGTGATCGGGCATGCGCTGGAAAGCGAGGGGATCGACAACGCCTACGTGCACGAGCGGCTGCAGGCGATGGCGCGCGTGATCGACGCGACGGTTGCGTCCGTGCGGCGGATCGCGGCAAACCAGCGGCCCGCGATGCTCGACGATCTCGGCCTCGTCGCGGCGATCGACTGGCTCGCCGACGATTTCTCCCAACGCTATGGCATCCGCGTCGCGCGCCGGCTCGAGGTCGGATCGGCAGCGTTTTCGCACGGTGCGGCGACGGCGATTTTCCGCATCGTCCAGGAAGCGCTGACGAATGTCGCGAAACATGCACAAGCGTCGTTCGTCACGCTCGCGATGCGGGTGAATGGCGAGCATTGCACGCTCGACATCGTCGACGACGGCCGCGGCCTGCCCGCCGTCGAACACGCGCGCGATCCACGCACCGACAGGAACTTCGGGCTGCTCGGCATTCGCGAGCGGGTCCATATGCTCGGCGGCACGCTATCGACGGGCGAGCCTGGCCACGGCTTCAACCTGTCCATCACGTTCCCGCTCGACGCATTGCAATCTGAAGAGACGCAGCCATGATCCGCATTCTCATCGCCGACGACCACGCGCTGATACGCGAAGGTCTGCGCCACATCCTGAAGGGCTCACCCGAGTTCGAAGTGGCCGGCGAAGCCGCGGACGCGGCCAGCACGATCGCGCTCGTGCGCTCGACGGATGCGCACATCCTGATCCTCGATCTGTCGATGCCAGGGCGCAACGGCGTCGAAATGATCCCGCAGATCAAGGCGACCAATTCTGCCCTCCACATCCTCGTGCTGACGATGCACGGCGAGCATCAGTACGCGGTGCGCGCGTTCAAGGCGGGCGCGTCCGGCTATCTGACGAAGGAAAGCGCGAGCGGTGAACTGGTGAGCGCGCTGACGAAGATCGCGGGCGGCGGCGTTTATATGAGCCTTTCGATGGCCGAGCGCTTCGCGCGCAACCTGCACGAGCCGCTCGAGATGCTGCCGCATCAACGGCTGAGCGACCGCGAGTTCGACGTGTTCCGCCGCATCACGGCAGGCCAGACGATCGGCGAGATCGCCACGCAGTTGTGCGTCAGCACCAAGACGATCAGCACCTACAAGGCGCGCATCCTCGACAAGATGCAGATGCCGCACGGCACGGCGCTGGTGCGCTATGCGATGCGCCACAAGCTGTTCGACGACAGCGAAGAGCCGTGAACGGGTCCGGTGTAGGCGACACCCTACACGCACTCCGATTGACTGACCGCAGATTCATTCGCCGCCGATTCAATTTTGAGACAGCACCCAACATACTTTCAGCATTGACATTGCGTGCCGTGCTGTCCAACTGCAGCGACGCGGACGCCGTACGACACCATTTCATCGCGCGTGCATCATGGCCCGCACGCGCATTCCCGAAAAGGAGGCCACCATGCTACTCGCCGATGCATCGACGATCACGCCCTCGCCCACGTCTTCGCCGTTCACACAGGCAACCGACTTCGTGCGCAGGTTCCAGCCAGGCGGCACGCAGCATCCCGTGCCGCGCTGTTCGCAATGTGCGATCAGCCCGCTCTGCAATCCTGGCGAACTGAACGCCGAGGAGCTCGCGCAAGTCGATTCGCTGGTTCAGGAAGTGCGCACCGTGCAGCGCGGCGCGAGCCTCTATCGCGCGAACGATCCGTTTCACAACGTCTACATTCTGCGCAGCGGCTCGTTCAAGACGGTCGTCATGCATCGCGAAGGACGCGAACAGGTGACGGGCTTCCAGATTGCGGGGGAAATGCTGGGACTCGACGGGATCGTCGGCGGGCAGCATCTGTGCGGCGCCATCGCGCTCGAGCGCAGCACCGTCTGCGTGATTCCGTTCGAGTCGCTCGAAGATCTGTGCCGCGAAATCAAGCCAATGCAGCGACATCTGCACAGGGTCATGAGCCGCGAGATCGTCCGCGAATCGAACATGATCATGCTGCTCGGCACGATGCGCGCCGAGCAGCGTGTCGCGACGTTCCTGCTGAATCTCGCCGACCGCTACGGCACGCGCGGATACTCCGCCACGGAGTTCAACATGCGCATGACGCGCAGCGAGATCGGCAGCTACCTGGGCATCACGCTCGAAACGGCGAGCCGCATGTTCTCCAGGCTGCAGCAGGAAAGGCTCGTTCAGGCGCGCGGCAAGCAGATCCGCATTCTGGACAGGGGCGCGCTCGCGCGGCTCTGACACGTCATGCGATACCGGCTGCTACGCTGCGCATTCATCCCTCTTCGCCCAGCTGCACGAGCAATGCGTGCAGCCGCTCGGTGTGACGCAGCAGCATGTGCCGATGCTTGTCGATCTGTTCGAGCCGACCGGCGAGATCGGCATGAATGGGGTCATCAAGCTCGGCGGCCGACAGCACGTCTTCGACTTTGGTACGCACCGACGCGAACTCGACGGTCGGATGCGTCAGCGAGCGCTCGAAACGCCGCACTTCCTGCACGGCGAGATCGCGCACCTTGCGGAAATACGCCTGGCGCCGGTGCTGTTCAGCCTCGTGGACTTCATCTTCCGGACGGCGCTGCGCTTGCTGTCCGAAAATCGGCTCCGGCGGACGCAGAACCGATTTTTTGCGTACCGGATGCGCCGTGCCGCGAAAACGCGCGAGCGGCGTTTCGTTGTCAATCGCTTCGCGCGCGTTGTCCGGCACGTCGGCGGGTTCGTGCGGCGCATCCATCCAGCCGCTGGGCAGCCCTGTCACCGATTCGACGCCGCGCACGAATTCCTCGCTGAAGTCGCGCTGGCTGGCGAGCATCAGCTTCAGGTACGACGCGGAGAACGTCATCATCCGTGCAAGACGCGTGACGGCGCCGACTTCCCGCGTCAGCAACGCCAAATTGGCCCGCCAGATGGGAAGCAGGGATTCGTCGGAATATTCCATCGCTGGGTCTTCCTTCATCAGTCTTGCTGCTAAGCCTGCGTTGATCGGGCCACACGCACCGCAACGCGCATGCCCGTGCGCCGCGTCCGACAACGATAGTCGCATCGCCATATGGCGCGCAACCGGATTCGCACGGCGGTTGCTGCGCAAAGACAACACTGGCGCGCGCCGCGGCGTATGGGGGTTTCACTGACGATTGACCCCGGCGAGCGGGCGGCGTTCCGCACAGAGGCGCGAGGACGGATGAATTTCGCCATGTGGATTTCGCCACGCGGCAAATCAAGGGAGAGGAACGAGGCGTCCGGACGGACGCCTGCGAGGTCGCTGCGCGCGAGGCCAGAAGCCCGCGCGCACGCGTCTTTCAGGCCGCCGCGACGTGCGAGAGCGCCGTCTTCACGAGCTTTTCGAGCAGCGGCTCGATTTTGCCGGCGAGCGCTTCGTCATACGCATACGGCATCTGTTCCTGCATATAGGTGATCTGCGACAGCTCAAGCTGTACCGCATGCACGTTCTGCTCTGGCTGGCCATATTGGCGCGTGATATAGCCGCCTTTGAAGCGGCCGTTCGCGATGGCGGTATAGCCGCCATGCCCGTCGACGATCTTCGCGAGCGCTTCGGCAAGCCCTGGCGCCGCGCTTGCGCCGTTCGACGTGCCGAAGTTGAAGTCGGGCAAGCGGCCGTCGAAGAAGCGCGGCACATGCGAGCGGATCGAATGCGCTTCCCACAGCAGCACCTTGCCGTGCTGCGCCTTCAGCGCCGCCAGCTCGCCCTGCAACGCTTCGTGATACGGCTTCCAGTACAAGTCGCGGCGTCGCGCGACTTCGGCGTCGTCGGGCAAGTGGCCGTCGCGATAGAGCGGCTCCTTGTCGAACGTATCGACGGGCAGCAGGCCTGTCGTGTCCTGCCCCGGATAGAGGTTGGCGCCATCGGGCGGACGGTTCAGATCGATCACGTAACGCGCATACGTCGGCGTCAGAATCGACGCGCCCATGCGTTTTGCGAACGCGTACAGGCGGTCGAGATGCCAGTCGCAATCGTCGGTGCGGGCGGCGACGGGTGTCATCTGCGCGGCGATATCGGCGGGAAGACGCGTGCCCAGATGCGGGATTGAGATCAGGAACGGCAGGCTTCCCCGATGCAGCGAGAAGACGGGCAAGGTATCGGTGGCGGTCATGTCGTCGGTGCTTCTCAAAGTTGACTCGGGTTCACTTCAGCAGTTCGGCGAGCGCCGCGCGATATTGCGCATACGCGTGCTCTTCATCGCGATGCCTGCGATTGTCGACGACTTTCGCGCCGCCCGCATACACATCGCGAATGGGTGTCTCGCCATGTTCGCAGAATACGACACCCGAAAGCCATGCGTCGTTCGCATGTTCGGCGATGCTCGCGTGATCCGCATCGAGCACGATGAAGTCGGCCCGCGCGCCCGTGCGCAAAGCGCCCACCGCACGGCCCGTCGCCAGCGCGCCGCCTTCCAGCGACGCCGCGAACAGACGATCCGCGACGCGTGGCATCTCCGCCGATGCAAGCACGTTGCGCTGCCGTCTCGACAGGCGTTGACCGTATTCGAGCAACCGCAGTTCCGAACGCCAGTCGACGCCGATATGGCTATCGCTGCCGACGCCGATGCGCCCCTTTTGCTCCAGATAATCGTGCGCCGGAAAGATGCCGTCGCCGAGATTCGCTTCCGTCGTCAGGCACAGGCCCGCGATGGCGCCGCTTTTCGCAAGCGCAGCCGTTTCATTGGCATCGACATGCGTCGCGTGTACGAGGCACCAGCGCGCGTCGACATCGAAGCGATCGAGCAGCCATTGCACGGGCCGCGCGCCTTCCGTTGCGACGCACGCGTCGACTTCCGCCGTCTGCTCGGCGATATGGATGTGCACGGGCGCGCCGGGCGACATTGCATCGAGTCCATTCAGCAACTCGCGCAGCGAATCGTTCGACACCGCGCGCAACGAATGCGGCGCGACGCCATAACGCAGCGCGCCATGTTCGGGACGCGCCCGGCGCAGCGTGTCGAGCAACCCGAGCAGACTGTCCGGCGTGTTGATGAAGCGGCGCTGATCTTCGCGCGGCGGCTGCGCGCCGAAGCCCGCGTACTGATACAGCACAGGCAGCATCGTGATGCCGATGCCGCTCGTGCCCGCCGCATCGACCACGCGTTGCGCGAGTTCCGCGTCGTTCGCATAGCGCTTGCCGTCCTGCATGTGATGCACGTAGTGGAATTCGCAGACGGACGTATAGCCCGCCTTCAACATCTCGATGTAAAGCCATTGCGCGATCGACGCCAGCCCTTCCGGCGTGATGCGGGCGGCGAAGCGATACATCAGATCGCGCCAGCTCCAGAAATTGTCCGTAGCGTTCGCGCGATATTCGGTGAGGCCCGCCATCGCGCGCTGGAACGCGTGCGAATGCAGGTTCGGCATGCCGGGCAACACGGGACCGCTGGCTTTGGCGACGCCCGCGGGCGCTTGCGCATCGGGTGTCACCGAGACGAGCGCGCCTTGCGCGTCCCATTGCAACAGCACGTCGCGCCGCCAGCCTTCGGGCAGATACGCGTGACCGGCAAAAAGCGATTGAGTGGCTTGAGTCATGTTCGATCCCATTCTCGCGTCGCGCTCAGCGCGTCCGACGCGTATAGACGGTGTCGCCGCCGCGCACGACGCGCTCGCACAGCGGGCGTCCAATCCAGTAGGCAAGTTCCGCGAGCGACTGCACCGACCACACCGCGAAATCGGCAGCACGGCCCACTGCGAGCGTGCCATGCGTATCCGCCTTGCCGAGCGCCTGCGCCGCGTGACGCGTCACGCCTTGCAGCACTTCGGGCACGGTCATGCGGAACAGCGTCGTCGCCATGTTCATCATCAGCGGCAGCGAGGTCGAGGGCGAGGTGCCCGGATTGCTGTCCGTCGAAATCGCGATGGGCACTTCATAACGGCGCAACAGTTCGAGCGGCGGCAACTGCGTTTCGCGGATGAAGTAGAACGCGCCCGGCAGCAGCACGGCTACCGTGCCCGCTCCCTTCATTGCGGCGACGCCCGCTTCGTCGAGAAACTCCAGGTGATCCGCCGACAATGCGCGATGCCGTGCCGCCAACGCGGTGCCGCCGCCGTTCGACAACTGCTCCGCGTGCATCTTGACGGGCAGCCCGCGACGCGCAGCGGCATTGAACATGCGCTCGCTCTGTTCGAGCGAAAAGCCGATGCGCTCGCAAAACACATCGACGGCATCGACGAGTCCTTCGTCGGCTAGTGCAGGCAACATGCGCTCGCAGACTTCGTCGATGTAGTCATCGGCGCGTCCCGCGAATTCCGGCGGCAACGCATGCGCGCCGAGAAACGTCGTGTACACCGTCACGGGATAACGCTCGCCGAGTTGCCGCGCAACGCGCAGCATCTTGCGCTCGCTTTGCAAGTCTAGCCCGTAGCCGGATTTGATTTCGATGGCCGTGACGCCTTCAGCGAGCATCGGTTCGAGGCGCGCGGCCGACTGCGCGAACAGCGACGCTTCATCGGCGGCACGCGTGGCGCGCACCGTCGAGACGATGCCGCCACCCTGCTTCGCGATTGCTTCGTAGCTGACGCCCGCGAGCCGCTGCGCGAATTCGTCGGCGCGCTGGCCGCCGTACACGAGATGCGTATGGCAATCGACGAGACCGGGCGTGACCCATGCGCCGCCCAGGTCTTCGCGCGGCCACGCAGCGTATTGCGCGGGCAACTCATGCGACGAACCGAGCCACGCGATGCGGCCGTTTTCGACGGCGATCGCGGCGGCGTCGATCGTTTGGTTGGGATCGCCCTGCGGACAGAGCTTCAGATGGTTCCAGACGGTTTGCTTCATGGCAGGGCTGTCTGTGATGTGGGCAAGCGCTCAGGCTTGCGATGTGTCGGTGTAGCGGATGCTGACGGCGAGCAACGCGCCCTTCCCTTTGACTTCGCATGACAGCGCGCGGGCGTTGTCGATGCGCAAAGTGTCGCTGGCTACGAGCGTCGTTGTATCAGCAGCGTCACCCGTCGTGACGTGCAGCTCGCCTTGCGCGCAGAACAGCAGCACGACATCGGCATTGAGTTGCGCGCGCGTTTGGTCGCGCCAGATTGCGACGTCGCCCGTTGCCGCACCACGCCGCACCATCAGGTTGAAGTCGCGCGTCGCGCCGTCGATTAGACGCGCGTCGATGGCCGTTTCGCCTTCGAAGCGCGCGATGTCGAGCGGCTCGCGCAGCGCGTGCGTCACCCCATTCGCTTCGTCGAGCAACATGCCCGCGCCCGATAACAGCACGAGCGCCCGGTCGATTCCTGCGAAACGCGAGAACGGACCGGCTTGCGCGACGTCGGCGACGCTCACGCGCCACACGAACGCGTCGAGCGCCGCGCCCTCGGGGAACGCGGCGACCTCGCGCGTGACGCCGCCGCCGTTTTTCCACGGCGACGCCACGAGGTCCGCGCCGCGAATCAGCGACACGCTTGCAGACGATGGCGTCGCGGACACGATCAGCGGCCCAGCATCGGCAGGTTGAGACCGGCTTCGCGAGCCGTCGACTGCGCGAGTTCGTAACCGGCGTCCGCGTGACGCATCACGCCCGTTGCCGGATCGTTGAACAGCACACGGCCGAGACGTTCGCGTGCTTCATCCGTGCCGTCGGCGACGATCACGACACCCGAGTGCTGGCTGAAGCCCATGCCGACACCGCCGCCATGATGCAGCGACACCCACGACGCGCCGCCTGCCGTGTTCAGCAGTGCGTTGAGCAGCGGCCAGTCGCTGACGGCATCCGAGCCGTCCTTCATCGATTCCGTTTCACGGTTCGGGCTTGCAACGGAACCCGTATCCAGGTGATCGCGGCCGATCACGATCGGCGCCTTCAGTTCGCCATTCTTGACCATTTCGTTGAACGCCTGGCCCAGACGATAGCGATCCTTCACGCCAACCCAGCAGATACGCGCCGGCAAGCCCTGGAACGCGATGCGCTCGCGCGCCATGTCCAGCCAGTTGTGCAGATGCGGATCGTCGGGAATCAGTTCCTTGACCTTCGCATCCGTCTTGTAGATGTCTTCCGGATCTCCCGACAGCGCGACCCAGCGGAACGGGCCTTTGCCTTCGCAGAACAGCGGACGGATATACGCGGGCACGAAGCCGGGGAAATCGAACGCGTTCTTCACGCCCATTTCCAGCGCCATCTGACGGATGTTGTTGCCGTAGTCGAGCGTGGCCGCGCCGCGTTCCTGCAGCGTCAGCATTGCTTGCACCTGCTTGGCCATCGACTGCTTGGCGGGCGTCACGATGCTTTGCGGGTCCGTCTTCATGCGTTCGCGCCAGTCTTCGATCTTCCAGCCTTGCGGCAGGTAGCCGTGAATCGGGTCGTGCGCGCTGGTCTGATCGGTCACGCAGTCCGGCGTGATGTTGCGCTTCACGAGTTCGGCGAACACATCGGCGGCATTGCCGAGCAAGCCGATCGATACGGGCGTACCCGACTTCTTCGCTTCTTCGATCATCGCGAGCGCTTCGTCGAGCGTCATCGCTTTCTTGTCGACGTAACGCGTCTTCAGACGGAAGTCGATGCGCGACTCATCGCATTCGACGGCGATCATCGAGAAGCCCGCCATCGTCGCCGCGAGCGGCTGCGCGCCACCCATGCCGCCGAGGCCACCTGTCAAAATCCAGCGGCCCTTCGGATCGCCGTTGAAGTGCTGGTTCGCCACCGAGAAGAACGTCTCGTACGTGCCCTGCACGATGCCCTGGCTGCCGATGTAGATCCAGCTGCCCGCCGTCATCTGGCCGTACATCATCAGGCCCTTGCGGTCGAGTTCGTGGAAATGATCCCAGTTCGCCCAGTGCGGCACGAGGTTCGAATTCGCGAGCAGCACGCGCGGTGCGTCGGCATGCGTGCGGAATACGCCAACAGGCTTGCCCGATTGAATCAGCAGCGTCTCGTTCTCTTCGAGGTCCTTCAGCGACGTGAGGATCTGATCGAAGCAATCCCAGTTACGCGCCGCACGCCCGATGCCGCCGTACACGACGAGCGCATGCGGATGCTCGGCCACTTCCGGGTCCAGGTTGTTCTGGATCATCCGGTACGCGGCTTCCGCGATCCAGGTCTTGCAGGTTTTCTCGCTGCCACGCGGTGCGCGGATCGTGCGGGACGGGTCGAGACGCGGGTCGATGTGTTTCGGGTTGTTCATGATGCCCTCGGAAGCGCTGATAACTCGGTAACGGAGTCGAAGATTGAACGGAAACTAGAATTTAAAAGTGGCCGGTGAACCGGTAGCGGTTGCCCGGATGCCAAAGGTTGGCCACCGAAGCGACCACACCCTGCGACCACGTGCGCCGGTGCAGCACGAGGCAAGGTTCGGCGTCGTCCATCGTCAGATGCCGGCGGGTGTCGGCATCCGGCGCGGAGGCTTCGATGCGGTACTCGACGCGCTGCAGCGGCGCGACGCGCACGAGATACTGGTTAGGCGTCGTGTTGGTGAAGTCCTGCAACGCGTATTCGGGCGCGACGGCCGGGTTCACCCAACGCTCTTCGAGCTGGACGGCCTCGTCGTTCTCGAGGTGCAGCACGCGCGAGTGAAAAATCGGATTGCCCGCACTCACCTGCATTTCGCCAGCGAGTTCGTCGTCGGCGATCGCGGCGCCGACGTGCAGCACCTTCGCGTGATAACGATGGCCACGCGCGACGATTTCGTCGGAGATGCTGCGGATCGCCACCAGCGTCGACTCGTACTTCGGCCGCGCGACGAACGTGCCCGATCCCTGAACGCGCGTAAGCACCTGATCGGCCGTCAATTCACGCAACGCGCGGTTGACCGTCATGCGTGCGACGTTGAATTCGCGCGCAAGCTCGTTCTCCGATGGAACCTGATGGCCTTCGCTCCATTCGCCCGCGTGAATGCGGGCGAGGATGAAGTCCTTGATTCCCTGATAAGCCGGTGCGTTCATGCCGGGCGTCTCGCTATGCAGATGAATTAGCGTTGCTCGGAGAGGAACGAGAACGGGCTGTGCGCCGCGATCGTGCCGTCTTGTACGAGCTTCGTGCACGCGGCGATGTCAGGCGCGAAGTAGTGATCGAGTTCGTAGTGCGCGACCTGCGCGCGGATCGTGTCCATCACCTTTTGCAGTGACGGGCTGGTCTTGTGCGGCGCACGCAGATCGACACCTTGCGCGGCGGCGAGCAGTTCGATCGACAGGATGTTCGCGGTGTTCTCCGCGATGTCGGCGAGCTTGCGCGCAGCGAACGTCGCCATCGAAACGTGATCTTCCTGATTGGCGGACGTGGGCAGCGAATCGACGGAAGCCGGGTGAGCCAGCGTCTTGTTCTCCGATGCGAGCGCGGCAGCCGTGACGTGCGCGATCATGAAGCCCGAATTCACGCCACCATCTCTAACGAGGAACGGCGGCAGGCCCGACAGCGTCGCGTCGATCAGCAGCGCGATGCGGCGTTCGGCAAGCGCGCCGATTTCCGCTACGGCGAGCGCGAGGTTATCGGCGGCGAACGCGACGGGTTCAGCGTGGAAGTTGCCGCCCGAGAGGACTTCGCCCGTGTCCGGGAAGATCAGCGGGTTATCCGACACGGCGTTCGCTTCGACGAGCAGCACTTGCGCAGCGGCGCGCATCTGGTCGAGGCACGCGCCCATGACTTGCGGCTGGCAGCGCAGGCTGTACGGGTCTTGCACCTTGTCGCAGTCGGCGTGCGACACGTTGATTGCCGAGCCGTCGAGCAGCGTGCGATACGCAGCCGCGGCGTCGATCTGGCCTTGATGGCCGCGCAGCGCGTGAATCCGGTGATCGAACGGCTTGACGGAACCCATCGCCGCGTCCACCGAGAGCGCGCCTGCCACCAGCCCCGTGCGGAACAGATCCTCGATCGCGAACATGTTGTACAGCGCGAGCGCCGTCGATGCCTGCGTGCCGTTCAGCAGCGCGAGACCTTCCTTTGCTTGCAGCGTCATCGGCTTCAGGCCGACGAGGCGCAGGCCTTCCGTCGCCGGGACGCGCTCGCCCTTCGCGAACACTTCGCCGACGCCGAGCAGCACGGCCGACATATGCGCGAGCGGCGCGAGATCGCCCGATGCGCCGACCGAGCCCTTCACGGGAATCACGGGCAGCACGTCGGCGTTGAACAGCGTGATGAGCGCCTCCATCACTTCGCGGCGGATGCCCGAGTGACCGCGGCCGAGGCTCGACAGCTTGAGCGCGATCAACAGGCGCACGACGGGCTGCGACATCGGCGCACCGACGCCGACGGCATGCGAGAGCACCAGATTGCGCTGCAGCAGTTCGAGCTGGTCGCGCGGGATGTGCGTGCTCGCCAGACGGCCAAAGCCCGTATTGATGCCGTACGCCGGCTCGCCCTTCGCGGCGATGTCCGCGACGGCTTGAGCGCATGCGTCGATGGCGGCGAAGCTGGCGGGATCGAGTTCCAACGTAACCTGTTCGCGTGCGATCTGGCGCAGTTGGGTCAAATTCAGGGAGCCGGGTGTAAGGATCATGATGTGAGTTCCTGTCTATACAAATTTTGAGAAAGTGTAGCGGCGTCAGCTTGTATATACAACTCAAATTTTGGGGTTTGGGATAGGGAGTTTCCATTAGGCGCAGCGGGTTTGCTGGCATGGTTCTGGCAGTTAGCTCCGCCCCGGCCGGTTGCGACAGCGAGCGTGGTTCAGGCGCGGTTTCGCCAGAGAAAGCCCCATAACTTGTATATACACGTTCAATTTTCGGGTTGGCAAGCGGACAAAAAGCCGGCCTTGGAAACCAACCCACTTTTTGCAAAGCTCGCCCGCCTCCATACTCAAGTCATTCCCAGTTTCCCCTCAAAGGAGAACGTCTTGAACATCTTCATCACTGGCGCAAGCGGTTTTATCGGTGGATCGATTGCGGCGGGTCTCGTGCGCGCGGGCCATCGCGTGACGGGCCTGATTCGCAACCGGGAGCATGAGGCTGAACTGAAGCGCCTCGGCATCGAACCTATCGTCGGTACGCTCGACGACCGCGATCTGCTGATCGCCCAAGCCAAAGCCGCTGACGCCGTCATCAACGCGGCGAGCAGCGACCATCGCGGCGCGGTGGAAGCGCTGCTCGAAGGTCTCGAAGGCTCCGGCAAGCCGTTTCTCCATACGAGCGGTTCGAGCATCGTCGGCGATGCGTCGGGCGGCGAGCGCGGCGACGCGAAGATCTACACGGAAGACGCGCTACCCGAGCCGACGGCAGACAAGGCGCCGCGTGTCGCAATCGACAACCTCGTGCTCGACGCGGCAAAACGCGGCATCCGCTCGTCGGTGCTATGCAACACGCTGATCTACGGGCATGGTGCCGTCAAAGGCAGCGCGAGCGTGCAACTGCCGCGCCTCGTGCGCCAGGCGCAAAAAAGCGGCATCGTGCGGCATGTGGGCAGCGGCGGCAATATCTGGTCGAACGTGTCCATCGACGACGTGGTCGAGCTGTACCGGCTCGCGCTCGACAAGAGCCCGGCGGGCACGTTCTATTTCGTCGAAAGCGGCGAAGCGTCGTTCCGCGAGATGACGGACGCAATCGCCAAAGCGATGCACCTCGGACCGGCGCAGGACTGGCCACTCGATCAGGCGATCGGCGAATGGGGCTACGAAATGGCGTCGTATGGTCTAGGCTCGAACAGCCGAGTGCGCGGCACTCGCGCACGCAAACTGCTCGACTGGCAGCCGACGCACACGTCGGTGATCGAATGGATCGAAAGCGACATGATGAAAGACGCGTAAAACACGCGTCGAACCGCGCATAGAACGTTGGCCAGCGCACACGTTGTAAGCAAGGCTGTTGCGTATCCGTAAGCTCGCATCGCTAGAATCGGCGATGTTCGATCAGGTTGATGACAACCTCGATCTTTCGGCTCGAGCCCGGATCATTCAATGTTGCTTGCACTCAATTTCGACTGGCTGACCAATCTGCTCGCGATTCTTTTCGTGGTCGCGTGCCTGTACGACTCGCGCTACGACGAGTACGGCACGCTGACGCTCGCGTCGGGCGCGATGGGCCTGATCGTGATGGGCATCCAGGAGTTTCTCAGGCCCGCATTCGAAATGTCGCTTTGAACGCAGGCCTCGCTCGCGTCGGCGTGATGCCGTTCGCCGCCTGAGAGCACATCACTTGCGTGCCACTTCATGACAGCAGGCTCCCGTGCCCTGCTGTTCCTGCGCTAGCGTCTTGCCCGTTACGCCGTCTTCATAGCTGTCGTGACGGCGCAGCCAGCCCATCATCTTGTTCTCGTCTTCATCGCGGCCCTTCGGCACGAAATCGAGCAGCGTATAGCTGCCGATCAGCGGCTCGCCGCCGCGACCATACGACGAGAACGTGCGAAAGATCTCGCCCTTGTCGTTCCGATAGAACACGCTCATGCCGGGCAGTTCGTCACACGCATAGTCCTGCGTCTCGAAGTTGTAGACGACCTTGCCATGCGCTTCCTGCTCCGGCGTGAAAGACACGTCGAAGTCGTAATTGAAGTCGCTCCCGAACGACGACACCCAAGGGAACTGCCATCCCATGCGTGTCTTGTACGCATCGATTTTCTCGAGCGTCGCGCGCGAAACAGCGACATACGTCACGTCGCGGTGCGCGAGATGCACGAGCGCGCCGTCGATGTGATCCGACAGAAACGAGCAGCCGGGACAGCCCTGCTCCCAATCAGGCCCTAGCATGAAGTGATAGACGATCAACTGGCTGCGTCCCGCGAACAGATCGGCAAGCGTCTTCGTGCCTTCGCGCGTATCGAAGGTGTAGGTCTTGTCGATCTTCATCCACGGCAGCGCCTGACGCTTCTTCACAAGCGCGTCACGGGCGCGCGTAAAAGCCTTTTCCTCCGCGAGATGCGCGCGTTGCGCGGCGAGCCATGCTTCGCGTGAAACGATCTTGTGCTCTTCCATCTGCTCCTCCAGTTGTGCGGCCGTATCGCTCTTTGCATGCGGTTGCAGCCTTCACGAGAAATAGCGTTCGAGTCCGTCGAGCGCTTCCGTCCATCCGTCGCGATGTGCGTCGCGCGCGGCTTCATCGAAGAACTGTTCGTGCGTGAGCGTGAGCCATGTGGCGTCGCCATCGGCTTTCAGCGAAAATGTGACGATGGACTCACGTTCCGGCGTCGAGCGGAATGCCCAGCTATAGACGAGCTTTTCGTTGATCGCGACTTCGCGGAACAGGCCGCTCACGTCATGCTCTTCGCCGTCGGGCGCGCGCATGATCATGTGAAAGCGGCCGCCCACCTTCAACTCCATCTCCGAGAGGATCACGTCGCAGCCGCCGGGATGCAGCCACTTCACGATCTGCTGCGGGTCGGTCCACGCACTGAAGACTTTTTCCGGGGACGCCTTGATGTGTCGCTGGAGCGTGAGACTGGGGCGGGCGGACATGACGGCTCCTCAACATAGGCGGCCAGTTGATCGAGTGCTTCGGACCAGAACTGCTGATAGCGCTGCAGCCATGACATGGCCTGTTCCATCGGCGCGGCGGACAGACGGCATGCGACTGTGCGGCCCGTCTTGGTGCGCGTGATGAGGCCCGCGTCGGCCAGCACGTCGAGATGCTTCATGACCGCCGGCAGAGACATCGCGAAAGGTTCTGCGAGTTTGGAGACTGATACGTCTCCCCTTTCCGATAGACGTGCGAGTAGCGCGCGGCGGGTTGGATCCGCTAGCGCGGCGAACGTGCGATCAAGGTCTTGTAACTTAACCATGAGGTTAAGTGTAGGTCGGTAGGGGGATGTGTCAAGGGTTTGGTTTTTTTGCCGCTTCGCGGGAGGCGCGTTCGCGATTGAGTTGGTCTTTTTCTGCTTTCGCTGGTGGTGGCTTTGCCGCGCGGGTTTTTTTGCCTTTGTGGTGGCATCCGCGAAGCGGTGTTTGCTGCGCATGCGGTTTGGTTTTTTTTGCTTTTTTGCTGGCATCCGCGCTACGGTGTTTGCCGTTCACGCGTCGCCCCTGTGCGGGGCGACGCTTGAAGCACGAAGGCAAAACGCGGATGCCAGCGCAAAAGGCAAACACCCCGACCGGCGACGCATGAAGCACGAAGACAAAACGCCGGATGCCAGCGACAAAACCAGCAAACCACCCAGCGTCGCAGACGAAAAAACTTCAGATCGCCCAACCACCAAGATAAAACACAGCCAGCACAACAGCGATCACAACCGTCCCAACATTGAGCTTGCGCCATTCCCCGCTAACAACACGCCCAATCACCAGCGTGCAGAACCCCAGCATGATGCCCGTCACGATATTAGCCGTCAGCACGATAAAAACGGCGCACACGAGACCCGACATCGAATCGACCATATCATCCATATGCAGCTTGCTCACGCTGGAGAGCATCAGCAGACCGACATACATCAAAGCAGGCGCAGTAGCGTAAGAAGGCACAAGCGCGGCAAGCGGCGAGAAGAACATCACGACGAGAAACAGCAGCCCAACGACAGCAGCAGCCAACCCCGTCTTCGCGCCCGCAGCAACCCCAACCGTCGACTCGATATACGCCGCAGCCGGCGCACCGCCCATAAAGCCCGAGAAAATCGAGCTGAGCGAATCAGCCGTCAACGCGCGGCCGCCGTTGATAATGCGGCCATTCTCGTCGAGCTGCCCGGCCTGCCCGGCAACGGCGCGGATCGTACCCGTCGCATCGAACACAGCCGTCATCACCAGCGCAAGCACACTAGGCAGGACAGCAAGCGACAACGCGCCCTTGATATCCATCGCACCGATCAGCGAAGCATGGCCCGGCGCACTCAACGAAGGCAGCGCGAACACACCATGAAACGCAACAGCAGGATCGAGCAGCAACGCAAGCGCCGAGATCGCGACGATCACGATCAGAATCGAGCCCGGCACGCGGCGGCGCACCAGACCGACGATGGCTGCCAGCCCGCCCACCGACATCAGCACAGGCAACGACGTGATATGCCCCAGCGAGACGGGCAATCCCGGCCCAGGATTCTTCACCACGAGGCCGACATCGTTCGCGGCGATCAGCAGCAGAAAGAGACCAATGCCGATGCCCGTCCCATGCGCGACGCCCGCAGGCAGATTGCGCAGAATCCACGAGCGCACGCCCGTCACCGAGATCGCGGTGAACACGAGGCCCATCAGGAACACCGCGCCGAGCGCGACATTCGGCTGCAAGCCCTTGCCGAGCACGAGCCCGAACGCGGTGAAGGCCGTCAGCGAAATTGCACAGCCGATCGCAATGGGCAGGCGCGCCCAGATGCCCATCAGCAGCGAGCCGAATGCCGTCGTCAGGCACACGGCGACGAACACCGCGCTGGTGTCGAAGCCCGCCTTGCCGAACATGCCCGGCACGACGAACACGGAATAGACCATCGCGAGAAACGTCGTGATGCCAGCGATGATTTCCTGGCGTCCCGTGCTGCCGCGCGCGGTGATGTCGAAATAGCGGTCAATGAACGCCGCCGGCTGGTCGCGAGTGTTGTCGAATGCCTCGCTCCCGGCTTCCGCGATGCTCTGGGCCTGGGGTTCCATCATGATGAGTGCCTCCTTTATCAGCATGCCGAAACGGCTGCCGTCACAGGCTCGCCGTCATCAGGTTCGTCTCGTTGAGTAGTAGATGTAGTGCGTGTTGCGCTTTCCGCATGGCGCGCAGGTGCGCATCGTCCTCGTTACGGCGGGTAATCCGTCGTTGGACGATCGATTGACATCGCGTTCCGTTTTCACCAGTCCACGACCCACTTCACGCCGTTCTTTTTATGCTGAAACGAAGGTTAGGCGAATCCCAATATATCTCCCATCGCAATAAAAACATGCCGCGCATGTCGCAATCCTTATATCGTTTGACACACGGCAATGCGGGCCGCCGACCCGGGTGTTAACACCTACGGTTGCAGCCCGCCTGACGCGCGCGGGAAGCCCTGCTGAAAGGGCTTTGAAGCCTGCGGCCGGGCCTGTCCAACGCAGACAAAACAAAGGCCTTTCGACGTCACGGGTTAAACTCTCGGCAAACCATGCCTTTAACGCATTGCCGGCGAGGCTCTCGATGCCTGCATGAATCGCTGGATCGTCTTTTGCGACAGCACCTGCATCGTGCCCGCCGCCCTGGCCACGGAGTCCCACTTGATGATTGGCGGTTTCCTACGTCCAGCCTTCCGTCTTTTGCTGTTGGCCGTTTTTGCGGCCCTTGCCGCCATGATGTCGGGCTGCAGCCTGTTCGGACCGACCGAGCAGCCGCCTGCGCCCATCACCGAAGCCACGGTGACGCCGCTCGTCGTTCCCGCCCTCGAGCCCGCCGCCGAGCCGGACCAGGCCGAGGCGCCTGAACCCAAGGAACCGAAGAAGCCGCGCCCGCCCGTCGTGCGCCCGCACAAGCCGGAGCCGCCGCCGCCCGTCGTCGCGCCCGCGCCGCCGCCTCCGCCGCCCGCTCCCGCGCCGATCATCGTGACCCGCACGCTCGATCGCAACACGACGCATGGCCTGCTCGACAGCGAAGTGCAGAAGCTCGACGGCAAGGTGATCGGCCGCGCCATCGACATGACGGCTGACGGCAGCGGCACGCCGCGCCAGATGATCGTCAACCTGCAGGGCTTTCTCGGCGTTGGCGACCGCAAGGTCGGTTTTCCGTGGACCGCCTTCCGCTTCACGCCGAACGCGAAAGGCGCGCCCATCACGATCACGACCCCGCCTAACCAGCTAGCTGCGACCAACCGGCCGAAGCCGTCGGCTTCGCTCGCGACGCCGCTCGCGGCCGTGACGGCCGCGCCCGCGGTACCGCCGGGGCAAATGGAACTGCTGGACGCGGACGTCGAGCGTCCGAACGGCGGCAAGGTAGGCCGCGTGATCGACGTGCTGGTCGATGTGAACGCGCAGCCGCAGGCCGTCGTGCTCGACGTGAGCGGCATCATCAGCCCCGATCGCCGCTCGATCGCAGCGAACTGGTCGGCGCTGCGCTTCGTCGCCAAGGACAAGACGCTGCGTCCGTTGATGGATCTCAATGACGCGCAGATCAAGGCGTCGCCCACTTACGAGGCAGATAAACCGATCCGGGCGGTCTCGCCTGCCCCTGCTCCATCTCCAGTTCCTGCGTCCGCTCCTGCGCCCGCTACAACGGCTGGCCCTTCATCGTCCGCTGCGGCGGCATCAACCGCACGCACTTCACGATGACGAGCCGTCTCATGGTCAACGCACGCAGTCTCCGCGCCCTCGACTGGCTCAACTTCTTCGTCGCCAACGTGCAGACGGGATTCGGGCCGTTCATCGCGTCATACCTCGCGTCGCACAAGTGGACGCAGGGCGAGATTGGACTCGCGCTTTCAGTCGGCACGATCAGCGCGATGGTGAGCCAGGTGCCTGGCGGCGCGGCCGTCGATGCGCTGCGCAACAAGAAAGGCGCTGCTGCGTGGGCGATCATCGCGATCATTCTCAGCGCCGTGCTGCTTGCGGCGAGCCCGACCGTGCTGCCCGTGATGGCCGCCGAGGTCTTTCACGGCTTTGCGAGCTGCATGCTCGTGCCGGCGATGGCGGCCATCTCGTTCGCGCTCGTCGGCCGACACGATCTGGGCGACCGGCTTGGGCGCAATGCACGCTGGGCGTCGATTGGGAGCGCTGTCGCTGCGGGCCTGATGGGGCTGTTCGGCGAATATTTCTCGGCGCGCGCGGTGTTCTGGCTGACTGCCGTGCTTGCGGCGCCTGCGCTGTTTGCGTTGTCGATGATCACGATGCCGGAGCATCAACCTTTGCCCGCGCACCAACCTGCGAAGAAGGAGCGCGACGACGCCGAAGAAAAGGAATCGATCTTCGAGTTGCTGCGCGACAAGCGGATGTTGATCTTTGCCGCCTGCGTCGTGCTGTTCCATCTTTCGAATGCGGCGATGCTCAATCTCGCGGCGGGTGAAGTGACGGCGGGTATGGGCGATAACGTGCAGCTCGTGATTGCTGCGTGCATTATCGTGCCGCAGGCGATTGTGGCGATGTTGTCGCCTTGGGTTGGGCGCACTGCGGAGCGCTGGGGGCGCAGGCCCATTCTGCTGCTTGGGTTTTCTGCGCTGCCGGTGCGGGCTTTGCTGTTTGCTGGCGTTAGCAGCCCTTACCTGCTTGTGCCTGTGCAGATGCTCGATGGCATTAGCGCTGCTGTGTTCGGTGTGATGCTGCCTCTGATTGCTGCTGATGTTGCTGGCGACAAGGGGCGTTATAACCTCACCATTGGGCTGTTTGGCCTCGCGGCCGGGATTGGGGCGACGCTTTCTACTGCTGTTGCCGGGTTTGTCGCCGATCGCTTTGGCAATGCGGTTAGCTTTTTCGGGCTCGCCGGTGCGGGGGCGCTTGCTGTGTTGCTTGTGTGGGCTGCTATGCCTGAGACTCGTGATGCGAATGGAGATATGCAGGAGAAGCCTGCACCCGCTGATGGTGGGTCTTTGAAGCGGGCTAAGTGAAGGGGGTTTTTGGGTCTTGCGACGCTGGGCGGTGGTTTTGTTTTTTCGCTGGCATCCGCGGCTTGCCTTCGTGCTTCATGCGTCGTCGTTCGGTGTTTTGGCCTTTGCGCCGGCATCCGCGCTATGGTGTTTGCCGTTCACGCGTCGCCCCTGTGCGGGGCGGCACCTACTTTTCTTTGCCGCCGCAA
>NZ_JAWRXV010000590.1:0-283 GCF_046534875.1 Paraburkholderia sp. SIMBA_054 | reverse complement strand
GCTAACAACGTGAGTTCGGCGTTCGCTACGGTCGATTCAGCCCTGGGCAAGTTAGGCGACAAGCTCAGCGCAGGCATCGAGTATTTCCACGCGAACTCCGCGCTGGCGGATTCGTCGGCGATTGGCTCCGAGGCAATCGCGATCGGTGGGGCCGCGGCCGCATCCTCCGGTGGTGCGATTGCCGTGGGCCAGCTAAGTATGTCCAACGGTACGGCTGCTGTTGCAATCGGCCAGAATGCAACCGCCACTGGCATTGCCAATATCGCGATCGGTCAACGCGCCA
>NZ_JAWRXV010000589.1:0-283 GCF_046534875.1 Paraburkholderia sp. SIMBA_054 | reverse complement strand
GGGTGACGTCCCGGCGGGTATGGGCGCGAGCGGCACACGGATGTGCCGCGTTCGGTGTCGTCGGACAGGGACGTCCGCCGAAACCGACGCGCCCATGCCCGTCGGGGCGGCGCTCCAAAACGTAAGTCAGGACCAAGCCTCCGCCAAACCGGCGCGCCCTCAACAACCCCCATCAGCGCCGCGCTAGCAGGCGCCCCGCTTTCAAATGGCCAATCAGCGCAAGACGGTACTACGCTTCTCGTCGATCCACTTCGACGCCTGCGCCGGCGAGTAGTCGCGCATC
>NZ_JAWRXV010000588.1:0-283 GCF_046534875.1 Paraburkholderia sp. SIMBA_054 | reverse complement strand
CACATAAAAAATGATCGATATCATTTTCTGTATGACAATGGAAAGGCGAAACTCTTATAGCACCTGTTAAGCCAATGGCTTCAAGTATACGTTTTGAATAAACACTAGTATTCACTCTTTCATATACAGTAACTCCTCGATCTTGATAATCCTTTCTAAGTTGTTCATCATCTCTTCCCTGAATTCCAATCGCAACAATGAGATCTCTTTTCGTTAAATCTGGATAATCTGCAAAAACTTTTACGTTATCCATGTATCTCAATCCTTCGATCTTATCACTGCC
>NZ_JAWRXV010000587.1:0-284 GCF_046534875.1 Paraburkholderia sp. SIMBA_054 | reverse complement strand
GCGCGATCATGCGGCCGGTTTGCAAGCCGGCTTTGCAGCGCAAAGCGGCCTGTCACCGGACTTCAGCAGCGCGCGTGATCTCGTGGAAGAAACGCGCCGCAGCGCAGCGCGTATCGGCGGAATAGACGGCGGCGCGATGCGCGTGGTTTATTCGGCGGCGCTCAAATTCCTGAAGGCGCAAAGCGGCATCGACGCGGCGTTTATCGAACGCGTCCGCGAGAAGATGGTCCTCGCGAACGAACTCACTGCGCAGTGGCGCTGAGCCGCAATACGCGATGCTGCCG
>NZ_JAWRXV010000586.1:0-284 GCF_046534875.1 Paraburkholderia sp. SIMBA_054 | reverse complement strand
CTCATGACGCATTGTGGACACATAGGCGCCGATTACGGCATTGGGTTTGGACGTAACCGTGCTGATTGGGACTGCGATCGCAATGGTGCTGATGTTGAAGCCGGAGAATGCGTCGTTGCCAAACGGATTCACGTGATCGTTAGCATCCTCCGCCGCCGTCAACACAGGCGGCGTGCGGCGCAGATTCACCGTATCGAACACTGCGCCCAGGTAGATGTAGATCGTATCACCGCGCTGGCCGGCGAAGACCTTGCCGCCGTTCGCGAGCATGTAGATACCCTGTG
>NZ_JAWRXV010000585.1:0-284 GCF_046534875.1 Paraburkholderia sp. SIMBA_054 | reverse complement strand
CGCAAGAAAGGATTGCCCCTCTTCGGGCATATCCAGAATGTCCTGATCGAAGGGGAGAAAGAGTGTCTGTTGTGCCGGTGTAATCATGACTCATCCATGGTCTTGAATTGATTCCCATGCAACAAAAAAGCGCGCCACAAGAGCGCGCTTTCGATTGATTTACAGTAGCAGAAACGCTTATTCAGCGTCGGCTTCTGCCTTCTTTTCAGCAACAACTTCCTTGCCGGTTTCCTGATCGACAACCTTCATCGACAGGCGAACCTTGCCACGTTCGTCAAAGCCCA